>JASGEE010000024.1:0-16769 GCA_047606715.1 Microbacterium sp.
GAGCAGCGCGACCGTCGGACCCGAGCCCGACACGAGGCCCCCGAGCGCACCGGCGCGCGCCCCCGCCGCCAGCGCGCCCTCGAGCTCCGGGCGCAGCGAGAACGCGGCATCCTGCAGGTCGTTGCGCACCACCCCGGCGAGAGCGGCCGCATCCCCCGCACGCAGGGCATGCAGCACCGCCGGGTCCACGCGCGGCACGCTGTGATCGGGGGCGATGTCGGGCACCCCCCGCAGCCGGTCGAGCTCGCGGTACACGGCCGGCGTCGACATCCCCGCGCCGCTCGTGACGAGCACCCAGTCGAAGCGGCCGCGCACGAGCGCGGGCGCCAGCACGTCGCCGCGACCCGTGCCGATCGCGGTGCCGCCGAGCACCGCGAAGGGCACATCGGCGCCGAGCTGCGCACCGAGCTCCTGCAGCTCGATCGTGGAGAGACCGGCGCCGAGCAGCTCGTTGACGGCGACGAGGGCCGCGGCGGCATCCGCCGATCCTCCGCCCATGCCACCGGCGACGGGCACCCCCTTGTGCACGTGCAGCCGGATGCCGCCGTCCCACTGTGCGTGCTCGGCCACCAGCCGCGCCGCCCGCACGGCGAGGTTCGTCCCGTCGCGCGGAACGCCCGAGACGTCGACGTCGCCGGTGACGGTGATCTCATCGGCCTCGGCGACCTCGACCCACAGGTCTTCATACAGTGACAGTGCCTGATACACCGACGCGACGTCGTGGTAGCCGTCGGGCTGGACGTCACCGACGGCGAACGCGATGTTGACCTTGCCCGGAGCGCGCACGTGCACGCGGAGCGGCCCCTCGGCGGCGAGCGTCATTGCGCATCGGCCCAGATCTGGCCGAATCCGGCCGAGATGACGTCGATGCGCTCCAGCTCTTCGGTGTCGAAGGCGGGCCCGGCCAGAGCGGCGAGGTTCTCGTCGAGCTGTTCGGGCCGCGACGCTCCGATGAGTGCGGAGGCGACGACGCCGTCACGCAACACCCACTGCAGCGCGAGCTGCGCGAGGCTCTGACCGCGCTCGCGGGCGATGACATCCAGCGCGCGCAGCGCGTTCAGTGCCGACGACGTCAGGTGCCGGCCGGGCAGGGACGAACGGTCTTGAGAGCGTGTGGCGGTGCCGTCGCCCAGGTACCGGTTCGTGAGGATGCCCTGAGCCAGCGGCACGAAGGCGATCGCCCCCATCCCCTCCTGTTTCAGGACGCCGACGAGGCCGTCTTCGATCCAGCGGTCGCGGATCGAGTACGACGGCTGGTGGATCACGAGCGGCGTGCCCAGCGACCGCGCGATGGCGGCGGCCTCGACCGTCTGTGCGGCGTCGTAGGAGGAGATCCCGACGTACAGCGCCTTGCCCTGGCGCACGAGCGTGTCGAGGGCTCCGACCGTCTCCTCCAGCGGGGTGACCGGATCGAAGCGGTGCGAGTAGAAGATGTCGACGTAGTCGAGCCCCATCCGCCGCAGCGACTGCTCGGCGCTCGCGAGCAGGTATTTGCGCGAGCCCCACTGGCCGTACGGGCCGTCCCACATGTCGTAGCCGGCCTTCGACGAGACGATGAGCTCGTCGCGATAGGGGGCGAGATCCTCCCGCATCATGCGGCCGAAGTTGGTCTCGGCCGACCCGTAGGGCGGCCCGTAGTTGTTCGCGAGGTCGAAGTGGGTGATGCCCCGGTCGAAGGCGTGCCGCAGCAGCGCGCGTTGGTTGTCGAACGGGACGTTGTCGCCGAAGTTCCACCACAGGCCCAGCGAGATCGCGGGCAGGAACAGCCCGCTCGTGCCGACCTGCCGGTACGAGCCGTCGACGTAGCGGTCGGCTGCGGCACCGTACGGGCGGTGGAGGTCTCCGCCGCGGGACGGCGGGAAGCGATGCTCGGTCACTCCCCCAGGCTAGCGACCGTCGCCCGCGCACGGGCGATGGCGACGAAGTCGTCGACGGTGAGCTGCTCCCCTCGCAGCGTCGGGTCGATGCCCACCCGCTCCAGCGCATCGCTCGCCGCGGCGGACGACCCGCCGAGCAACGGCGCGAGAGCCTGGCGGAGCATCTTGCGGCGCTGCCCGAAGGCGGCATCCACGACCTGGAACGTCGCCCGGCGCAGGGTCTCATCCCCGCGGGGATGCGGATCGCGATGGAAGCCGACGAGCACGCTGTCGACGTTCGGCACGGGCCAGAACACCTGGCGCGGGACGGTGCCCGCCAGCCGCCACGGCCCGTACCAGGCGGCCTTGACGCTCGGTGCGCCGTACACCTTCGATCCGGGTGGGGCGGCGAGGCGCTCTCCCACCTCGGCCTGCACCATGACGACGCCGCGCTCGATCCCGCCGAACGTCTCCATGAAGTGCAACAGCACGGGGACGCTCACGTTGTACGGCAGGTTCGCGACGAGCACGTTCGGATCGCCGGGGAGGTCCGCGACGCGCAGGGCGTCGGCATCCAGCACGGCCAGTGCACCGCCGGGCACCCCGTGCGCCGCGGCGGTGGCGGGCAGTAGCGCAGCGAGGCGGTGATCGATCTCGACGGCGGTGACGGGCGCCCCCGTCTCCAGGATCGCGAGTGTGAGCGAGCCGAGGCCCGGGCCGACCTCGACGACCCGGTCGGCGGAGGTGACCTCTGCCGCCTGCACGATCTTGCGCACCGTGTTGGCGTCGACGACGAAGTTCTGGCCGAGCTTCTTGGTCGGGGTGAGGTCGAGCTCGGCGGCCAGGGCGCGGATCTCGGACGCGCCGAGCAGGGTCACGGGCATGGATGCTAGCCTAGATGAGTGGGACTGTGGCCGGATCGCGATGCGGCGTGGGTCCTGGCCTACCTGGTGCGGGTCACCCGGCCGGATGTGCCCTCCGCGGCCATCGACGCCCGGCTGGACGAGTTGTGCGCTGCGGCCCACGATGCCGACGAGCCGGCCGAGTCGCTCTTCGGCAACCCCTTCGACGTCGCCGCTCAAGACGCCGAAGACCTCGCGACGCCCGAGGAGGCGCTGCGTGCCTCTGGTGGCGGCGGAGCGCGCGCGACCGTGCGCTCGCTCGGCACGCAGCTCGTGCTGATCGCGCTGTTCGTCACGTTCCTGCTGCTATGCGCGCAGGGGGGGTCGTGGACGATCGCCCTCACCCCGGGGCTGGTGATGCTCCTGAGCGGGTCCGGGTCGGCCGCACTCGGCCTCGGCGGGGCGCGGATCCTCGCCTCGAGCGGGCACGCGATCGGTGCCGTGGCTTCGGCGGTCGCGGGGATCGGCGGGTTCGTCGTCGGCATCGCCTACCGAGCGACACATCCGGACAGCACACCCTGGTGGCCGGATGCCCCCATCCTCCTCATCGGCGCTGCCGCCGTCGTCCCGGGCACGGCCTTGCTCTGGGCATCGCGCTACATCCCCGACCGGGGGTTGCGCTCAGCGTGGACGAACACTCAGTGGTGGCGCCGGTTCCGTGGCGCTCTCGTGCTGCGCGGGATGCCTCCTCGGCGCGCCCGCGACCGGGAACGCGAAGTGCACGACGCTTTGGAGGAGATCGGTGCCACGAACGCGCATCTGGAGTTCGGCCATCCCGTCGTGTTCGCCCGCAGCCTCGCCGACGACGACCCGCAGGCCAAGACCGTGCGCTGGGCACTGCGGCACTCCCTCTTCGCCGTCATCGCGTTGTCCGCGCTGGTCCGCGCGCTCCCTGACGGCGCATGGGGCTGGGCGAACCTCGTCGGCGTTCCGCTCGCCACGCTGCTGTTCGCTCTCGTCGTCTGGTGGGCGTGGCGCGCTCGCCCACGGAAGCCGGCATCGTCATGAGCAACACCGCAACCTGGCAGCGCGCGCTGCTTCCTCTGCTCATCCTGCGGGTCCTCGATGCTCAGCCTCGCCACGGCTACGGCATCTCCCAGGCCCTCATCGACGCGGGCCTACACCCGATCAAGGGCGCCCAGCTCTACCCCGCCCTCGTCACGCTCGAAGCCGACGGAGCCGTCACCACCGCGTGGGAACCGGGTGAAGCGGGCCCGGCACGCAAGGTCTACACGCTCACCGCGAGCGGCCGCGATCACCTCGCCGCCCTCGAAGCCGAGTGGCGCGACTTCCTCACCGCCATCGCGCACGTCGTCTGACGCGCGCTCAATCGCCCACCTCCCAGCCGTACCGCCGTTGCAGAGCCTGAGCGACGACGGCGAAGCGATCGAGATCGAGGACGACGGCCTCACGCCGCATCCCCTCGGCGTGCACGCTGTAGAGATGCTCGATGTCGATCCACGAGGGCCGACCCTTCGAGTCCCAGGCCCCCGCACCGATCGACAGGTAGTCGCGGTCGCCCTCGTGCGCCTTGCTGGTCAGCCGCACGGCGAAGACACGATCGGCGCTCTGCCGTGCGACGACGAGCACGGGCCGGTCCTTTCCGCGTCCGTCGTTCTCCTCGTAGGGCACCCACGTCCAGACGACCTCCCCCGCGTCCGGGTCGCCGTCGCGTTGCGGGGCGTACGTGACGCGCACGGCGGCGCGGCCGGGTGGATCGATCTCGCGCGTCGCGGTGGAACCGGCTTGCCCCGGTGACACCGTCGCGTCGGGACTCACCGCGCGAGCATCGGAAGGGCTCGCGTCCTCGCCACTCGCTCGTGCACCCCTGAAGAGCAGGCTCACGACACTCTTCGCGAGGCCGTGCAGGTAGCCGTTCTGCGTCGCCATAGAGCCCACCATACCGAGCCGCCGGACACGCTCGAGGGCGCCGGACCAAAGTCCGACGCCCTCGAGATGTGTGGTGAAAAGAGGTCAGTCGATGAGCGCGTAGCCCTCTTCGCCGTGCACGACGGTGTCGATGCCCGCGATCTCGTCCTCGTTCTTCACGCGGAAACCGAGCGTCTTCTCGATCAGGAGACCGAGGACATAGGCGATGACGAAGGAGTACACCAACACGCCGAGCGCGGCGATGAACTGGACCGTCAACTGCGAGAAGTCGCCACCGACGAACAGGCCCGTTCCCGTGGCGAAGAAGCCGAGGTACAGGGTGCCGATGATGCCGCCGACTAGGTGGACGCCGACCACGTCGAGCGAGTCGTCGTAACCGAGCTTCCACTTCAGCTCGATGGCCAGGGCGCACACCGCACCGGCCAGGAGGCCGAGGAAGATCGCCCAGCCGGGAGTGAGGTTGGCACACGAGGGGGTGATCGCGACAAGGCCCGCGACGGCACCGGATGCCGCACCCACCGAAGTCGCCTTACCGTCCTTGATCTTCTCGACGAAGATCCAGCCGAGGATCGCGGCAGCCGTCGCGCCCAGGGTGTTGATCACGATGAGACCGACCGACGAGTCCTCGGTGCCCAGCAGGCTGAAGACGCCCTCGGCGCCGGCGTTGAAACCGAACCAGCCGAACCAGAGGATCGAGGCGCCGAGCATCACCAGCGGCACGTTGTGCGGCTTGTGGATGCCCTTCTGGAACCCGACACGCTTGCCGAGCACGAGCGCGAGCGCGAGGGCCGCCGCACCGGCGTTGATGTGCACCGCGGTGCCGCCGGCGTAGTCGATGACGTTGACGTCGAGACCCAGGTTCGCGCCCAGATTGTAGATCCAGCCGCCGCCCCAGACCCACGCGGCGACCGGGAAGTAGACGACCGTGGCCCACACGCCCGCGAAGACCATCCACGATCCGAACTTCGTCCGGTCGGCGATCGCGCCGGAGATGAGAGCCACGGTGATGATCGCGAAGGTCGCGCCGAACGCCGATGAGACCAGACCGTCGCTGGTCGCGGCGGCCAGACCGAAGTCGCTGAAAGGGTTGCCTGCCAGGAACTGCGGGTCGCCTTCCGCGATGACGGTCATGTTGGAGCCGTAGAGGATCCACAGCACGCCGACCAGTCCCATCGCGCCAAAGCTCAGCATCATCATGCTGACGACGCTCTTGGCCTTGACGAGGCCGCCATAGAAGAACGCCACGCCGGGCGTCATGAAGAGTACGAGGGCTGTCGCGGCGACAGACCACGCGAGGTTTCCGCTGTCCATATGATTCCTCACTCGGGTAGAGATCACCAGTGTGACCACGCTGGATTTCGTGGGAGATCCACTTAGTGTTTCATGGGGGTTACGCAAACCCGGCGCAGGTTAACATCATGTTTCGTAGCGGACAGGGTTCCGTGAAACCCCGTCGCGCCGCTCAGGAGCTCGTCAAAGCATTCAAACGCGAGATCGCACGCAAGTACTTCTTGCGATATCCGCCGGCCAGCATGTCGCTGCTGAAGACCTGATCGAGGAGCTGTCCCGTCGCCCGCACCGGGATCTGAGCGTCATAGGCCCTGTCGACGAAAGCGACGAAGCGCAGCGCCGCCGATTGGTCCTCGAGCGTGACGACGTCGCGCAGTCCGATCGCATCGATGCCGGCGATCAGGCGGATGTACCGCGACGGGTGCACGGTGGCGAGGTGTCGGATCAGATCGCCGAAGACGTCGTCCGATGCCGTGCCGCGCGCAGCGGCATCCGCAATCGCCTTCCGGTAGTCGACGTCCTCCAGCACGACCGCGTGGCCGTCGAGCGCGCGCTGGCGATAATCGGTGCCGTCGATGCGGATCGTCTCGAAGCTCGCCGCCATCGCATGGATCTCGCGCAGGAAGTCCTGCGCCGCGAAGCGCCCCTCACCGAGAGCGTTCGGTGGCGTATTCGAGGTTGCCGCAAGCTTCGTGCCGGTCGGAACGAGTTCTCCGAGCAGACGCGTCATCACCATCGTGTCGCCGGGATCGTCAAGCTCGAACTCATCGATGCACAGCAGATCCGCGCCACGGAACAGCTCGACGGTCTTCTGATACCCCAGTGCGCCGACGAGGGCGGTGTATTCGATGAACGAGCCGAAGTATTTCCTGCGCGCGGGCATCGCGTGATAGACGGAGGCGAGCAGATGGGTCTTGCCGACTCCGAAGCCGCCGTCGAGATAGACGCCCGGCTTCACCTCGGGCAGCTTCTTCGGCCGCCGGAAGAACCCGCCCCTCTCGGCTGGGGCTCCCCCCCGACTGAAGGCGATGAGCAGGTCCTTCGCCTCCTGCTGAGAGGGGTGTTCGGCATCGGCGCGATACGTCTCGAACGTCGCGTCGTCGAACTGCGGGGGCGGCACGAGCGCCGCGACCATCTCGGCGCCCGACACCTCCGGATGCCGGTCGGCCAGGTGAACGGTTCCGGTCACTGCTGCACCTCCTGCGCGGGTGCCAGATCATGGGCGCGCAGCCAGTCGGCGATCGTGTCGGTCCAACGCTGCTGGTCGTAGTTCCACAGCTTCGTGTGACGCGCGGTCGTGAACACCTGCAGGTCTACGAGGTCGGGCCGCTCCTGCGCCAGCCGATGCGAAGCGCTCGACGGCACGAAGCCGTCGTCGTCGCTGTGCAGAATGAGGACCGGATGCCGCAGCTCCGCGGCCCGCGCCACGATGTCGAGCCGGTCGAACGGGATCGGCGCGTCGGCTCCGGTGGCAGCGGTCGCCCAATCCGAGCGCAACGCGCCGATCGCCAGATCGGTGACCGCACCCGGCAGACCGACAGCCTTGCCCTGGTGCGCCAGCACGGCGCGCCAGTCCACGACCGGCGAGTCGAGCACGACGCCGGCGATGAGCTCGCGATGCGCCGAGCCCAGCGACACCTGCAGAGCGATCGCACCGCCCATCGACCACCCCATCAGGATGATCCGGCGCGCACCGCGGCGACGCGCCCACGCGACGGCCGCATCCACGTCGCGCCACTCGGTCGCACCGAGAGCATATGTGCCGCTGCGCGTACGCGGAGCATCGCCGTCGTTGCGATACGACACCAGCAGAGAGGGGATGCCGAGAGTGTGGAACACCGGCACGGCCCGCAGGCACTCGGCGCGGGTCGTTCCCCGACCGTGAATCTGGATCACCCAGGTCTCACCGATGCCGACCGGGAAGAACCAGGCGGGGCATGCACCGACACCCGCGTGCACGTGCTCGACAGTGAACGGGAGGTGCAACTCTTCCGGGTTTTCGTAGTACCAGCCGCTGAAGGCGGCATCCGCAGACAGCGACGAATCGCCCGCCACATGCGTGAGCAGCTTGCGTTTGACGGTCTGCTCGTCGCTGGCGAGCACCGAGCCCACCTTGAGGTAGGCGGCCGTGCCGCTCGTGAAAAGGCCATAGCGACCGGGCAGCACCGTGTCGGGGGTACGGGTCAGGGTGATCGTCTGCGCCGGGACGTCGATGTCGACGATGCGGGTGTCGGCGACCCGACGCGCCGGGATGACGACGCGGCGCGCCATGCGCACGGCGACGGCGCTCAGCAGCGCGCACGTCGCCGTCAGTGCGGTCAGGAGTGCGACCAGCAACGCCCGCACAGCGATCGGGCCGGTCAATCGTGGGCCGCCCGCAACGGCGCGCCTGGGTGCCTTCATCGTCCGCTCATTCTAGTGTGTGAGCGTGGATGCATCCGGTCCCCCGGCGAGCTCGCCGGCCTTCAGTGGTGTCGCAGACGCGTTGCGCGCGATGACGTTTCGCGCTGACTTCACGGTGCGCGAGATCGCAGCGCCCGCCTCACTCGCCCCCGAGGCGATCGCGTTCGCCGGCGATGTGCGCCCCGGCGCCGAGGGCATCGACTCCGAATACGGCACCGGGCGCTTCGTCCTGCTGCACGATCCAGCACAGCCGGACGCGTGGGAGGGAACGTGGCGCATCGTCTGCTTCGCCCAAGCCCCCCTCGAACTCGAGATCGGAGTCGATCCGTTGCTGGCCGACGTCACGTGGTCCTGGCTGATCGACGCGCTCATGGCCCGCGGGGCGGCATTCCACGCGCCATCGGGCACCGCGACCAAAACCCTGTCGCGCGGGTTCGGATCGCTCGCCGCCGAGGGCGATGGCGCTCAGATCGAGCTGCGCGCCTCGTGGTCGCCCTCGGGCGACTTCACGGCTCATGTCGAGGCGTGGGCGGAACTCGTCTGCATGCTCGCCGGACTCCCGCCCGGGTCGGAGGACATCGCCGTGTTCAGCGCTCATCGGAATGCGCGCAGGTAGGGGTGCGGGTGCCTGAATACGAGGTCATCATCGATGCCGCAGGACTCGCCGATGCCGCCGCGGTGCTCGCCGCAGGCACCGGACCCGTCGCCGTCGACGTCGAGCGCGCATCGGGTTTTCGGTACTCGCAGCGCGCCTACCTGATCCAGGTGTTCCGCCGCGGCGCGGGGGTCTTCCTGTTCGACCCCCCGCCGATCGGCGACTTCTCCCCCCTCCAGCGGGCGATCGGCGACGCGGTGTGGATTCTGCACGCCGCCAGTCAAGACCTGCCGTCACTGCACGAAGAGCGTTTGGAGCCGTCGTCGATCTTCGACACCGAGTTGGCGGCGCGCCTCCTGGGTCGCGAACGGGTGGGCCTCGGCGGACTGGTCGAAGACACTCTCGGCATCACTCTGGCCAAGGCGCACTCGGCGGCCGACTGGTCGACCCGTCCCCTGCCGCAGTCCTGGCTGGAATATGCGGCTCTCGATGTCCTGCACCTCATCGACGTATACGACGTGCTCGTGGCGGAGCTCTCCGAACAGGGCAAGACCGAGTTGGCCGCGCAGGAGTTCGAGACCGTGCGCACGCGTCCCGTCAAGCCTGCCCGCGAAGAGCCCTGGCGCCGCCTCAGCGGTCTGCACACGGTGCGCGGGCGCCGCGCCCTCGCGGTCGCTCGTGCGCTGTGGACGGCCCGTGAGGAGTATGCCCGCGAACAGGACACCGCCCCCGGTCGACTCGTGCCCGACCGCGCGCTGGTCGCCGCCGTCGTGGCCAACCCGGCCACCAAGCAGGAGCTCGCTCGCCTGAAGGACTTCACCGGCCGCGCGAGCCGCACGCAACTCGACCGCTGGTGGGCGGCCATCGAGGCCGGGCGCGCCGACCCGACGCTGCCGGTCGAACGCGCCTCCGGCGACGGGCTGCCGCCCCCTCGCGCCTGGGCCGATCGCGACCCCGACGCGGACGCACGGCTGAAAGCGGTCCGTCCGCTCATCGAACAGCTCGCTGTCGACCTGAAGATGCCGATCGAGAACCTCCTCACTCCCGACACACTGCGGCGCGTGGCGTGGGCGCCGCCGGCACCGACGGATGCGGCATCCATCGGTGCGGCATTGGCGGCCCACGGCGCGCGGCCTTGGCAGATCGAGTACACGGCCCCACTGATCGCGCAGGCCTTTGTCGAATCCGTGCAGAGCACGGCGGATGCCCCCGAGGCGGCGTCGTAGAATCGTTCCAAGCGAATTCGTGAGATTGAGTCTCACTGTAGATTGGACTCAATCCCAAACCTTGGAGGCAACGTGGCCGAGCTTTCCGACGTCTACTTCGTCGACGGCATGCGCACACCGTTCGGACGCGCGGGCGAGAAGGGCATGTACTGGAACACCCGGGCCGACGACCTCGCCGTGAAGGCGACCATCGGCCTGCTGGCGCGCAACCCCCGCGTCCCCGCCGACCGCATCGACGAGGTCGCCATCGCGGCAACGAGCCAGACCGGTGAGCAGGGACTCACCCTGGGTCGCTCCGTGGCGATCCTCGCCGGGCTCCCCCAGTCGGTGCCCGGATTCGCGATCGACCGCATGTGCGCCGGCGCGATGACCAGTGTCAGCATGATGGGCGCGGCGATCGGCACGGGCATGTACGACGTGGCTCTGGCCGGAGGCGTCGAGCACATGGGCCACTATCCGATCGGCGGGAACGCCGACCCCAACCCGCGCTTCGTGGCCGAGCGCATGGTCGATCCGAACGCCCTCAACATGGGGGTCACAGCGGAGCGCATCTTCGACCGGCTCCCGCAGCTCACCAAGGAACGCTCCGACCGCTTCGGCATGCTCAGCCAACACAAGGCGCAGGCCGCCTACGAGGCCGGAAAGTTCCAGCCCGACCTCGTGCCCGTCGCGATCAAGGATGCCGCGGGGGCTTGGGGGCTGGCGACCGAGGACGAGGGACGCCGACCGCAGACCACGATGGACGACCTCGCCGCGTTGAAGACTCCGTTCCGGCCGCATGGGCGGGTCACCGCGGGCACCTCGTCGCCGCTGACCGACGGCGCGACGATGTCGCTGCTGGCCGGCGGCACCGCGGTCAAGGAACTGGGGCTGAGCCCCAAGATGCGCATGGTGTCGTTCGCCTTCGCCGGCGTGCAGCCGGAGATCATGGGCATCGGACCGATCCCGTCGACCGAGAAGGCGCTGCGCAAGGCAGGCCTGTCGATCTCCGACATCGGTCTGTTCGAGTTGAACGAGGCGTTCGCCGTGCAGGTGCTGTCGTTCCTGGACCACTTCGGCGTCGCCGACGACGATCCTCGGGTCAACCCGTGGGGCGGGGCGATCGCGCTCGGGCACCCCCTCGCGGCATCCGGCGTGCGCCTGATGATCCAGCTCGCGGCGCAGTTCGCCGAGCGCCCCGACGTGCGCTACGGACTGACCGCGATGTGCGTCGGCCTCGGCCAGGGCGGCTCGGTCATCTGGGAGAACCCGCACTACACCGGCAAGAAGCGCTGAGGAGAACGGTCATGACGAACTACGACGAGATCGACTTCTCCCCCATCCTCGCCCTGACCGACGGCGAGGTGATCACCCACGCGCACGTGCGCGACGTGCCGCTGCCCTCCGGCAGGGTGCTCGCGCTGATCACACTCGACAACGGCCGCGACCACACCCGTCCCAACACGCTCGGGCCGGCAACGATGGCAGCGCTCGGCGAGAGGCTCGACGGCCTCGCCGAGCGCGCGGCAGCCGGCGAGATCCACGCCGTCGGCGTCACCGGCAAGCAGTACATCCTCGCCGCCGGCGCCGACCTGTCCGATATCACGAAGGTCCGATCCAAGGATGACGCGAAACTCATCGCACAGCTCGGCCACAAGGTCCTCGGCAAGCTCTCCACGCTCGGCGTGCCGTCGTTCACGTTCGTAGGCGGCCTCGCCCTCGGCGGTGGCCTCGAGATCGCCCTGAACTCCGACTATCGCACGGTGGACGCCTCCGCGGCCGCGATCGCGCTGCCCGAGGTCTTCCTCGGCATCATTCCCGGGTGGGGCGGCGCGTACCTGCTGCCGAACCTCATCGGCATCGAGAACGCCCTCGAGATCGTCATCTCCAACCCGCTCAAGCAGAACCGGACCCTGAAGCCCCAGCAGGCGTTCGACCTCGGGATCATGGACGCGATCTTCCCCGCCGCGACGTTCCTCGAAGACTCGCTGCGCTGGGCCGACGGCGTTCTCAACGGCTCCACGAAGGTCGAGCGCAAGAACGTGCCCGGCAAGATCGAGCGCACCGTCAAGTGGCCGCTCGCGATCAAGATGGCGCGCGGCATGCTCGAGTCGAAGATCGGCACCGTCCCCCGCTCCCCCTACGTTGCGCTCGACCTGCTCGACAAAGCCCGCAGCGGAACGAAGGAAGACGGTTTCGCGCGTGAGGACGACGCTCTGGCCGACCTGGTCACGGGCGATCTGTTCGCGGCATCCATGTACGCGTTCAACCTCGTTCAGAAGCGCGCCAAGCGCCCCGTCGGTGCGCCCGACAGGGCGCTCGCGAAGAAGGTCACGAAGGTCGGCATCATCGGTGCGGGCCTCATGGCGAGCCAATTCGCGCTGCTGTTCGTGCGCAAGCTCCGGGTCCCCGTGCTCATCACCGACCTCGACCAGGCCCGCGTCGACAAAGGCGTGGCCTACATCCACGACGAGATCGGCAAGCTCCAGGCCAAGGGCCGGCTCGACGCCGACAGCGCGAACCAGCTGCGCGCACTCGTGACCGGCACGACCGACAAGAGCCTCTACGCCGACTGCGACTTCGTCATCGAGGCCGTCTTCGAAGAGGTCGGCGTCAAGCAGCTCGTGTTCGGCGAGATCGAGCAGATCGTCTCCGAAGACGCGATCCTCGCGACGAACACCTCGTCGCTGTCGGTCGAGGAGATCGGGTCGAAGCTGAAGCACCCCGAGCGCCTCGTCGGGTTCCACTTCTTCAACCCCGTCGCGGTCATGCCGCTCATCGAGATCGTGAAGACGCCGCAGGCGGCCGATGCCGCGCTGTCGACCGCGTTCGTCGTCGCCAAGGGGCTCGGCAAGAACGCCGTGCTGACCGCCGATGCCCCCGGTTTCGTCGTCAACCGCCTGCTGGCGAAGGTCATGGGGGAAGCGGCGCGCGCCGTGTACGAGGGCACTCACGTCGCCGAGGTCGAGAAGGCATTCGCACCCCTCGGGTTGCCGATGGGGCCGTTCCAGCTCATCGACCTGGTCGGCTGGAAGGTCGCCGCTCACGTGCAGGATACGATGGCGCATGCCTTCCCCGACCGGTTCTACGCGAACGAGAACTTCCACGCGCTCGCCGCGCTCGACCAGGTCGTCGAGAAGGACAAGGCGGGGCGCGTGACCGGGTTCACGAAAGCGGCCGAGAAGACCCTGAAGCCGCATGTGGGATCGGCTCCGGCGTCGGCCGAGACGATCCTGCGTCATGTGCAGGACGGCCTGGCCCAGGAGATCCGAGTCATGCTCGACGAGGGCGTCGTGCCCGAGGTCGAGGACATCGACCTGTGCCTGATCCTCGGTGCGGGCTGGCCGTTCATCGACGGCGGAGCGTCACCCTACCTCGACCGGGAGGGTGCGTCGCAACGCGTGTTCGGCGACACGTTCCACCACCCGCCCATCCGCGGGATCGGGAGCTGACCGTTCAGGCGCGCGCGTCGCGGGAGGTGTCCGGCTCGGATGCGGTCCAGATCGCTCCCGTGTCGCTCGACGGACGGGCGACGGGAATGCGCGTTCCGAGCACTTGGGCGACGACGTCCTGCGCGATCTTCGCGGCGGTCAGCCCGGCATCCTCGAGGATCTGCTCGCGGGTCGCGTGATCGATGAACTCGTCGGGCAGCCCCAACTCGTCCACGGCCGTGTCGACTCCGGCCTCGCGCAGCACCTGCCGCACGCGCGTGCCGATGCCCCCGACCCGGATCCCGTCTTCGATCGTGATGACCAGGCGATGGGATGCCGCGAGCCGCACGATCGACGGCTGCACCGGAACGACCCAGCGCGGATCGACGACGGTTGCCCCGATCCCCTGCGCCCGCAGACGTTCGGCGACGTCGACGGCGAGGTGCGTCATCGGACCGATGCCCACGAGCAGCACGTCCTCTGCATCGTCGCGCCACAGCACGTCGACCCCGTCATCGAGTCGTTCCAGCGCAGGCTGTTCGGCAGAGACGCTCCCCTTCGGGAAGCGGATGACCGTCGGCGCATCTGCGACGGCGATCGCCTCGTCGAGCTCTTCGCGCAGGCGTGCTGCGTCGCGAGGTGCAGCGATGCGGATACCGGGCACGAGCTGCAGCATCGCAAGATCCCAGACCCCGTGATGGCTCGGTCCATCGGGTCCCGTGACGCCGGCGCGGTCAAGGACGAACGTGACGCCGGCGCGATGCAGAGCGACATCCATCATGACCTGATCGAACGCGCGGTTCATGAACGTTGCGTAGATGGCGACGACCGGATGCAACCCGCCGAACGCCATTCCCGCCGCGGAGGCGACGGCGTGCTGCTCGGCGATGCCGACGTCATAGACACGATCCGGGAAGCGCTCGGCGAAGGGCTGCAGGCCGGTGGGGCGCAGCATCGCCGCGGTGACCGCGATGATGTCCTCCCGGCGCTCGCCGGCGGCGACCAGCGCGCCGGCGAACTCGTCGGTCCAGGCGACCGCATCCGATGAGCCGAGCGGCTCACCGGTCGCGGGGTCGATCTTGCCCACCGCGTGGAACCGGTCGGCCTCGTCGTTGCGCGCCGGCTCATAGCCCCGGCCCTTCTCGGTGATGACGTGGACGATCACGGGCGCACCGTATGCCTTCGCGAGGCGCAGCGTCTCTTCGAGCACCGCCAGGTCATGCCCGTCGATCGGGCCGAGATACTTGATGTCGAGATTGGAGTACAGCGCCTCGTTGTTCGTGAAGCGGGAGAGGAACCCGTGGGTACCGCCTCGAACACCGCGATAGACGGCGCTGCCGGCCGGACCGAACCGACGAAACAGCGAGTCGGATCCGCGCCGCAGGGTCTCATACCCCTCGGTCGTGCGCACACGGTTGAGGTAGCGCGCCATGCCCCCGATCGTCGGCGCGTACGACCGGCCGTTGTCGTTGATGACGATGACGAGGTTGCGGTCGTTGTCGTCGGAGATGTTGTTGAGGGCCTCCCAGGTCATGCCGCCGGTGAGGGCGCCGTCGCCGACGACGGCGACGACATGGCGGTCGGTGCGTCCCGTGCGCGTGAGGGCGCGGGAGATGCCGTCGGCCCAACTCAGCGAACTCGACGCGTGCGAAGACTCCACGACATCGTGCGGGCTTTCCGAGCGCTGCGGATAGCCGGCCAGCCCTCCGCGCGACCGCAGAGCGTCGAAGTCCTGCCGCCCCGTGAGCAGCTTGTGGACATACGACTGGTGGCCCGTGTCGAAGACGATCGGGTCACCCGGGGAGTCGAAGACGCGGTGCAGGGCGATCGTGAGTTCGACCACACCGAGGTTCGGCCCGAGATGCCCGCCGGTGCGTGCCACGTTCTCGATGAGGAAAGCACGAATCTCTCCGGCGAGCTGCTGCAGTTGCTCGGCCGACAGCTCGTCGAGGTCGCGCGGGCCGCGGATCGACGGGAGCACACTCATCCCCAGAGTCTACGGGGATGCGGGGTCAGACCAGCGAACGAAGCACGTACTGCAGGATGCCGCCGTTGCGGAAGTAGTCGGCCTCACCGGGTGTGTCGATGCGCACCTTCGCGTCGAAGACGACCGTCTCTTTGCCCGCCGGCGAGAACTCGCTGGGGGCCGCCGTCACCTTCACGGTCTTCGGCGTGACGCCCTCGTTGAGCTGCTCGAGGCCTTCGATCGAGACGATCTCGGTGCCGTCGAGCCCCAATGACTTCCACGACTGCCCCTCGGGGAACTGCAGCGGCACGACGCCCATGCCGATGAGGTTCGACCGGTGGATGCGCTCGAAGCTCTCGGTGATGACCGCCTTCACGCCCAGCAGCGACGTGCCCTTGGCCGCCCAGTCGCGCGACGATCCGGAGCCGTACTCCTTGCCGCCGAACACGACGAGCGGAGTGCCCTGTGCCTGGTAGTTCTGGCACGCGTCGAAGATGAACGACTGCGGGCCGCCGGGCTGGGTGAAGTCACGAGTGAAGCCGCCCTCGACGACAGCCCCGCCGTTGACGGCAGAGACGAGCTCGTTCTTCAGGCGGATGTTGGCGAACGTTCCGCGGATCATGACCTCATGGTTGCCGCGGCGCGAACCGTAGGAGTTGAAGTCCTTCTGCGCGACGCCGTGCTCGGTGAGGTACTGCGCGGCCGGGGTGCCCGCCTTGATGTTGCCGGCCGGGGAGATGTGGTCGGTCGTGACCGAATCGCCCAGCGTCGCCATGACACGCGCGCCGGCGATATCGGAGACCGGCGTCAGCTCCATCGACATCCCGTCGAAGTACGGAGCCTTGCGGACGTAGGTCGAATCGGCATCCCACTCGAAGATCGGGCCGGTCGGGGTCGGCAGACTCGTCCAGCGCTCGTCGCCGTCGAACACGGTGGCGTACTGCTTGATGAACTGCTCGCGCGAGATCGACGAGTCGATGACCTCCTGCACCTCCTCGGGGGAGGGCCAGATGTCCTTCAGGAACACATCCTCGCCGTTGTGGTCTTTGCCGAGCGGATCGGTCTCGAAGTCGAAGTTCATCGAACCGGCCAGGGCGTACGCGACGACGAGCGGCGGAGAGGCGAGGTAGTTCATCTTCACGTCGGGGCTGATGCGGCCCTCGAAGTTGCGGTTGCCGGAGAGCACCGCCGTGACAGCCAGGTCGTTCTCGTTGATCGCCGCCGAGACCTC
>JASGEE010000025.1:0-11466 GCA_047606715.1 Microbacterium sp.
GCCGCGCCCCTGCCCCCGGCCCCTGCCCCGGCCCCTGCCCCGGTGTGCCGCCCTCCGCGCGTGCCAAAAGCAGGGCAGATCGGGGTTTGCGGGCCGACCCCGACCGCCGACCGTCAATTCCCCCTGCGTCCGGCACACCGGTGACGGCCGAGATCAGCCCCGAATAGGCTGGAAGCATGCGTGTCGCCACCTGGAACGTCAACTCGATCCGCGCCCGCGTCGACCGCACGGTCGATTTCGCCGTCCGCGAGGGCATCGACGTCCTGCTCATGCAGGAGATCAAGTGCAAGCCCGACCAGTTCCCTTACGCACCGTTCGAGGCGGCGGGATACACGGTCGAAGCGCACGGCCTGAACCAGTGGAACGGCGTCGCGATCGCCAGCCGCGAGCCGATCGACGACCTGCAGATCGGCTTTCCCGACATGCCGGGCTTCGCGAAGGGCCACGACGGCCCCGGCGCCCCGCAGGAGGCGCGCGCGCTGGGGGCGACCATCGACGGCGTCGAGGTGTGGAGCCTGTACGTGCCCAACGGCCGCGCGCTCGACGACCCGCACTACCGCTACAAGCTCGAGTGGCTTCAGGCGCTGCGCGAGTACACGGCCGATTCCCTCCGCCAGAACCCCGACCTCGCCCTGGCTCTGACGGGCGATTTCAACATCGCCCCGACCGACGCCGACAACGGCGACCCCACGATCGTCGAGGGCGTGTCCACGCACGTCTCGGCCCCCGAACGGGCCGCCTTCCAGGCGCTGCTGGATGCCGGTCTGCACGACACCGTGCGCCCGCTCGTGCCGACCGGCTACACCTACTGGGACTACAAGCAGTTGCGCTTCCCCCGCAACCAGGGTCTGCGCATCGACTTCATCCTCGGCTCGCGTGCGTTCGCCGACGCGGTCGTTCACGCCGGCATCCATCGCGACGAGCGCAAGGGCGAGGCCCCGAGCGATCACGTCCCCGTCGTCGTCGACCTCGACCTCAATCTCGCCGGTGACGACGACCGCCCGATGATCTGGTAACGAGGGATCTGGTAGCGAGGGATCTGGTAGCGAGGGATCCGGTATCCAGAGGCCTCAGAACAGCGCCAGGGGATTGACCGGCGACCCGGAGACCTCGGGAATCGGCAGCGGTGCGATGCTGCTTGCGAACTCGTACCGCCTCAGCTCGGCGCACGTGGCCGACAACGCTCCGAGGGCGGCGACGTCGACGAGGGGGATGCCGAGCCCCGCGAGCACGAGGATATGCCAGGGAACCGGGATGCCGTCGACCTCGCTCGGGTGGGGATCGAGCCCCGCGTCGGTGACGATGACCGACGGCGCGGCGGCGGCGAGCCACTCGTGACACTCGAAGCTCAGCCCCGGCATCGGATCGGCGCCGAGGTCTCCGTGCGAGCAGCGCGCACCGGTGCGACCGAGGCGCAGATAGAGGGCGTCGCCGCGCCGCACCTCGGTCTGCTGCCGGTTCAGCGCCGCGTTCACGTCGTCGAGGGTGATGACGTGCCCGGCAGGGATATCGACCCCCAGGGCTCCCGGCACATCGATCAGGACGCCGCGGCTGAACAGTCCGCCACGAAGGACGTCGAGGTCGCCGCCCGGAAGCGAATGCCCGCCCCAGCGGAAGTGGTCGAGCGTGTCGAGGTGCGTCATCGAGGCGACGCCGTGGATGTCGAGCTCCAGGCGATGGTTGGCGGCGGCCCAGTCGTCGGCCTCCTCCCACCAGTGGGCGAGCGCGTAGGGCTGCGGGGTGCGCGGCGCGGCCTCGCCCGTCGTCGGCAACCGCGGTTCGGCCGGCCCCTCCGCCGCGCTGACGACGATGCCTTCTCGAATCAGCGCCGCGGCATCCCGCACCGCTGCCGGCGCCGGCATGCGGCCGGCGGCATCCGGTGACGAGGCGCGATGCCGGGCGATCAGCGCCGCGAACTCGTCGCGGCCCATCAGCACAGCGGAGGGGCGAGGCATCAGCCGGCCTGCTCCTGCGCGGCGGCGATCTCCGCGAGCACGGCCTGCTCCGTCGCCTTGTGCTCGTTCATCCGGAAGAACGCGATCCACACGATGGCCGCCAGCACCGACGCGGCGATGGGCAGGATCCACAGCGTCGCCCACGCGCTCAGGTCGTTCTCGCCCGCGGCGACGGAGGGTGCGACCACCGCGTTGTACACCTGGCCGGCGACGAGGGAGCCCAGGAAGGCACCCAGCCCGGTCGACACGAACAGGAAGTAGCTCTGCGCCTGCGCCTTCAGGGCGGGTCCGGCGACCTGGTCGACGTACATCGCCCCGAGGATGAGGAAGAAGTCGTTGCAGATGCCGTGCAGCGCGATGCCGAAGATCGCGAGCCACGGCACCTCGTTGCCCGCCGCCACGGCGAACAGCACGAAGCGGATGCCCCACATGACCATGCCGCCCAGCAGTGCCCACTTCATGCCCAGCCAAGTGAGCACGAACGG
Organism: Microbacterium sp.; assembly: GCA_047606715.1. Classification (GTDB taxonomy): domain Bacteria; phylum Actinomycetota; class Actinomycetes; order Actinomycetales; family Microbacteriaceae; genus Microbacterium. Next base: position 2,441 of record JASGEE010000025.1, read on the forward strand.
GATCGTGACGATGAAGACGACCTCGGAGATCTGGCCGATGGTCAGCACCCCGGCGACGTTCTCGATGCCGAGCGCGCCGAGGAAGGCGGATGCGTAGGCGTTGTAGGTCGACAGGCACACCGTGGTCAGCAGGGCGCAGATCCCGAAGACGACGAAGTTGCGCTGACGGAACAGCACCCACGACTTCGCGCCGACGAGGTCGCCGATCGAGAAGCGCGGGCCGCCGCCGACCGGAGGCGTGTGGGGCAGCGTGAACGCGTACACGGCGAGCGCGAAGCTCGCCACGGCGGCGACGATGAACACGCCAGTGCTCGCCGACAGCCCCGACCAGCCGACGCCGAGACCGGCGACGATCCAGCCGAGGGTGCCGAAGACGCGAATGTAGGGGAAGAGCCTGTCGTTGCCCTTGAGGTGGCGGAAGGCGATGGAGTTCGTGAGACCCAGCGAGGGGATGAAGAACAGCATGTAGACGAAGATCAGGGTCAGCAGCACGCCGCCGTCGCCCGAGCCGACCAGGCCCGGCATGAACAGCAGCAGGATGCCGCCGATTGCGTGGATGGCCCCGAGCACCCGCTGCGAGGCGACGAAGCGGTCGGCGATCGCGCCGAGCAGCATCGGCGAGAAGATCGCGCCGAGGGCGGCGAACGAGTAGGCGACGCCGACGATCTCGCCCAGACCATTGGTGGCCAGCACGAGACCGAGGGTGGCGAACCACGATCCGAACACGATGAACTGCAGCAGCATCATGACGCAGAGGCGGGTGAACAGACCCGCGGAGGGGCGCGCGACCGGGGCCGCAGGGGAAGTGCTCGTCATCGAGTGTTCTTTCGGAGGGCGTCGAGGGACGCGTCGGGTGCGGAGTGGACAGTTGATACTTAATCGAATAAGTCCTTATTCGCATAAGTTAGTCAGCCCGCGCGCCATGCGCAAGACTTGGCGACAGATCCTCGACGAGATTCGCCGGGACCGGAAGGGGCGGCATGGCCAGGGGCAGCGCACGGGTGACGGCCGCGGAGGTCGCCCGTCGCTCCGGGGTCTCGCAGGCCACCGTGAGCTACGTCCTGAACGACAACCCGGCGCAGAAGATCAGCGAAGGCACGCGCCAGCGGGTGCTCCGCGCGGTCGCCGAGCTGGGGTACACGCCCTACGAGCCCGCCCGGGCGCTGCGCTCCGGTCAGAGCAGCGTCGTGCTGTTCGTGGCACCGGACTATCCGGTCGGGCACGTCATCGGCGAGATGCTCGACCGGCTCATCGACCTGCTGACCCGCCAGGGGCGCACCCTGCTCACGCACCGGGTGACCACGGGTGTCGACGTGCTCGACGTCGCCCGCGCGCTGTCGCCGTACGCGGTGATCAGCATGGCGCCGCTCGACTCGGCGACGCGCAGCGCGCTGGAAGAGGTGGGGGCGCGCGTGGAGGTCCTCGGGTTCCGCGAGCGCACCGGCGCCCAGGATCCCGACGTCATCCATCCGCAGGAGCGGGTCGGCCGGATGCAGGCAGCCCATCTCCACGCGCGCGGACACACCCGGATCGGGTACGCGCTCTCGGACGATCCGCGTGCCGAGATGTTCTCCGCTCCGCGCCTGGAAGCGGTGCGGGGGTACTGCGCCGAGCACGGGCTACCCGCACCGACGCTCGGCACGATCCGCTACGACCTCGACGAGGCCATCGAGACGGTCCGGGCGTGGCACGGCGCCGGGATCACGGCGATCTGCGCATTCACCGACGACACCGCCATCGGCGTCATGGGCGCCGCACACGCGCTCGAACTCGTCGTCCCCGACGATCTCGCGGTGATCGGAGTCGATGACATCCCGCTGGCCGTGCTCACCGTCCCGCCGCTGACCACGGTGCACCTCGACGTCGACGCCATGGCACGCGACACCGTGCGTCTGCTCGGCCTCGTCGCCGGCGACGCTCCCGAACCCGACGAGGCCGAGCGAGCCTGGATCGTCGAGCGCTCATCCACCTGAGCCGGGTCTTCAGCTGGTCTGGGTCTACAGCGCCGCGTCCCAGTGCCCGCTGAACGGGTCCGACGGCGCGACGCCGCGCGCCTCGGCCTCGCCGAAGAGCACCGCGAGCGCGGCATCCACCGTCGAGGTCGTCGGCGTGTAGCCGTTGATCGCCGAGCGCACCATCGGCATGTCCTGCAGCAGGTATGGGTCGGCGATCGACACCAGCACGGTCGGCAGGGTCGCGACGTGCCGCGGGCCGTCGGGGCCCTGCGGCGGCGACCACTGCACGCGCAGGCCGTTCGTGTTGCCCGCGAAGCGCTGGTCGGCGAAGTAGATGCACACGTCGTAGCGCTCGTGCAGCCTCTCCGCGCCCGGCACCGTGGCCCCGGCGTTCGGGATCTGCACCACGTCGACCTCGAGCCCGCGCGCACGCAGCCCGTCGACGAACTGCGGCGCGAACGCCGGGCTCGGGTCGTAGAAGGTCGGCCTGTCGCCGATGACGTACACGAGCGCGCGCAGACCGGGGGTCGCGGCGAGGGGCAGGATGCCGGTCGTGTTCTTCGTGACGGTGATGGATGCAGCCGCCAGCTCGTCGCGCCAGCAACCCTCTTCGACGGGGTCGGGCTTCTCGGCATCCGATCGATCGGTCTTGCGGTGCAGCCCGATCGACGCCTTGGTCGCGAGCACACGCCGCACGGCGTCGTCGAGGCGGTCCAGGGGCAGCGCTTCGGTGCCGGCCGCCGCGAGGATCGCGCGGTAGTCGCCCTCCTGGTCGAGGTTCGCGAGGACCATGTCGTTGCCGGCCCACAGCGCGCGGGGCAGCGCCTGGGCGCGCGGCATGACGGTCGTGAAGCCGGCCATGCCGGTGTTGTCGGTGACGATCATGCCGTTGAATCCGAGCCGGTCGCGCAGCACCCCCTGCAGCAGCTCGGGCGCGAGCGAGGCCGGCAGGACGTCCTTGTCCGCGATGCCCGGCACGAGCGCACGCGACAGTGCGCGCTGGCGAATGTGGCCGACCATGATCGTGCGAGCGCCGGCGGCGATGGCCTGGCGGTAGACATGGCCGTACTGGGCATCCCACTCGGCCTCGTCGAGGTCGTTGCAGCTGGTGACGAGGTGCTGATCGCGGCTGTCCACGCCGTCGCCGGGGAAGTGCTTCGCGCTCGTCGCGATGCCACGCCCCTCGAGCTCGCGGATGTACGCCGCGCCGAGCGCGCCCACCAGCTCCGGGTCGCGCCCGAACGAGCGCGTGTTGGTGATGGGGTTCGCGGTCTCGATCGACAGGTCGATCACCGGCGCGAACGCCCAGTTGACGCCGGCGGCGTCGCCGGCGCGCGCACAGTGGATCGCGAGACGCCGCGCGTTGTCGGGATCGCCGGTCGCGCCGACCTGCATCGGATGCGCGAACGCCTCGGTGCCGGCGAGGAAGTTGACGGTGCCCGATTCGAGGTTGCCCGGGATCAGCAGCGGCACGCCCCACGCCGCCTGCAGCAGCGCCGCGTCGCGGGCGGAGGCCTCAGGGGTGCGCATCGTGATCATGGCGCCGCCGGGCTCGATGCCGCGCTCGTTCAGCCAGTCGATCCACGCCGGCACGTCCTGCGCCAGCAGGTACAGGCAGAGGGTCTGGCCGACCTTCTGCTGGAGCGTCAGGGATGCCAGGGTGTCTTCCACCCACGCGACGGCCTCGTCATCGAGGTCGAAGGGGGCGGCGTGCAGGTCGATCGCGGTCATGGCACCACAGTGGCACACCTCCCTCGGCGCCGCGGCGGTGGCGATCGCCACTGCGGGCGTCGCGAAACACGGAGATATCGCGAAAGGCGGATGCCACGGGCACCACGCATCCGTGTTTCGCGGTTTCTCCGCTTTTCGCGACGGGGTGGTGGGTGCGCGGCGGGAACAGATGCGGGACGCGCGCCGTTGCACCCACCGGGTCGATGGCGCCCCGCATCCACCCGACCTCCCGTCAGGAGTACCCATGATCCCCTCCCCGGCCCTCACCGACGCCCCCATCCTCGACGTGCTCGCCGAGCGCTGGAGCACCCGCATCTTCGACCCGAACACGCCGATCGACGAGGCCGCGCTCGCCAGCGCACTCGAAGCCGCCCGCTGGGCGCCGTCTGCCAACAACACACAGCCGTGGCGCTTCGTGGTCGCCCGCCGCGGCACGCCCGCGCACGCCGCGGTCGTGGACGCGCTGATGGACTTCAACCAGGTGTGGGCCGGCGACGCCGCAGCCCTCGTGGTGTTCGCCGCCAGCGCCACCCACGACGGCAAGCCCATGCGCTGGGCGGCATATGACACCGGCCAGGCAGCCGCGTACTTCACCGTGCAGGCGCACGCCTCCGGCCTGCACACCCATCAGATGGGCGGATTCCACCGCGACGCCATCGCCGAGGCCTTCGGCTTCGGCGATGAACTGGCCGCCGTCACCGTCATGGCCGTCGGCGCACTCGGCGACATCGCGACGACGTCCGACACGCTGCGCGAGCGCGAACTGACGCCCCGCACACGCCGCCCCGTCACGGAGTCTTTGATCGTCGACGCCTGAGCCTTGGCATCCGCCGTCTCGCGGAACGACTCATTTCGTCGAGGATGGCCTCACCCCTCACCCCCAACGCCGAGCAGGGAGGCTTGGGAACGAGGTCATGTCAGATCACGCCGGTGGAGAAGGTCGTCGGATTGCCGAAGCGGTGGTGGGTGATCGAGATGGCCTGCTCGTGGAGGAAGGGCAGGAGCTCCACCCGGCCGGCCGCCGTGACGGGGTGGTCCCACACCGCGATGTCGGGCGTGCCGCCCGTCGCGCGCGCGAGGTCGCTCATGCGCGCACCGACCAGGCGCACGCGCCGCCAGTCCGCGGGAAGCGCGGCGTAGCGCTTGAGCCACCGATCCTCATCCTCCAGGGCGACCTCCACGTGCGCGGCGCGCAGCACGTCGGCAACGGGGCGCGGCAGCGCGGCGGCCGACACCCGGAAGGGGCTGCGGCTGGCCAACGCCGCGGCGAGCACCCGCACGGCCTCCACCGTCGGGGTCCCCTCGGCGATGCGCACGTCGACCTCCGCCGGGCGGTAGCGGAAGAGGTTCCGCTCGACGCCGAGGCCCGATCTGTCGACGACGACCCCGAACTCCTCCGACCACGCACGGGCATCGAGGGCGACCGCGTTGGACAGCCACGCCAGCTCGGGCGCTCCGATGGCACCCTTCACCGCGGTGACCAGCGCATCCACGCGCGAGCCCACCGGCACCGCGCTCTGCGCGACGGCGACCTCGGCCGGGCGCCACGAGCCGAGCCCGAACAGGTAGTTCGGACCACCGGCCTTCGCTCCCGCGCCGACGGCCGAGCGCTTCCACCCGCCGAACGGCTGGCGCTGCACGATCGCGCCGGTGATGCCGCGGTTGACGTACAGGTTGCCCGCCTGGACGCGGTCGAGCCAGGTGGCGAGCTCGCCGGGGTCGAGCGAGTGCAGGCCCGCCGTCAGACCGTAGTCGACGGCGTTTTGCAGTTCGATGGCCTCGTCGAGGTCCTTCGCGCGCATGATCCCCAGCACCGGGCCGAAGAACTCGGTCAGGTGAAAGTACGAGCCGGGCCCCACCCCGGTCTTCACCCCGGGCGACCACAGCGTGCCGCTCTCGTCGAGCTTTCGGGGTTCGATGAGCCAGCGCTCGCCCTTCTGCAGCGTCGTGAGCGCGTCGAGCAGCTTGCCGGCGGCGGGTTCGACGAGCGGGCCCATCTGGGTCGTCGGGTCGGAGGGGTAGCCCACCCGCAGCGACGACACGGCGTCGATCACCTGACGCTCGAAGCGCTTCGAGTCGGCGACCGAGCCGACGAGGATCGCGAGGGACGCCGCCGAGCACTTCTGACCGGCGTGACCGAAAGCGCTCTTGACGAGGTCGGATGCCGCCAGGTCGAGATCGGCCGACGGCGTGATGATGATCGCGTTCTTCCCGCTCGTCTCGGCCAGCAGCGGCAGGTCGGGGCGGAACGAGCGGAACAGCTGCGCCGTCTCGTAGGCACCGGTGAGGATGACCCGGTCCACCGCCGGGTGCGACACGAGCGCCTTCCCCAGCTCGCGATCGGCCAGGTCGACGACGGCGAGGAGGTCGCGAGGGACGCCGGCATCCCACAGCGCCTCGACCATCACCGCACCGCACCGTTGGGTGAGCTTCGCGGGCTTGATGATGACGCCTGACCCGGCCGCGAGCGCGGCGAGCACGCCGCCGGCGGGGATCGCGACGGGGAAGTTCCACGGCGGAGTGACGACGGTCAGTCGCGACGGGACGAAGGCGGCGCCGTCGACGTTCTCGAGGTCTTTCGCACGCTCCGCGTAGTAGTGCGCGAAGTCGACGGCCTCGCTCACCTCGGGGTCGCCCTCGCCGATCGTCTTGCCGGCCTCGCAGGCCATGACCTCCAGCAGGTCGGCGCGGCGCAGCGCCAGCTGACGGCCGGCACGGTGCAGCACGGCGGCACGTTCGGCGGCGGGTCGGGCCGCCCACTCCTCGGCGGCGACGGTGACGCGGGCGACGACGGCCTGAAGCGCCGCCTCGTCGTCGATGCGTGCGGCGGCGATGGTGTCCACGCCCAGACGCGTCGAGACCGAGCGCTCGAGGATCCCGCGCCCCCATCCCCTGTTCGCGGCGACCGCCGGGTCGGTGTCCGGCTCGTTGGCGAAGCCCTCGACCGGGCGCACGACCGCAGCGCCCTCGCCCGCCCGGTTCTGCACGCGGTTCGGGCGCGGCTGCGCACGCTGCACGCGCAGGGCGTCGAGAGAGCGCACGAAGCGCCGATGCTCGCGCTCGAACAGGTCATCGTTGTCCGACAGCTCGAACACCGCCGACATGAAGTTCTCCTGGCTGGCGTTCTCCTCCAGCCGGCGCACCAGGTAGGCGATCGCGACGTCGAACTCGGCGGGGTTGACCACGGGCGTGTACAGCAGCAGCTGTCCGACGTCCTTGCGCACCGCCTCGGCCTGGCCGGTGGCCATGCCCAGCAGCATCTCGAACTCGACGTCTGCCGTCACCCCGCGCAGCTTCGCGGTGAGCCAGGCGTGGGCGACGTCGAAGAGGTTGTGTCCGGCGATGCCCAGGCGCACGGCGTCCAGCCGGTCGGGCGTCATCGCCCAGTCGAGCACGCGTTTGTAGTTGGTGTCGGAGTCCTGCTTGGACGAGTAGGTGGCCAGCGGCCAGCCATGGATGGCGGCATCCACGCTCTCCATGGCGAGGTTGGCGCCCTTCACGACCCGCACCTTGATCGGCGCACCGCCCGCGGCACGGCGCCGGGTCGCCCACTCTTGAAGGTGCTGCATGGCACCGAGCGCGTCGGGAAGGTAGGTCTGCAGCACGATGCCGGCCTGGAGGTCTTTCAGCTGCGGCTGGTCGAGCAGCCGCGTGAACACCGCGATGGTCAAATCGAGGTCGCGGTACTCCTCCATGTCGAGGTTGATGAACTTGGCCGTGCCGCTTCGCTCGGCGGATGCCGCCAGCTCGTACAGCGGCGTGAGCTTTGCGACGACGTCGGCGACGGCCTCGTCGAACGACCACATCGACAGCTGGCTGACGACGCTGGAGACCTTGATCGACACGTAGTCGACGTCGTCGCGGGCGAGGAAGTCGTAGGTGCCCTTCAGCCGCCGGCCCGCTTCGCGCTCGCCGAGCACCGCCTCGCCGAGGAGGTTCAGGTTGAGGCGGTTGCCGCCCGAGCGCGCCTTCGCGATCGCGGGGCCGAGCTTGGCGGGCGTCGCATCGAGCACGAGGTGCCCGACCATTCCGCGCAGCACGCGTCGCGCGATCGGCACCACGATGCCGGGGAGGCGCGGGGCGAAGACGCCGCCGACGCCGACCGCGCTGCGCAGGTACCAGGGCAGCAGTCGGGGCGTGATCCGGGACAGCTCGGCGAGCTTGCGGCCGGCGACCGTGAGGTCTTCGGGCCGCATCACCTCGTCGACGAATCCGACGGTGAAGGCGAGCCCGTTCGGGTCTTGCAGCACCTCGGCCAGGCGCTGGGCGGCGGGCGCGACGGGGTAGTTCTCGCTGTCGGCGAGCCAGCGCCGCACGAGGGCGACCACGTCGGCGGTGTCGGGGACGGCGGCGGTGGGCACGGAGGTCATCTTTCGGGCTCCCGGAGTCTGGTGCGGCGTTTTTCCCATCATCCGGTCTCGGCGTATGGTGGGTCTAGCAAACGATTACGACGAGAATCGTTCAGATTTTCTGACATATCTGAGGATGCCGCCATGCTCGACACCCGCCGCCTGCGCGTGCTGGTCGAACTGAGCCGTCGCGGCACGCTCACCGCCGTCGCCGACGCGCTCTCCTACAGCCGGGCAGCCGTGTCGCAGCAACTCAGCGCGCTGGAACGCGAGGTCGGCGCGCCGCTGCTGATCCAGGCCGGACGAGGGGTGCAGCTCACCCCGCAGGCGGAGATCCTCGTCGCGCACGCCGTGGGCATCCTCGACGGCCTCGAGGCGGCCGAAGTCGCCGTCGCACAGTCGGTCGGAGCCGTGGTGGGGACGGTGCGCGTGGCCCTGCTGCAGTCGGCGATGCACGCGCTGCTGCCGCAGACGCTGACACTCCTCGCCCAGGAGCACCCCGGGCTGCGCGTCGAGGCGGCCGAGCACGAGCCCGAGCACGGGCTGCAGGCGGTGCTGGCCCGCGAGGTCGATCTCGCCGTCGCCGAGCAGTACCCCGACCGCGCCCGTCGACCGCGCCTCGACCTCGACCATGTGCCCCTGGCATCCGACGCGATCTTCCTCGCCCGCCCGCCCGGGTCGCCGGCATCTTCGGATGCACGCGCCGCGCTGCGGTCGACGCGCACCGCCGCGTGGGTGCTGGAGCCTGCCGGCACCGCAACGCGCGAGTGGGCCGAGCAGTTGTGCCGCTCGGCAGGGTTCGAGCCCGACGTGCGCTACGAGACGGCCGACCTGACGGCGCACACGCGGCTCATCGCCCACGGCAGCGCCGTCGGGCTGTTGCCCGAGCTGCTGTGGTCGGGGTCGACGCCGCCCGTCGACCTGACCTTGCTGCCGGGTGCGCCGCGCCCCGAGCTGTTATCGTCGGCGCGGCGCCCCGCCGCGCAGGCGC
>JASGEE010000026.1:0-20938 GCA_047606715.1 Microbacterium sp.
GAAGGTGCCCGAGCGGCCCGAGTGGACCAAGAAGGACAAGCTCGCCTTCGAGCGTGAGATGCTCGGCCTCTACGTCTCCGACCACCCGCTCGCGGGCTTGGAGATCCCCCTCGCCAAGCACGCGTCGACGTCGATCCACGACCTGCTCGCCGACGAGAACATCGACGACGGTGACGTCGTCACGATCGCAGGCCTCGTCACGAGCGTGCAGCATCGGGTCGCCAAGCAGAGCGGCAACCCCTACGGCATGATCACCGTCGAAGACTTCGACGGCGAGGTCACCGTCATGTTCATGGGCAAGACCTACACCGAGTTCCAGTCGATGCTCGTCGCGGACTCGATCCTCGTCGTGCGCGGGCGGGTCTCGCGCCGCGACGACGGGCTCAACCTGCACGGCCAATCGGCGTTCACTCCCGATCTGGGGGCGACGGATGCCGCAGGTCCCCTCGTGCTGATCATGCCCGAACACCGAGCCACCGAGTCGACCGTGGGCCAGCTGGCGGAGACGTTCGCGCGGCATCCGGGCACTACCGAGGTGACGCTGAAACTGCACAAGGGCGGGGTCGCGAAGGTGTTCGAGATGCCCGCCCAGGTCGGGGTGAGTGTCGACCTGTACGGCGAGCTGAAGGGCCTTCTCGGGCCGCAATGTCTCGGCTGAGGCGGGAGTCCTGACGGGTAGAATCTCTGCACACCCCAATTTGAAGGACATCTGCCGTGAGCGACGAGAACATCACCGAGAACAGCGACCAGAACACCGGAGAGAACCCCGAGTCCGCGACGGAGGCGGCCATCGACGAGACGGTGCAGGAGTCGGCATCCGTCGAATCGGACCTCGATGCGACAGAGGTCGTGGGCGAAGACGGCGACCCCGAAGTGACTTCCGAGTCGTTCGCCGACGCGTTCACCGCGGCCACTGATGGGCCGGAGAGCGTCGACAACACCGCGCCGCCACAGTACGGCGTCGGCCCGTTCTCGGTGCGCGAGGTGAGCCTGGGCGCCGTCTGGTTGGTCGCGTTCATCGTGTCGTTCTTCCCGATGTACGGCGGGCTCGGCACGGGTGTCTCGGTGTGGACGAGCGGCATCGACTGGGTGCTCGCGATCGGCGCGCCGACCGTCGCGGTCTTCCTCCTGGGTTTGCGCCGACTGTCGCCACAGGGCATTCGTCGCGTCGGGTCGTTGGGTATCGATCAATTCGCCTCGGTGGTCTTCTCGGTGTCGGCGCTCATCTGGCTCGGCACCCTGTCGAACTCCTTCTCGGTGCTCACCGCCTCGGGGTTCTTCTATGCCACCTGGGTCGTCTGGGTCGAGTTCGTCCTCATGCTCGCGGGCGTGATGCTGACGGTGTTCGCGCCGCTGCTGCCGACCATCGGAGACGACTTCCGCCACCGCCCCGAGGTGCCGGCGCACCGCTACGCGAGCCCGGCGCGCCCGGTCGTCGCGCGCCCGGCGCAGCCGAAGGTCGCCGGTGCTGCGGCGTCGACCGAGCCGTACGGTGCAACCCCGTATGGATCGGCCGCGGTGGGCTCTCCCACCGTCGACGCTGCGCCCGAGGCTCAGCCGCAGAGCGAGACCGTGACGTCGACCGAGGCCGTCGCGGAGGCCGCTCCCGCATCCGAGGCATTCTGGGCCCTCGCGCCGGCAGAGCGCAATGTCGTCGACGAGAACGGCACGCCGATCTTCACGGTCGGGCCGACGGCGTGGGCGCTCGTGATCGAAGACCGCGGCACCAGCTTCGTCGTACGCCACGAGGACGGCCGGATCGGATACCTGAACGATGTGTCCGGTGTGACGCGCGGATGACCGGACCGATGGTGCGGACGATCGATCTGCGCGGCCGCACGCTGGACACCGCTGAACTGCTCGAGGCCGTACCGCGCGCCACCGCTGCGCGCGACGAAGCGCTGGCGACGGCCGCGCGCATCGTCCACGACGTCGCCGAGCGCGGCGAAGAGGCGTTGCGCGAACAGGCGGCGCAGTTCGACCGCGTCGAAGGTCACGCGGTGCGGGTGCCGGCCGAACACCTCGACGAGGCACTCACGACCCTCGATGCCGACGTGCGCGCCGCGCTCGATGAGGCCATTCGTCGCGTGAGCGCGGCGTCGGCCGCGCAGGTGCCGCCGGCGCGCGTGACCACGCTCGGCGATGGCGCGCGCGTGGAGCAGCTGTGGCGGCCGGTGCAGCGGGTCGGGGTGTACGTCCCCGGGGGCAAAGCGGTCTACCCGTCCAGCGTCGTCATGAACGTCGTTCCCGCTCAGGTCGCCGGGGTCGCGCAGATCGCGCTCGCCTCACCACCGCAGGCCGCCTTCGGCGGGCGCGTTCACCCCGTGATCCTCGCCGCAGCGCGACTGTTGGGCATCGCCGAGGTGTACGCGATGGGCGGCGCCGGAGCGATCGGTGCCTATGCCTACGGCGTGCCGGGCATCGCTCTGGAGCGCGTCGACGTCATCTCCGGCCCCGGCAACAACTTCGTGGCGCTCGCGAAGCGTGTCGTCGCAGGCGTGGTCGGTACCGACTCCGAAGCGGGAGCGACCGAGATCCTGGTCGTCGCCGACGCGAGCGCAGACCCCGACTGGGTCGCCGCCGACCTGGTGAGCCAGGCGGAGCACGACGAGCAGGCCGCCGCTGTGCTCGTGACGCCGTCGGAGGCTCTCGCGGTCGCGGTCGCGGAGCGCGTGGCGGTGCGGGCCGCGCAGACGCGGCACGCCGACCGCATCGCCCAGGCTCTCGCGGGGCCGCAGTCGGCGATCGTGCTCGTCGACGACATCCCGGCGGCGACGGCGTTCAGCAACGCGTACGCTCCCGAGCACCTCGAACTGCACCTGGCCGATCCCCGCGTGGACGACTTCGTCAACGCGGGTGCCGTCTTCGTCGGTGCGCACTCGCCGGTCAGCCTCGGCGACTACCTCGCCGGGAGCAACCACGTGCTGCCCACGGGCGGTCAGGCACGGTACGCGTCGGGGCTGTCGGCATCCAGCTTCCTGCGCCCGCAGCAAGTGATCTCCTACGATCGCGCGGCCCTGGACGCCGTGCGTCCGGAGATCCTCGCACTGGCCGCGGCGGAGGCGCTGCCCGCGCACGGGGAGGCCGTGACGGCCCGATTCGCCCAGGGCGGAGCCTGATGCACTGCCCGTTCTGCCGTCACGCCGACTCCCGGGTGATCGACTCGCGCACGAGTGACGACGGACTCAGCATCCGCCGCCGACGTCAATGCCCACAGTGCGGAGGCCGGTTCTCGACGATCGAGACGGCGAGCCTCAACGTCATCAAACGCTCCGGCGTGATCGAGCCGTTCAGCCGCGAGAAGGTCATGTCGGGTGCGCGCAAGGCATGCCAGGGTCGCCCCGTGACCGAGGCCGATCTCGCCGTGCTCGCCCAAGCGGTCGAGGAAGCGGTGCGCCAGACCGGATCGTCGCAGATCGACACGAACGAGATCGGCCTGACCATTCTCGGGCCGCTACGCGATCTCGACGAGGTCGCGTACCTGCGGTTCGCGAGCGTGTACCAGGCGTTCGACTCGCTCGAAGACTTCGAGGCGGCGATCGCGCAACTGCGCGCCGACCACGTCGCCGCTGTCGCCGCTGTCGCCGAGTCGGGGGAGTGATCATGTATCCCTTCGTCTTCCGCACCGTGTTCGCGCGCATGAGCGCAGAGCGAGCGCACCACCTCGTCGTTCCGATCATCCGGATGCTGGGGGTCTGGCCGTTCGCTCCGATCGTGCGGGCAATGACCCGACCCGATCCGAGTCTGCGCACCGAGGCGTTCGGGCTCGTGTTCGACTCGCCGTTCGGCGTGGCGGCGGGCTTCGACAAGAACGCCGTCATGACCGCGGGGCTGTACGCGCTCGGATTCGGGCACGTCGAGGTCGGCACGGTGACCACGGTGGCCCAGGAGGGCAATCCGAAACCGCGTCTGTTTCGGCTCGTCGATGACCGCGCGCTCATCAATCGGATGGGGTTCAACAATGCCGGTGCCGTCGCCGCGGCCGCGCGCCTGGCGCGCGCACGCCGTGCGGCCCGTGGAGGCCGCCGGGCGGTGCTGGGGGCCAACATCGGCAAGAGCCGCATCGTCGATGTCGAGCACGCGACCGCCGACTATGTGACCAGCACGAAACTGGTTGCACCCGTCGCCGACTACCTCGTCGTCAACGTATCGTCGCCGAACACCCCGGGGTTGCGCGGGCTGCAGGCCGTCGAGACGTTGCGTCCCCTGCTGGAGGCCGTGCACGCTGCCGCCGGCTCGACGCCGCTGCTCGTGAAGATCGCCCCCGACCTGCCCGACGACGAGGTCGAGGCGATCGCACGCCTCGCTGTGGAGGTGGGCCTTTCCGGGCTCATCGCGACGAACACGACGATCTCGCGCGAAGGTCTGCGCACCGATGCCGCGACGGTCGCCGCCATCGGCGCGGGGGGGCTGTCAGGAGCACCGCTGAAGCAGCGCTCGCTCGCGGTGCTGCGGCTCGTGCGCGCCGTCGTGCCGCGGGAGTTCTGCGTCGTCGCGGCGGGCGGCGTGGAGACCGCCGCCGATGTGCGCGAGCGTCTGGCTGCCGGCGCCGACCTCGTGCAGGGCTATACGGCGTTCATCTATCGCGGCCCGTTCTGGGCGCGTCAGATCAACCGGGAGCTCGTCGCTCGCGCGTAACCTCGCCGCCACGGACGTGTCACGATTCGCCGCGGGCACGCACTCTGGGGGCGGATGCCGACACGTGTGGGCGGCGGCCCGGCCTCATGCGGGGTGCTGGCCGCGGGCGACCTGAGGCTTGGGCAGGCGCATGAACCGCATCTGCACCGTGCGCATCGCCGCATACCAGCCGAGGCCCTTCTCGGTGCGCTCCCCCCAGCGCTCGCGCGCTCTGCGCTTGACGCGGATGCTGACGATGACCATGTCGCCGACGACGAAGAGGATGAACACCCACAGCCCGACGAAGGCGTAGAACGAGATGAATGCGTCGTTAAACATCGTCGCGATGATGACGACCAGCATGAACGGCATCAGCATCTCACCGAGGTGCCAGCCGGCATCGACGAAGTCGCGCACGAACCGGCGCTGGGGACCCTTGTCGCGCACCGGCAGATACTTCTCCTCGCCGTTGGCCATGCCGATGCGTGCGCGGTCGCGCTGCGCCGCGAGATCGGCCTTCGCCTTCGCACGCGCCTCTTTCGTGTCGGCCACGAGGGGACGTTTACGCGCGGCCTCCTGCTCGGCGCGCGACGGCGTCGGGCGGTTCTTGCCCGGTCCTGCGGGGGTTTCGGGCGCGGTGTCGGCAGCGGCGTCGGTCTTTTTGGCCACGGGTGAGTCCTCGATGTCTACGCGGATGCTGCGCGAAGCGCGCCTCATAAGATTACCCGCATGAGCTCTGACCTGTCCCGCCGTGCCGCCGTACACGCATCCGCCGAAGCTGCCGTCCCCGCAGCCCTCGCCGATCTCGGTCGGCTCGTGCGCATCCGGTCGATCGCGTTCCCCGGATTCGACCGCGCCGAGGTCGAGCGCAGCGCGGCCGCCGTCGCGAGGCTGCTGGAGGGGCTTGGGATCTTCGACCGCGTTGAGGTGAAGACCGCTGTCGTGCCCGAGACGGGGCGTGAGGGCATGCCGGCCGTGCTCGCCGCCCGAGCCGCGCGCAACGGACGGCCGACGATTCTGCTCTACGCGCACCACGACGTGCAGCCGGTCGGCGATGAGGGGCTGTGGGCGACGGCTCCCTTCGAGCCGACGGTCCGCGACGGTCGGCTCTACGGCCGCGGCGCCGCCGACGACAAGGCGGGTGTCATGGCGCACGTGGGGGCGCTGCGCGCCCTCACCGATGCGCTCGGCACCGACTTCGACCTCGGTGTCAGCCTCTTCATTGAGGGCGAGGAAGAAGCGGGCTCGGCGTCGTTCGCTGCTTTCCTGCACGAGAACGCCGACGCGCTGCGCGCCGACGTCATCGTCGTCGCCGATTCGGGAAACTGGGATGCCGAAACGCCCGCGCTCACGGTGTCGCTGCGCGGCAACGCGCGCTTCACCCTCACCGTCAGGACTCTCGACCACGCGTCGCATTCGGGCATGTTCGGGGGAGCGGTGCCCGATGCCATGCTCGCGACCGCCAAGCTGCTCGCCACCCTCTGGGACGACGACGGTGCCGTCGCCGTCGCCGGCCTCGCCGAGCGCGACGCTCCGACCCCCGACTACGACGAGGTGACGCTGCGCGACGAGGCGGGTCTGCCCGCCGGGGTCAGCCCGATCGGGCGCGGCAGCATCCTGTCGCGCATCTGGAACAAGCCCACGATCACCGTCACCGGAATCGACTTCCCGAGTGTGCGCAATGCCTCGAACACGCTCACCCCCGAGCTCTCCCTCGTGATCAGCGCGCGCGTCGCGCCCGGTCAAGACGCGCGCGAGGCCTACGAAGCGATCGCGGCGCACCTGCGCGCCCATGCCCCCTTCGGGGCGGAGCTCACCTTCCGCGACGTCGACTGCGGCAACCCGTTCCTCGTCGACACGAGCGGCATCGCCGTCGCGCATGCGCGCGCGGCGCTCGAAGCGGGCTACGGCGTCGCTCCGGTGGACATCGGCGTCGGCGGGTCGATCCCGTTCATCGCGGACCTGGTGCGTGAGTTCCCGCAGGCGCAGATTCTGGTCACGGGCGTCGAAGACCCCCACACGCGCGCACATAGCCCCAACGAGTCGCTGCATCTGGATACCTTCCGCCACGCGCTCGTCTCGGAGGCGCTGCTGCTGGAGAGCCTCGACGCGAGTGCGACCTGATCCGCTGCGCCCGTCCGCGGCGTAGAATCTCAGGCATCCAGCCGCATCAGTGCGGCCCCGATACGAGAAGGTCCGGAGAGTGCCATGACCGACGTCGCCACGAACACCACCGCTGCCGCACAGAACGCCCACGGCGTGCTGCTGACCGATGCCGCCGCCGACAAGGTCAAGAGCCTGCTCGCGCAGGAGGGCCGCGACGACCTGCGTCTGCGCGTGGCCGTGCAGCCGGGCGGATGCTCCGGGCTCATCTACCAGCTCTATTTCGACGAACGCTTCCTCGAGGGCGACCAGGCCGTGGACTTCGACGGCGTGGAGGTCATCGTCGACGACATGTCGGTGCCGTATCTGGACGGCGCGACGATCGACTTCAAGGACACCATCTCGGAGCAGGGGTTCACGATCGACAACCCCAACGCGGCCGGCAGCTGTGCCTGCGGCGACAGCTTCCACTGATCCGCGACTGTTCCCCCCGGTCAACCCGGCAAAACAGCGCGTCGTCGACGGACACCCTGAACGGATGGCCTGAATCGCGTGGGAGGTTGCCCTAGACTGAACCGTGATCGACCTTCATGACCCCGAAAGGTGCACCGTGCGCGTCAAACGTCG
Source organism: Microbacterium sp. (assembly GCA_047606715.1). GTDB lineage: Bacteria > Actinomycetota > Actinomycetes > Actinomycetales > Microbacteriaceae > Microbacterium. Next base: position 7,348 of record JASGEE010000026.1, read on the forward strand.
CCTCCGCTGGGCCGTTATCCCGCTGGGAATCGTCACGGCGATCGCCCTCGCATCCTGCTCGACGACCGAGCTCAACGGCTTCCTCCCGGGGTTCACCGACGACGGCGTGCAGGCCACGAACCACACCGAGCGCGTCTCGTCGCTGTGGGTCAATTCGTGGATCGTCCTGCTGGTCGTGGGGATCATCACGTGGAGCCTCATGGGCTGGGCGGCGATCGTGTACCGCCGCCGCCGGGGCCAGACCGGGCTTCCGGTGCAGTTGCGGTACAACATGCCGATCGAGGTGTTCTACACGATCGTGCCCCTGATCCTCGTCGTCGGCTTCTTCGCGCTGACGGCTCGTGATCAGACGATCCTCGAGACGCAGTACGAGGATCCCGACGTGTGCGTCACCGCGATCGCCAAGCAGTGGGCGTGGGACTTCCAGTACAACGACGACACCGCCGAGTGCGCCGCCGGCGAGGATGCCGTGTGGACGATGGGCGTGCAGGCGCAGACCGACGAGCAGGGCAACATCACCAACGAGCTGCCGACGCTCGTGCTTCCGGTGAACGAGACGGTGAAGATCAAGCTCACCTCGCGAGACGTCATCCACTCGTTCTGGATCATCGACTTCCTGTACAAGAAGGACATGTACATCGGGCACGACAACTACTGGTCGTTCACCCCGACGCGTGTCGGCGAGTACGCCGGCAAGTGTGCCGAGTTGTGCGGCGACTACCACTCGATGATGCTCTTCACGGTCAAGGTCGTCGAGCCCGCGGAGTACGAGGCGTACCTCGAGACGCTGCGCGCTGCGGGCCAGACCGGCGATATCAACGATGCCTACGACCGGCTGCAGAACTATCCGGGCACCGGTAGCACCTCCGAATCCGAGGGAGAGAACTGATGGCGACGACGCTCCCGCTCCAGACCGACACGGCGGCACGCCCCACGACGCTCCCACCCCGACAGGCCGCGCTGATGAGCGCGACGCGGGTGGATCAGAAGGGGAACATCATCGTCAAGTGGATCACCTCCACTGACCACAAGACGATCGGGTACATGTACCTCATCGCCTCGGTGCTGTTCTTCCTTCTCGGCGGTGTGATGGCCCTCATCATCCGCGCCGAGCTGTTCGAGCCCGGCATGCAGATCGTGGCCACCAAGGAGCAGTACAACCAGCTGTTCACGATGCACGGCACGATCATGCTGCTCATGTTCGCGACGCCGCTGTTCGCCGGTTTCGCCAACGCGATCCTGCCGCTGCAACTCGGTGCACCCGACGTCGCCTTCCCGCGTCTGAACGCGTTCGCCCTGTGGCTGTTCATCTTCGGCTCGCTCATCGCCGTGGCCGGCTTCCTCACCCCGCAGGGCGCCGCCTCGTTCGGTTGGTTCGCCTATCAGCCGCTCGCGAATGCGACCTTCTCGCCTGGTGCCGGTGGGAACCTCTGGATGCTGGGCCTAGGCATGTCGGGCTTCGGCACGATCATGGGTGGCGTCAACTTCATCACGACGATCATCACGATGCGCGCCCCCGGCATGACGATGTGGCGTCTGCCGATCTTCTCGTGGAACGTGCTGATCACCAGCATTCTCGTCCTGATGGTGTTCCCGGTGCTGGCCGCCGGGATTCTCGCCGCCGCCGCCGATCGCGTGCTCGGAGCGCACATCTACGACGTCGCCAACGGCGGTGTGCTGCTGTGGCAGCACCTGTTCTGGTTCTTCGGTCACCCCGAGGTGTACATCATCGCGCTGCCGTTCTTCGGTATCGTCTCCGAGATCATGCCGGTGTTCAGCCGCAAGCCGATCTTCGGGTACAAGACGCTCGTGTACGCGACGATCTCGATCGCCGCGCTGTCGGTGTCGGTCTGGGCGCACCACATGTACGTGACGGGCGCCGTGCTGTTGCCGTTCTTCTCGATCATGACGATGCTGATCGCGGTGCCCACGGGTGTGAAGATCTTCAACTGGATCGGCACGATGTGGCGCGGCTCGGTCACCTTTGAGACGCCGATGGTGTTCGCGCTGGGCTTCCTGGTGTCGTTCGTGTTCGGCGGTCTCACGGGCGTCATCCTGGCGTCGCCGCCGCTGGACTTCCTCCTCTCCGACAGCTACTTCGTCGTGGCGCACTTCCACTACGTCGTGTTCGGCACGGTCGTCTTCGCGATGTTCGCGGGCTTCTACTTCTGGTGGCCGAAGTGGACGGGCCGCATGCTCAACGAGCGTCTCGGCATGGTGCATTTCTGGATGCTGTTCATCGGCTTCCACATGACCTTCCTCATCCAGCACTGGCTGGGGGTCGACGGGATGGTGCGTCGCTACGCCGATTACTCCGCCGCCGACGGGTTCACCTGGCAGAATCAGGTCTCGACGGTGGGGGCCATCATCCTCGGCGCCTCGATGATCCCGTTCTTCCTCAATGTCTGGCTGACGGCGCGCACCGCGCCCAAGGTGACCGTCAACGACCCGTGGGGCTACGGTGCATCGCTCGAGTGGGCGACCAGCTGCCCGCCGCCTCGCCATAACTTCACGTCGATCCCGCGTATTCGCAGCGAGCGTCCGGCATTCGATCTGAACCACCCCGAGGCCGCTCCGGTCGCCGAACCGGGGCACTGAGAGGCGGCGCGTGAGATGAAGACGAACATCAACCTCTGGTGGATCCTCGCCAGCTTCTTCTTCCTGATGGCCGTGGTCTACACGGTCTGGAACATCATCGAGTACCCTCAGCGGGAATGGCACAACGCCATCGAATGGGTCGGGACGGTCGGGTTGCTGTTCTCGACCGCGATGGCGGTCATGATCGCGTTCTACGTGAACCGCGTGCACAAGGGGCAGGGCGGTGAGCTGCCCGAGGATACCCTGTCGGCTGACATCGATGACGCCGACCCCGAGATGGGCGAGTTCAGCCCGTGGTCGTGGTGGCCGCTCGTGCTGGCCGTCGCCGCTTCACTCGCGATCCTCGGGCTCGCCGTCGGCACCTTCCTGCTGCCGATCGGACTCGCCGTGTTCGTCGTCGCCATCGTCGGCTGGGTGTTCGAGTACTACCGGGGGTACTTCGCTCGCTGAGCGAAGCCGTCACGGCTATCATGGCTCTTTCTCTTCGAGCCGGCGTTTGTAGCGACGTCGGCGGTTACCGCGATGCGAACCAGGATGCCGCGTTCGCCGCGCCGTGGGCGGCCGCCGTCGCCGACGGTGTCGGTGGGGGTCCGGCGGGAGATCTGGCATCGGCTGCGCTCGTTCATCGCCTCGCGGCCGGCGGATCGCGTGTCGCGGATGCGCGGGAGCTCGCTGCCCGCATCCGCACCGCCAACTGGGATCTGGGGGCACACGTGCGCCGAGACCCGACCCTTGCAGGCATGGCCACGACATTGACCGGGTTGTGGGTCAGCCGCACGGAAACGCTGCTGCTCGCCCACACCGGCGACTCGCGGGGGTATCTGTTGCGTGGCGGGCAGCTGACGCGCCAGACCCGCGACGACTCGTTCGTGCAGGCGCTCGTGGAGCGGGGCCTGGTGAGCGCCGAGGATGCCCTGACGCATCCTCGCCGCAACATCATCACGGCATCGCTGCGGGGGGACGTCACCGATCTCGTTCGGGTGGGCGAGCGAACGCCGCAGGCCGGCGACCGTTGGTTGTTGTGCAGCGACGGGGTGAGCGACTACCTCCCGGACGACATGATCGGCGATGTCCTGCGCGAAGCGGAGGGTGTCGATCAGGCGGCGCGACTGCTCGTGGGATCGGCGTTGGAGGCTGGCTCCCGCGACAACGTGACGGCTGTCGTCGCTGACGTCGTCAGCACCGCGTCGCCCGACGGTTGGCGTCCCGTGTTCGCCGGAGCGGCCGCGGAGCGCTTCGCGGAGACCCTCGCCGGCTGACGCCGCGGGTGCCCGCGCGCCCACCCCGCGCAAACGTGTCACGATCCGACGCTGCACCGGGGCTTCGCTGTGGATGCCGAATAGAATATCTGTCCCCCGCACCACGCGCGCCAGGGCATCGAATCCCTCGGCGGACACCAGCGGCGCACGTACATGACCTGGGGGTCGAACGTGCGGGGGAGCGGGTGGTCGGAGGCGTCGGTCTCGCGAGTGAGCCCGGCGGAGACGTCGGCATCCGCCCCCAACGACGAAGCGGCGGGTCCGCAAGCCGGTCCCGCCGCTTCGTGTGGAAGTGACTCAGTGCGAGCCGTTCCCGCCCTGCTCGATCTCGGCCGTCTCGTCGTGAGCGAGGTGCTCCATTGCGTGGTGCTGGTGTGCCCGCGCCTCGTCGAGCTCGGCCTGGGTGACGGGCGAGAGGCGGTCCTCGAAGAACCAGCGTGAGATCGACGCACGCAGGTTCTCGTGCCACGGGATGCGACCCTGGTCGTTCGGGCGCACGACGAGCGGCTCGTTGGTCTCGTAGTCGACCAGCTTGATGACCTCGTACTGGTCGACCGGCTGGTGCACCTCGATGAACTCGCCGCCGGGCAGGCGCACGATGCGTCCCGACTCGTAGCCGTGCAGCGCGATCTCGCGGTCCTTCTTCTGCAGGGCGATGCAGATGCGCTTCGTGACGAAGTACGCGAGGACCGGACCGGCGATCAGCAGCAGCTGCAGAGCGTGGATGACGCCTTCCATCGTGAGCCAGAAGTGCGTCGCGATGATGTCGGAGGATGCAGCGGCCCACAGCACCGCGTAGAACGTGACGCCGGCGGCGCCGATCGCGGTGCGGGTGGCGGCGTTACGCGGACGCTGGGCGATGTGGTGTTCGCGCTTGTCTCCGGTGATCCATGCCTCGATGAAAGGGTACAGCGCCACCAGGACGATGAACAGGCCGAGCACGCCGAGCGGGATCAGGATGTTGAACGACCAGGTGCGGTCCCACAACACGAACTCCAAGTGCGGCGGCACGAGGCGCAGTGCACCGTCGGCGAACCCGATGTACCAGTCGGGCTGCGTGCCCGCCGACACCGGCGACGGGTCGTAGGGGCCGTAGTTCCAGATCGGGTTGATCGTGAACAGCGAAGCGATCAGCACGATGACGCCGAACGTGATGAACAGGAATCCGCCCATCTTCGACATGTAGATCGGCATCATCGGGTAGCCCACGACGTTGCTGTTCGTCCGGCCGGGGCCGGCGAACTGCGTGTGCTTGTTGATGATCATGAGCATCATGTGCAGCGCCAGCAGGGCGATGAGGATCGCCGGCAGCAGCAGGATGTGCAGCGTGTACAGGCGGCCGACGATTGCGGTGCCGGGGAACTCGCCGCCGAACAGCAGGAACGAGGTCCAGGTGCCGATCAGCGGGATGCCCTTGACCATGCCGTCGATGATGCGCAGGCCGTTGCCGGAGAGCAGGTCGTCGGGCAGGGAGTAGCCGGTGAAGCCCTCGGCCATCGCGAGCACGAACAGAACGAACCCGATGACCCAGTTCAGCTCGCGTGGCTTGCGGAACGCGCCGGTGAAGAAGACGCGCAGCATGTGCACGCCGATGCCGGCGACGAACACGAGGGCCGCCCAGTGGTGGATCTGGCGCACCAGCAGGCCACCACGGATGTCGAACGACAGACGCAGCGTTGAATCGAGCGCCGCCGACATCTCGACACCGCGCAACGGCAGGAAGGCACCGTTGTAATGTGTCTCGGCCATGGACGCCTGGAAGAAGAAGGTCAGGAAGGTTCCCGACAGCAGGACGACGACGAAGCTCCACAGGGCGATCTCGCCGAGCATGAACGACCAGTGATCGGGGAAGATCTTGCGGCCCAGCTCCTTGACGATCCCGGAGATGCTCGTGCGCTCGTCGAGGTAGGTGGAGACACCGGCGATGAACCGGCCGCCGAGCGGCTTCTCATCGCTGCGGCTGGTGTCAGGGCCTGTCTCGGTGACAGTCGCGGTGCTCAATGGCGCTCCCAGAAGCTCGGGCCGACGGGTTCTTGGAAATCGCTGCGGGCGATGAGGTAGCCCTCGTCGTCGACGGTGATCGGCAACTGCGGCAGCGGGCGAGCGGCCGGACCGAAGATCACGGCGGCGCCGTTGGTGACATCGAACTGCGACTGGTGGCAGGGGCACAGCAGGTGGTGTGTCTGCTGTTCGTAGAGGGCGACGGGGCAACCGACGTGCGTGCAGACCTTGGAGTAGGCGACGATGCCGTTGTAGGACCAGTCCTTGCGATCGTCGGCTTCGACCAACTGCTCGGGCAGCAGACGCATGAGCAGCACGATGGCCTTCGCCTTCTGCTCGAGATAGCCCTCGCTGTGGCTGAGCTCAGCGAGGGACTCGGGGATGACGTGCACCGCCGAGCCGAGCGTCAGATCGGCGGCGCGGATCGGCTCGCCGCTGGGGTCGTGGGCGAGACGCTCGCCCTCTGTCCACATCGTGACGCTGAGTCGGGCGACCGGGTCGCCGGCGATCTGTTCCTCTTCGTCTCCATCGGGATTGCTCTGCGGCGCGAGACCGCGGAAGAGCGTGATTCCGGGGAGGATCGAGGCGACCAGCGCGGCGATGAGCGACCCGCGGATGGCGGTGCGCCGACCGAAGCCCGATTCCTCGTTCGCGTCGCGGAAGACCTGCTCGGCCGCTGCCCGTACCGAATCGCGGCCGCGCGTGGCGTGCCGGTCTTCGACGAACTCCTTGTCGGACATGATCGCCTTCGACCAGTGGATCGCGCCGACACCGAGCGCCAGCAGGGCAAGACCGATACCCAGTCCGATGAAGAGGTTGTTGTTGCGGATGTCGATGAAACGGCCGCTCTCGATCGGGAACATCATGTAGGCGGCGATCGCCCAGATGCTGCCGGCCAGCGACAGGTAGAACAGTGTGTAGACAGTGCGGACGGCGCGCTTCATCGCGGCCGGGTCCTTATCGGTCACCCGCTCGCGGTGCGGCGGGAGGCCCGGGTTCTGCACGGGGTCGGTGACCGCCACGGCGAGCCCGGGGGAGGGCTGCCATGACGCCCTCTCGTGCTCGAGCGGGTCTTCCTCGTGTGCCATGGTGCGTCCGTTTCCTACGTCGATGTTCACGATGCCGATCAGTTCGACTTCGCCGTGATCCACACGGTGATGCCGATCAGCGAGCCGATGCCGAAGATCCAGATGAACAGACCCTCGGAAACCGGACCGAGGGAGCCGAGCGACAAGCCGCCGACCGATTCGTTCTCCTGCAGGAACAGCAGCGCCGAGATGATGTCGCGCTTCTCTTCCGCGGTGATGGTCATGTTGTTGAAGACCGGCATGTTCTGCGGGCCTGTCACCATCGCGGCGTACATGTGCAGAGCACTCGTGCTGGTCAGCGCGGGAGCGTACTTGCCCTCGGTGAGGGCGCCTCCGGCGCCGGCGACGTTGTGACACATGGCGCAGTTGATACGGAACAGTTCCATACCGTTGGCGACGTCACCGCCGCCGTCGAGGGTCTCCTCCGACGGGTAGGTCGGACCGGGCGAGACCGACTGCACCCAGGCGGCGACCGCCTCGATCTGCTCTTCGGTGAACTGAACGGGCTTCTGCGGAGCCTGCGGAGCCTGCATCTGCAGCGGCATCCGGCCGGTGGACATCTGGAACTCGACCGCGAGTTCGCCGACGCCGTACAGCGATGGTCCGTCTTCGGTGCCCTCCATGTTCAGCCCGTGGCAGGTGGCGCAGTTGGCCTGGAACAGCTTCTTGCCGTCGTCGACGGTCAGCGTGCTGGCGGTGGATGCCGGCTCGGTCGCTGCCATCGCGGCGGAGGCGCCCGCGTAGATGCCGCCCGAGACGAGCAGGCCGATGCCGATGAGGGCGGCGGCGGCCCACTTGCTGCGGCGACCCGTGCCGCGGGGTGTGGTCTTCGATGCCATGGAGGTTCTCAGCTCCGCTCTCACTTGACGATGTAGATGACGAAGAACAGGACGATCCACACGACGTCGACGAAGTGCCAGTAGTAGGAGACGACGATCGCGGAGGTCATCTCCTTGCGCCCGAAGTTCTTGACCGCGAAGGCGCGGCCGACCACGAGCAGGAAGGCCAGCAGCCCGCCGGTGACGTGCAGGGCGTGGAAACCGGTCGTGAGGTAGAAGGCCGAGGCGTACGAGTCGGCGCTGATCGGCATGCCCTCGGCGACCAGGGTCGCGTACTCCCACACCTGGCCCGAAACGAACACCGCGCCCATGACGAAGCTGAGGAAGAACCACTCGACCATGCCCCACTGGCGGAACTGCCAGAAGGTGCCCTTGCGATAGGGCTGGAAGCGCTCGGCGGCGAAAACGCCCGCCTGCGCCGTGAACGACGACAACACCAGGATGGCGGTGTTCACGGCCGCGAAGGGCACGTTCAACTCCTGCGTGCGCTCGGCCCACAGGTCAGGCGATGCGTTGCGCAGCGTGAAGTAGATGGCGAACAAGCCCGCGAAGAACATGACCTCGCTGCCGAGCCACACGATCGTGCCGACAGCCACCGGATCCGGCCGTTTGACGGATCGCAAGGCGTGGGAATAGGTCGCTGGAGTGGTCGTCACGCTCCCCATTATGGCGGAAACGGACGGCAGTTTTCGCATCCCTGAAGGTGCGTTCTCAATTCTTCGGAGCGCCTTTCGGTTTTTCCTGACGTCTGAGTGGGCTGAATCCCCGCTGAGAGTCGTCCCCTGATCTGCCGATAGGATCGAGGACCATGGCGGAGCTCCATTCCTGGCCCGAGATCCTCACCGCGCTGTTGGATCGGCGTGACCTCAGCGTGTCGGAGTCGACCTGGTCGATGCGACAGGTGATGCAGGGCGCGGTGACGCCCTCGCAGTTGGGCGGATTCCTGCTTGCGCTACGCGCGAAGGGCGAGACGGTCGACGAGATCGTCGGGTTCCGTGACGCGATTCTCGAGGCGGCGCTGCCGCTCCCGGTGCCTGCCGATGTGCTCGACATCGTCGGCACCGGCGGTGACCGGTTCGGCACGGTGAACGTGTCGACGATGTCGGCGATCGTCGCAGCGGCCAGCGGCATCCCGGTCGTCAAGCACGGCAATCGTGCGGCGAGCTCGGCGTCGGGCTCTTCCGATGTGCTGGGCGCCCTCGGCATCGACCTGACACTGCCGCCGGAGCGGGTAGCCCAGGTGCTGGAGGAGGTAGGGATCACGTTCGCCTTCGCATCGGCCTTCCACCCCGGTTTCCGTCACGCCGGCCCCACGCGCGCCGAGCTCGGCGTGCCGACCGTGTTCAACTTTCTCGGCCCGCTGTGCAACCCGGCGCGGGCCGAGGCCAATGCCGTCGGTGTCGCGGCGCTCGACCGCGTCCCGCTCATCACCGGTGTCTTCCAGACGCGCGGCGCGACGGCACTCGTCTTCCGCGGCGACGACGGGCTGGACGAACTCACCACGACCGGCCACAGCCGCATCTGGGAGGTCAGCCGCGGCGACGTGCACGAGCACGACCTCGACCCGCGCGATATCGGCATCCCGCTGGCCGACATCGACGATCTGCGCGGGGGAGACGCTGCGCACAACGCCGAGGTGGTCCGTCAGCTGCTGGACGGCAAGACGGGCGCGGTGCGCGATATCGTGCTGCTCAACGCGGCGGCGGGCATCGTGGCCTACGAGCTGTTCCGTGACGCGGGTCAGGTGCAGTTCCCGATCGTGGAGCGGCTCGCCCGGGCGTGTACGGCAGCGGCGGATGCGATCGACAGCGGCGCCGCCGCGCGCGTGCTGTCGTCGTGGATCGAGGCGACGACGCGCTGAGGCCGTGCGGTCTTCCCCACGCCGGTTGACCGCGTTCTTGCCGGCGGATCAATTCTGGCCGACCTCTCGGTGCGTGCGGTGTGCCCGCGGCTACGGTGAGACCAACATGGCCGTGAGAAAGGCGCGCGTTCCCTGTCTGGAGCCGTCGTCGCCACGGCGACACGATCGAGCCACCGACCGAGAGCGTCGGAGTCGTCAAGGTCGCCGGACTCTTCGGAATCCTGGGAGGCATCGTCCTGATCGTCGGCGTCGGCGTCGGCGTCTGGATCATGGTCTCCGGGCAGTTGCGTGCCGAGAACATCGTCGTGCCCGACGATGCGATGGCCTTCCGGGGTCAAGTCGTGGCGGCTCCCTTCACCGCCTTCGTTCACGCCGACATCATCCAGCACCACGCGCTGTCGGCCGCGGACGGCAAGACGTACGCCGAGCTCGCGCAGGACGACCCAGTGCGCACAACGATGATGAACGCCTCGTTCCTGCGGGCTTCGCTGTTCACGTCGGTGGTGTCGTTCGGCGCTCTTCGCGATCGGCGTCGGCATCCTGTCGATCCTGTTCGGCGCGGCGCTTCACCGACTGGCCTCGGTGCCGCCGGTCATCCGCCGGTCAACCGTCGCCAACCCGTAGCCGCGACCGCGCGTGTCGGCTGCTCATCCGACCCGAATCGTGCTTTCGACGGCTCATGAGGGTGTTTTGCGCCGGATGAACGGTGTGCTGGCGGTTTCGTCCGTCGCACGTCGCGACTAACCGCCGCAGAAGTCGCGATGTGCGCCGGATGAGCGGGTGGGATTCCGTCGGCAACGTCGGTGAGGCCCGTCGCGGATGCTATCCGCGGGCCGCGAGGGCGGCTGCAGCGCGCGTCGCCGACTGGCCGAGGTTCCACCGGTCGGTGGCGGCCTCGAGGGCGGCGGCATCCGCTACCCGGATGCGCGATTCCGTGCTCGGCACCGGGCCGAGCACGAGGTCGCGCACGACCTCTACGACGCGCGGGGCGACGTCGAGGTAGGCCGAGGCGGCGCGCAGCTTCGCCCGCACCCCGGCGCTCATCCCCACACCCGCCTCGGCGGCCACACGAATGCCCGCGAGGTCGCCGTGCGCGGCCAGCAGCGTCGCCGCGGTCTTCTCGCCGACACCGGCGACCCCGGGCAGGCCGTCGGAGGCGTCGCCACGCATCACCGCGAAATCGGCGTACTGCCGCGGACGGATGCCGTATTTCGCGAGGACGGCGGCGCCGTCGAGCACCTCGAGCTTGTTCATTCCGCGGCCGGTATACACGACGCGGACGTCGCGGTCATCATCGACGAGCTGGAACAGGTCACGGTCGCCCGTGACCGCGTCGACCGCGATCGTCGATTGGGACGCCAGGCTGCCGATGATGTCATCGGCCTCGTGGTCGGCCTGACCGACGATCGGGATGCCGAGTGCCGTGAGGGCGTCGCGGATCACCGGCACCTGCACCTCGAGCGAGTCGGGCACCTCCTCGACATCGGGTCCCGTTGCGGTGACCTCGGCGACGCGGTGCCTCTTGTAGCTCGGGATCAGATCGACGCGCCACTGCGGACGCCAGTCGTCGTCCCAGCAGGCGACCAGGTGTGTCGGCTCATACCGAGCGACGAGCTTCGCGATCATGCCGAGCAGACCGCGCGCCGCGTTGACGGGGCGCCCGTCGGGGGCGTGCACCGTATCGGGCACGCCGTAGAACGCTCGGAAGTAGAGGGACGCGGAGTCGAGCAGCATGAGACGGTCGGGCACGCGCTCATCCTGTCACGTCGTCAACAGGCGGGGCCCGCCGGATTCTCGGTGCACGTGTGCTCCACGAGCGCCGTGCGCGCCTCGAGCACGCGGATCGATGTCGCGGCGGTCGGGATCTCCAGCCGCCCCGGCACGTCGACCCAGCCGTTGCCGAAGTCGACCTGTGCCGCGTAGCGGACGATCGTGTAAGCCGAATAGGTGCCGCGGGCTTCGTATGCGTGACTCGTCGCCGTCGGGCTGAACTGGGCAAGACCGAGTTGCGCCCACGTCTGACCGCCGGTAGCGGACTGCCGGCTCGTTCCGTCTCCGGCGACGAACTCGAAGGATTCCGGCGTGAACCGCACCGTCACGGGCAGGTCGAACAACTCGCCCGTGACGGAGTGAGTGGTCGCGTTGACGACGAAGTTGACCGGCAGGCCCACGATGCCGAACCCGCCGGGTTCACCCGCAAGAGCGAGGGATTCGGGTGCGAACGACGCGACGTCGTCGAGCGTGGGCTTCAGGACCACCACTGTGAAGCCGCCGGCGCACTGAGGAGCGTAGCTGCAGTCTTCGTCGGTGGTGTCTTGATCGGTCTCGGGTGAGGTGTCCGTTTCGGGTTGGGTGTCGCTTCCGTCGTCGCCGTTCTGCTCGGACCGTCCACCCGGTTGCGTCCCGCTGATCTCGACCGATGAGCCGGAGTTGGCGACGGAGCAGAGGCCACTAGCAATCTCTGCGCCGGTGCATTGACTAGAACCGCCAATCGAAAGCATCCCCAGCACAGCCAACGTGAATGTCAACATTGATCGTCGTTTGGAGTAGTACTGGAGATGAGGGGCCCTGTTGGCGACCAGACGATTTGTATCGTCATCCCAAAGATGTCATCACGCTCGGCCGGAGTGACGTCCGCCCCCGTTTCCACCTCAATCACTCGGGTCAGGGATGCATCGATGCAAGTGTCAAGCTCTACGTTAGATTGTGTCGCACTCACCTCCTGAATCGAATGCACCGTGAGATCGCCCTTCAGCGACACGCCGGCATCATCAAATTTCTGCTCGCTCGCGAGTTCGGCTGTAAGTGCAGCGCCTGTGAGAAAAACGGTTGGGTCTGGTAGTGAGTCAGGGTCCTCCCTGCGAGCGTTGCCGGCATCCACATACGCGCGGTAGGTCGCCTCGGCGGCGGCGAACGCCTCCTCTTCCGAGGCGAAGCCGGTCGGCGAGGGGGAGGGCTCGGGCTCCGGCACGCATGCGACGAGCACCACGGACAACACTGCTGCGGCCAGCACCGCCGCTGCGCATCGCACCCGTCGCGTCATGGTCCTACGGTAGCCAGGGCGGCATCCGCCCGCAGACGTTATCCACAGGCGGCGGCTCTGATACCCTGGAGTGTCGCCCGTGTGGCCGTTTTGCCATGCATTCGCGACGCGCAATCCCATCCAATCGCTGCGTTCGATCCGTATCCGCTGCAGCCCGACATCCCAACCCAACAAGGACAACCCACTACATGACTACCGCAACGACCGCCCCGGCCATCAAGCAGGTCGCCATCAACGACATCGGATCTGCTGAAGACTTCCTGGCCGCGGTCGAACTGACGATCAAGTCCTTCAACGACGGAGACCTCATCGAGGGCACCGTCGTGAAGGTCGACCGCGACGAGGTGCTCCTCGACGTCGGATTCAAGACCGAGGGCGTCATCCCCTCGCGCGAGCTCTCCATCAAGCACGACATCGACCCCAACGAGGTCGTCAAGGTCGGCGACGAGGTCGAAGCCCTCGTTCTCCAGAAGGAGGACAAGGAAGGCCGCCTCATCCTCTCCAAGAAGCGCGCTCAGTACGAGCGTGCCTGGGGCGACGTCGAGAAGATCAAGGAGAACGACGGTGTGGTCACCGGCTCCGTGATCGAGGTCGTCAAGGGCGGTCTCATCGTCGACATCGGCCTGCGCGGCTTCCTGCCGGCATCGCTCATCGAGCTGCGTCGCGTCCGCGACCTCACTCCCTACCTCGGTCAGGAGATCGAGGCGAAGATCCTCGAGCTCGACAAGAACCGCAACAACGTGGTGCTTTCGCGCCGCGCCCTGCTCGAGCAGACGCAGTCCGAGTCGCGCACGACGTTCCTCAACAACCTGCACAAGGGCCAGGTCCGTAAGGGCGTCGTCTCGTCGATCGTCAACTTCGGTGCGTTCGTCGACCTCGGCGGCGTGGACGGCCTCGTGCAC
>JASGEE010000027.1:0-4611 GCA_047606715.1 Microbacterium sp.
CCCGCGCCTGCGTACGGTGCTGCGCCGGCCGCGCCGGCCTATGGTGCTGCTCCGGCCGCGCCTGCGTACGGTGCTGCCCCGGCCGCGCCGGGCTACGGTGGTCAGCACGCCGAGAGCGTGCCGGGGAAGACTCTCGGGATCGTGGCGCTCATCGTCACGTTCTTCGCGTCGGCGGTCGGCCTCATCCTCGGCTACGTCGCCGCTTCGCAGAGCAAGAAGGCGGGGGTGCCCAACACGCCGGCCAAGGTCGCCATCATCCTCGGCTGGATCTTCACCGCCTTCGCCATCGTCATCGGCATCGTCATCATCGCCATCGCAGTGTCGGTGGCCGGTCAGATGGCCGCTGCCTGCGCCGAGTACGGGCCGGGCGAGTGGCTGCTCGAGAACGGCACGTTCATCACCTGCGACTGATCGTCCCATCGCGAAGCGTCGGCGGCTGCGGTCGCCGACGCTTCGTCGTCCCCGCCGGATGCTCGCCCGTCTCCTCGGCACTCGTGGTGGGGTCGCCGGGGGAGGAGGTTCCGTCGGTCAATCCAGGATGCGGCAGTGCGTGGTCAGCTCGCCGATGCCGTCGATGCCCACCGTCACGCTTGAGCGGTCGCGCAGGAAGATCTGCGGCTCACGCGAGTAGCCGGCCCCGCCGGGGCTGCCGGTCGAGATGAGCGTCCCCGGCAGCAGGGTCGCCGAACGCGACAGATACGACACGAGCGTCGCGACGGAGCGGATCATGCCGCTGGTGGAGGCATCCTGCACCGTGTGTCCGTCCAGCACGGTCCAGATGTGCAGGGCTTGCGGGTCGGCGATCTCGTCGGCGGTCACGACGAACGGACCGTTCGGGGTGAATCCGTCGAACGACTTGCAGCGCGACCACTGTGCTTCGGAGAACTGGATGTCCCGCGCCGTGATGTCGTTGACGACGGTGTACCCCCACACGTGGGCGAGGGCATCGGTCTCGGCGACGTTCTTCGCCGGGCGCCCGATGACGACCCCCAGCTCCGCCTCATAGTCGATCGAGGCGCTGAGGGTGCGCGGCCAACAGGTCGTGCTCTCATGCCCCGACAGCGAGTTCGGCCACAGCACGAACACCGTCGGCGCCGCGTCACGCTTCAGACCGAGCTCGCTGGAATGCGCGGCGTAGTTCAGACCGATCGCCAGCACCACCGGGGGAGCTGCCACCGCCGGAGCGAACTCCAACCCCGCCCACGGCACGCCGGCCACGTCGGCGGATGCCGCGCGCACGCGCGCCAGCAGGTCGTCGCCGCCGTCGATGAGCGCCTGCAGCGCGCTCGGGGCGCCGTCGAACAGCGCTGCCACGGCGATCGCCTCGTCGCCGCGGATGGCGACCAGCTGCGGTTCGGTCGTCTCGGGCAGCACGATGTGGGCGAAACGCATTGGTCCAGGCTATCCGGGCGCGACGGCCGATGCCGTCCGCCGATACGAGGCATGCGTGAAACCGAATCCACACGCCGAACCGCCCGTCCCGATGTCAGGTCTCGGCGTGCGGAGCGGATTCGGTCCGGGGCACTGCCCGGCAAGACTCAGCGCCCGGGGCCGCGGCGATGCCGGCGTGTCTCCCGAGCGCTGAGTTGACCTGACCCCAGCGTGCCAAAGATCGGATGCCCCCGTCAAGACCCCGCTTTGACCCCGGCGCGGCGCTCGGCTTGGATGGAGTCATGACTGATGAGCGCACCAAGCCCGAATTCGATGCCCCGACCGGCCCGGCCCCCGACGATCTCGTCATCCGCGACCTGATCGTCGGAGACGGCGACCAGGCGCAGCCCGGCGACACCGTCACCGTGCACTACGCGGGCGTCGAGTACGACTCCGGCGAGGAGTTCGACTCCTCGTGGAGCCGCGGCGAGTCGATCCAGTTCCCGCTGCGGGGACTCATCCAGGGCTGGCAGGACGGCATCCCGGGGATGAAGGTCGGCGGCCGCCGCGAGCTCGTCATTCCGCCGCACCTGGCCTACGGCCCCGCCGGGGGGCACTTCCTCGGGGGCAAGACGCTGATCTTCATCATCGATCTGCTTGCGGTGGGCTGACTCCGAGAATTTTCCATTCATGGGAATAGAGGTCTGCGCGGGGGCGTTTCCCCTCGCAGACCTCTTCCCATCTCTACGAAGGACATGACATGACTGACACCACGACCCTCGACGTCCCCGGCTACAAAGCGGGCACCTGGGTGCTCGATCCCTCGCACAGCGAGGTCACCTTCTCGGTCCGTCACATGATGATCTCCAAGGTGCGCGGCGTCTTCGGTGTCAAGAGCGCGACGATCGTCGCGGGTGAGAACCCCCTCGACACCGTGGTGACGGCATCCGTCGACGTCGCCTCGATCGACACGAAGGACGAGGGACGCGACGCTCACCTGCGCTCGGCGGAGTTCTTCGACGCCGAACAGTTCCCGACGATCGACTTCGTCTCCACCGGCGTGCGCTACGAGGGCGATGTCTTCCTCGTCGACGGCGACCTGACGATCCACGGCGTCACACAGCCCGTGACCTTCGAGGTCGAGTTCGGCGGCTTCGGCACCGATCCGTGGGGCCACTACAAGGCCGGCGCGACCGCGACCACCGTCATCGACCGCGAGGACTTCGGTCTCACCTGGAACGCGGCGCTGGAGACCGGCGGCGTGCTCGTCGGCAAGGACGTGACGATCACGCTCGACCTGCAGGGCACGATCCAGGCCTGACGCATCTTTCCTCGGACGCCCCGAGCCGGCGGCGCGCACCGCTCACGGCTCGGGGTGTTCGGCGTCGTAGGCGCGAAAGCGCGGGTTCAGGCGCACGAGCACCCCGACGAGCCCCACGATCACGAACCCGCCCACAAGCGGTGGGCACCACAGGGCCGTGATGCTCGCGAGCGTGCCCGCGTAGAGCGCGCCGATGCGCGGGCCGCCCGCCACGACCACCATGAAGATGCCCTGCAGGCGTCCCCGCATCGTGTCGGGTACGGCCGCCTGCATCATCGTCGACCGGTAGATCGCACTCACGTTGTCAGCGGCGCCGGTCGCGGCCAGGAACACCATCGCCACGACGATGAGCGCGTAGTTCGCGTGGGTCTCGTCGATGATCGCGGGGGCGAGCCAGCCGAGCTGAGCTGCGACGAGCACGAGGCCGAACAGCACTGTCGCGAGGCCGAACACCTGGATCGCGCGCTCGATGCCCACGCCGTGCCGTCGGACGCGCCCGATCGGCCCCGAGAACAGGCTCGACAGGAACGCGCCCGCCGCGATCGACGCCGTCAGCACGCCGACCGTGATCGCGCCTCCCCCCAGCAGCGTCGCGCCGACCGCGGGAAAGAGGGCGAGCGGGTGCCCGAACGTCATCGCGGTGATGTCGAGCAGGTACTGCATGCGGATGTTCGGCGCCCGCTGCAAGAACCGGATGCCGTCGCGCAGCGATTCCAGCCCGGGCCTGACGATCTCGCCCTCGGGCGCGATGCGCGGCAGCGTCCACAGGCCGAGGAACAGCGACAGCATGAGCACGACGTCGATCGAGTAGGTCCACGCGTAGCCGGTCAGCGCGACGAGCACGCCGGCAAGGGCGGGGCCGGCCATGACCATGATGCCGACCGTGATGCCCTGCAGCGCCGCGGCCGCCGGCAGCAGCTCGCGGGGGAGCAGGCGTGGGGTGATCGCGGACTTCGTCGCCCCGACGATCGAGTTGGCCGCGGAGTTGACGATGCTCAGCCCATACAGCCACCACACCGTCTCGCTGCCCGTCCAGGCGAGGAGGGCGAGCAGGAGCGTCGAGGCGAAGGTGACGGATGCCGCCAGCAGCGCCACGATCCGCCGGTCGAACGCGTCGGCGAGCATGCCGCCGTACAGGCCCGCGATGATCATCGGCACGAGGCCCGCGACGGCGACCATCGAAACGGCGAAGGTCGATCCGGTCAGATCGAACACGTGCAGCATGACCGCAACGATCGTGAGCTGGCCGCCCAGGCCCGCGAGCGTCGACCCGACCCACAGGCGCGCGAACGCGGGGCTCGCCGTGAACGGTCGCAGGTCGATGAAGTGGTCGCGGCGCAGCCTGGCCATCAGAGGTCGACCTCGACGCGCTTGAGGCGCGAGGAGTGCCCGCGCACGATCTCGACGTCGCGCGGCGCAACGCCGAAGTGGGCCGCGAGGGCTCTGACCACGCCCCCGTTGGCGGCGCCGTCGATCGCCCGCTCACGCACGTGGACGGTGAGACCTCCGGCATCCTCTTCGACGAGCGGCCCCTTGCGGCTGCCGGGCTTGACGCGGATGGAATACTGCACCCGACGAGCCTACGAGTTCCCGAGCGCGCCGCGGCGCTGGTAGACTGTCGAGGTTGCCGTTGGATCGGCCGCGGATAAAGAGAGCCCTCGCATCAGGCGTCGGGCGCCGCGCAACAAGGAGAGAGGGGATCACCTATGGCACTGGATGCAGACGTCAAGAAGGCGATCATCGAAGAGTACGCGACGCACCCCGGTGACACCGGATCCCCCGAGGTGCAGGTCGCGATGCTGACGCAGCGCATCAAGGACCTTACCGAGCACCTCAAGGAGCACAAGCACGACCACCACTCGCGTCGTGGCCTGTTCCTGCTCGTCGGTCAGCGCCGTCGCCTGCTGGGTTACCTGCAG
>JASGEE010000028.1:0-4155 GCA_047606715.1 Microbacterium sp.
CTCTCCATCGGCGCGCCGCGCTGGGGGGCGGGGGCGGTGTGGGGGGTGCACGCGGCGTGGTCTTCCGACACGACCTATCGCACCGATCGGATCACGGATGCCGTCACCGTCCTCGGTGCGGGAGAACTGCTGCGGCCGGGGGAGATCGTCCTCGCCTCCGGAGAGGCTTACGCGGTGCCGCGGGTCGCCTTCTCCTGGAGCGACGAGGGGCTCGACGGATTCGCGCACCGCGTCCACACGTGGCTGCGAGCCCGGCCCCAGCACCCGCGGCGCCCGCGGCCGCTGACCCTCAACACGTGGGAGGCGGTGTACTTCGACCACGATCCGCGGCGGCTGATCGCGCTCGCCGAACGCGCGGCGTCGGTGGGCATCGAGCGATTCGTCCTCGACGACGGATGGTTCGCCGGTCGACGCGACGACACGACGAGCCTCGGCGACTGGGTCGTCGATCCGGCGGTGTGGCCAGATGGGCTCGCGCCGCTGGCCGATCGGGTGCACGAGCTCGGAATGGAGTTCGGGCTCTGGTTCGAGCCGGAGATGGTCAGTATCGACTCGGATCTCGCCCGCTCCCATCCTGAGTGGTTGCTGCACGATCCGGCGTCGCTGGCCCACGATCGACGGCTCTCGTGGCGGACACAGTACGTGCTCGACCTCGCCGAGCCGGGGGCCTTCGCCCACGTGCGCGATCAGATGTCCGCGCTCGTCGGTAGTCTCGGCATCGACTTCATCAAGTGGGACCACAACCGCGACCTCGTCGACAGCGAGCACGACGGGCGTCCCGGGGGGCATGCGCAGATGAGCGCCGTGTACCGGCTCGCCGCGGAATTGAAGGCTGCGCATCCGGGTCTGGAGATCGAGTCGTGCTCGAGCGGCGGGGCGCGCAGCGATCTCGGCATCCTCGAGGTCACCGATCGGGTGTGGGCGAGCGACTCCAACGACCCCGTCGAACGACAGGACATCCAGCGCTGGACGGGATTGCTCCTGCCGCCCGAGCTGGTCGGCGCGCACGTCGGCCCCGCGCACTCACACAGCTCCGGACGCGTGACCGACCTGTCCTACCGCATGGCGACGAGCCTGCTCGGATCAGCGGGCTTCGAGACCGACATCGCGGCGTTCTCTGCGGACGATCTCGCCGCGATCGCGCCCTTCGCCTCGCTCTACCGCGAGCTGCGCCGCGTCATCCACGGCGGCAGGGTCTCGCATCCCGAGCTGCGCGACCCCGCATGGCGGGTCACCGCCTTCACCGGGGCCGATGCGACGCGCGTCATCGTCGTGGTGGCGACCGTGCGCAGCCTCGAAGACGCCCGGCCGGAGCGGCTCGTGCTGGGCGGGCTCGATCCCGAACGCCGTTACCGGCTGCGGGTGCGTGACGAGATCGGCGTCGCGCGCAGCACGTCCTGGATCATCCCGGAATGGTTCTCGGCGGGAGAGATCGAGCTTCCCGGAGCACTGCTCGCCCGGATCGGGCTGCAACTGCCCGCCCTCTGGCCGGCGCAGGCCTTCGTCCTGGACATCGAGGCCGTCGTCGAGAGCTGACGCGCGACGTCACACCCGTGTCGCGAGGAAAGCGGCCTGCTTGGACCACTGGTGCGCCTGCCCGCCCTCGTGCTCGTTGTACGCGTACACCTCGATCTGCTTGTCGGTGGCGGCGTAGTGGTTGAACGCCGCGAACACGGTCGACGGCGGGCACACGGGGTCCAGCAGACCCACGGAGAACAGGGCGTCGGCCTGCGCACGCTTGGCGAGGTTCACACCGTCGAAATAGGACAGCGTCTCGAACACGCGCTCTTGGGCGCCCCGATGCACGGAGAGGTACTGCACGATCTCCTGGTACGGGTAGGCATCGGTCATGCCCACGGCGCGCTCGAAGTGGCAGAGGAACGGCACATCGGGGAGGGCCGCGATGAGCCCGCCGACGAGCCCTGCGACGGCCAGCGCGATGCCGCCGCCCTGGCTGGCGCCGACGACGCTGACGCGCGCTGCGTCCACGATGCCGAGTGTGCGGACGGCGTCGATCGCGCGCACGGCATCCGTGAAGACCCGACGGTAGTAGTAGGTCTCGGGCGTGTCGATGCCTCGTGTCATGAAGCCGGGCGCGGACGGCCCGGTGCCGTGCGGGTCCGGGGTGTCGCCACCGGTGCCCCAGACCGACCCCTGGGCGCGCGTGTCCATGATCAGATAGGCGTAGCCGGACGCCGCCCAGCCCAGCCGCTCGAACGGCAGCCCGCGACCGCCGCCGTAGCCGTTGAACTCGACGACTGCCGGAAGCGGTCCGTCCAGGCCCGCCGGAAGAAGCAGCCACGCCTTCACCGGGTCGCCGGCGTATCCGGGGAACGTGACGTCGAAGGCGTCCACCTGCGTCAGCGGAGTCTGTGCGGGCGCGAGGGTCACGTCTCCTCCGGCGGCACGGGCCTCGGCGATCGTCGTCGCCCAGAACTCGTCGAAGTCGGCGGGCTCTCGCACCTCGGGGCGGTACTGCTGAAGCTCGGGGAGGGAGAGATCGAGACGAGGCACGCATGCAGACTACCGATCCGCGCAGCAACGCGGGTCGATGCCGCGGGCGCGCTCGCACATCACGCCGAGATATCTCGATATCAAGACAGTTTTGCCGGTGCGATAGGCTGGGCGACATCCCGCGACGGTTACTACAGAGAGCCCAGACGTGCCTGAGTCCACCATCATCTATACCCACACCGACGAGGCTCCGGCACTGGCCACCGCTTCGTTCCTGCCGATCGTGCAGGCCTTCGCCGGGCAGGCCGGAGTCGAGATCGACACGCGCGACATCTCCCTGGCCGGGCGTATCCTCGCGGTGTTCGCCGACCGCCTCGCGCCCGAGCAGCAGGTCGGCGACGCGCTGACCGAACTCGGCGCGCTCGCGACGCTCCCCGAGGCCAACATCATCAAGCTGCCGAACATCTCGGCATCCATCCCGCAGCTCAAAGCGGCGATCGCCGAGCTCCAGAGTCAGGGATACGCCCTGCCCGACTACCCCGACGACGCCGTCACCGACGACGACAAGGATGTGCGAGCGCGCTACGACCGCATCAAGGGCTCGGCCGTCAACCCCGTGCTGCGCGAGGGCAACAGCGACCGCCGCGCGCCGCTGTCGGTGAAGAGCTACGCCCGAAAGCACCCGCACCGCAACAAGCCGTTCGCGACGGGCTCGAAGACCCGCGTCGCGACGATGGGCCACGACGACTTCAAGAGCAACGAGCGCAGCTGGGTCGCCCCGGATGCCGACGTCCTCACGATCCGCCACGTCACCACAGACGGTTCTGTCACGGTGCTCAAGGAGGGCCTCAAGGTCCTGCCTGGCGAGGTCATCGACGCGACATTCCTGTCGGCGAAGGCGCTCGACGCCTTCCTCGCCGACACTCTTGCCCAGGCGCAGGTCGATGACGTGCTGTACTCGGTGCACCTGAAGGCGACGATGATGAAGGTGAGCGACCCGATCATCTTCGGGCACGTCGTGCGCGCCTACTTCGCCGACGTCTTCGACGCCCACGGCACCGCACTCGCCGGGGCGGGGCTCGACGGCAACAACGGACTCGGGGCGATTCTTGCCGGGCTCGGCGACGTCGACGGGAGCGAGGCGATCGCCGCGGCGATCGCGGCCGCGCTGGAGAGCGGCCCGCGCCTGAGCTACGTCAACAGCGACCGGGGCATCACGAATCTGCACGTGCCCAGTGACGTCATCGTCGACGCCTCGATGCCGGCCCTCATCCGCAACGGCGGGAAGCTGTGGGGCGTCGACGGCGGCGAGGGCGACACGATCGCCGTCATCCCCGACTCGTCCTACGCGGGCGTCTACCAGACCGTGATCGAGGACGTCATCGCCAATGGCCCGCTCGACCCGGCCACGATCGGCACCGTGCCCAACGTGGGGCTCATGGCCCAGGCGGCCGAGGAGTACGGCAGCCACGACAAGACGTTCGAGATCGCCGCCGACGGCGTCGTCGAGGTCGTCGGCGCGGACGGCACCGTGCTCATCTCGCACACCGTCGGCGCGGGTGACATCTGGCGCGGCACTCAGACGAAGGACGTCGCGATCCGCGACTGGGTGCGCCTCGCCGTCTCGCGTGCCCGCGCGACGGGGGCGCCGGCGGTGTTCTGGCTGTCCGACGAGCGCTCCCACGACGCGGCGCTGATCGC
>JASGEE010000029.1:0-12358 GCA_047606715.1 Microbacterium sp.
GACCTTCTTGCCGCGCATCGTCTGGAAGCGCGGGAAGAGGTCCTTCGCGTAGCCGGTGAGCAGGTGCCCGTAGTGCGGCAGGCCGTTGGCGAACGGCGGGCCGTCGTAGAAGACCCATTCCTCAGCGCCCTCGCGCTGCGCGATCGAGGCACGGAACGTGTCGTCGGCGGCCCAGAAGCCGAGGACATCGCGCTCGATCTCGGGCAAGCGCGGGCTCGGGACGACGGGCTCGTCGCTGTTGACAGGGTAGGTCATTCTCATCTCGCAGGGTGTGCTCGTGGTCTCCTGCGAGGACGACGCTCCGGGATGCCGGAGAGCCGCGGTACCACCCCGCGTGCCTTGCCCCCGGGGATCGAGTGCCGTGCGAAGCACGGTGTGTCGAGATCCGAAACCAAGGCCACTCATTCTGCGGCTATGACGGGCCTGCCCCGCGCGATTCTACTGGGCCTCACCCGGTGTTCGAGTGCCGCCACAAAGCGGCGGTGTATCGAGATCATCGAGATCGGCTGTTCTTCCGCGAGCTCCCCGGTGATGGCCGGATCGGTGCTGATTGCTCCATTCTACGCGGGTTCGGGGCGACAAGTTGCGGATCGGTCCGCGTTCACTGCGCGTCGGCGTCCCGGGCATCTCCCTCGCTCGCGCGCTTCCAGCGCATGAGGTGGTAGCGCCAGCCCTCCGCGTGCTCATCCGGCAGCGAGGGCGCGGTCCGCGCGCGCACGAACCCGCTCTCCGTGATCGTCACGATGGTCGACGGCCCGCCCGCGACGAGACGGATGACGACGTCCAGCGGGTGCTCCCAGCCCGGTTCGTTCCAGCGGAACGCGAGAAGCCGCGGCTTCTCGCACCGGGTGATCTCACCCGTCGCACTCGCCTGCTGGCCGCCTTCGATCCACGTCTCGACCAGCGGCGATCCGATGAACGCCTCGAAGCGCATGTCCGGCCACCACGTACCGCGCTCGATCGTCAAGAACCGCCACGCGACGTCCGCCGTCGCGTCGATGGTCACATCGACCAGCACCGAATCTACGGACACGCAACCACCGTATCCGCCCTCATCCGCTCGATCCACTCGGCGACCGAAAGCCTCGGATGCGCCAGATAGACCTCGATGACGGTGTCCCAAAATGCCCGGTCGAACGAAAAGGTCTTCTCGGCGGCGAGTCCGCCCATCGCGGCGGCCACGCTCGCCCGCGGGATCTTCATCACCCTCTCCAGAACGAAGACGACCTCGATGAGGGCGACATCCGGGATCGTGACGCGAGAGTGCGCCACCAGGAATACGTCGACCCGAGCCGTCTGCTCGGGGACGTTATCGAGCAGCCACCGCAGCAGACAGTTCGTGTCAAGACTCGGCATTGCGCGCCTCGGCCTGGGCGACCCAGCCGTCGCCGCTCGTCGGTTCCAGCCGCCAGGTGCCGCGCCGCTGCGCCTCCTGCCTCAAGTCGTTGCGGACTCGGGCGATGTCCCCGGGCGCATCGATCACGACACACTCATCTTCCACGCGGACGGCGACCTTCTGACCCGGCTTGAGTCCCAGGGCACGCCGCACCTCTGCAGGAAGGGTGATCTGGCCCTTGGATGTGATCGTGGTATACGACACGCTCATGTAAGAACTGTGCGCTCTTTCTTACCCGCACGGGAAGAACCACTCAGCCGCCACGGCGATAGCCGTAGAGGTCGTCAATCGTGCCGCTGTCCGAGGACAGGCGCCTGCGTAACCCGAGCGCTTCCAGAGTGCGCGACGGCTCGTCGAGATCGGCCTGGCACCAGATCGGCATGACCGCAAGGTCGTGCCCGCGTGCCGAGCGCGCACCAGCGCCGGCGGTCAGCCGGATGCCGCTGCGTGCCGTGACGGTGAGCATGTCGCCGTGCTCGGCATCCGCGCCGTGAATCGCGAGGATGCCGTCACCGGCATATTCCGACCACTCGGGGCGGACCGCCCTCAGCGCCGCGGCAGGGTCGCCCGTCCCGTCAGCACGCCGGCGACGTTGCCGCCGTCGACGAGCAGGTCGACGCCGGTGATGTAGGTCGCCTGCGGGCCGACGAGGAAGGTGACGGCATCCGCGATGTCGCTGGGCGTGCCGATCCGGCCCGTGCCGGAGTTCTCCACCATGGCGCGCATGAAGGCGCCCGAGGGGCTGTCGAGCTCCTTCCGGCCCATCGCCGTGGAGATGACCCCGGGGCTCACGCTGTTGATGCGCGCCCCCTTGGCGCCCCACGTCGCACTCGCCTCCTGCACCTGCAGGCGATTGGCGAGCTTCGACTTCCCGTACGCCAGCCCCGCGCTGCCGAGTGCTTCGGGAGCGAAGAAGTCGAGCGCGAGCAGGTCTTCAGGGGCGGCGGCACGGATGATCTTCTCCTGCTCGGGGGTGAATCCGGGCGAGATGTAGCTCGAGGAGCTCGACATGACCACACCCGCAGCCCCCGGGGCGACGACCTCGGCGAACTCAGCCAGGACGAGCGCGACGCCCAGCAGGTCGACGCGCAGCACGGCCTCGATGGACGCGTGCGCGGGCGAGACGCCCGCCGTGTCCACGACCGTGCGAACGGCGCCGTATCCCGCCGCAGCCTGGGCGAGCTCGCGCACCGACTCACGCGAAGAGACGTCGACCTTGTGTGTGACGACGTCGAAGCCGTCGGTCGTCATCCCCTCGGAGAGCGCGGAGAGGAGGTCCTCGTTGAAGTCGGCGAGCAGGGTCAGTCGCCCGGGAGCGAGCCGTCGCGCGATCGTCTCCCCCATCCCGCCGACGCCGATGACGACGAGCACGTCCCTGTTCATGATGACCTCCTTGTCCACCGTGCGTGCACGGATGCCTATACGAGACGACCGTCTCGATAATGACTCTACTCCGGCGAGGCAGGTCACGAGAGATCTCCGGCGAGAGTTGGTAGCGTCGGCTCGATGACCGAATCCCGACGCGGACGGCCGCGGATCGCGGCGACGGATCGTCGCGTGCTCGACGCCGCCGAGGCGATCCTCCGCGAGGGGGGTCCCGACGCCCTCACGATGACCGAGGTCGCGCGCCGATCCGGCGTCGCGAAGCAGACGCTCTACCGGCGTTGGCCCTCCAAGCACGCCCTGGCCGCGCAGTGCGTGCTCGACGGCGTCCTCATCGTCGACGCCGTCATCCCGGTCTCGACGGGCGATGCCGCAGCCGATCTGCGCGCGTGGTGGACGCGCTCTCACGAGGCCTTCGGCGACCACGAGCAGACCTCTCTCTACCGCATGCTCACGAGCGCTGCCGCGGCGGATGCCGGGGCCGCCGAGCGCCTTGCCGCGCGGCTGAGCGATCCCATCGAGGCCGCGTTGCGCGAGGTGCTGGCAGGCGGCATCGAAAGCGGCGAGCTACGCAAAGACCTCGATGTCGACGCGGCCGCGCGCCTGTTGGTGGATGCCCTCTCCGGAGAGCTCTCCCGGGCGCCGTCCCCCCGGCACCCGTCGGCGACGATCGACCTGATCCTCCGCGGGATGTCCGCACACTGATCGGCCCGCCACCGCCTGCCAGGTGCCGGGGCGGATCACGAACGTATCCTTCATCCCGAGCTCCCAGTCGTCCAGCGGGAGATCTGCCGCATTGGTGACGATCGGGTTGTCGGTCTTGCCCTCGGTCTGGTTCCAGTGCGCGGAGAGCTCGATGAAACGGCGGAAGAGCGTCTGGAACTGCGTCATGTGGATGTGCATCGGATGCGCCGGGCCTCCGAGATGGATGAAGTTCCAGACCGCGAACTTCCCGCTGTCAAGGAAGATCGTGTTGTGGTCGCGGAACAGCTGCGCCACCCTGCGGTAGGTCCGCACCGCACCGGAGGCATCAAGGATCTGGATCATCCCCGTCTCCATGACCGCCGGCACCTCGTCGTCCGCGACCGACTCCAGCTCCCAGAACGCGGCGTGCAGGTCGCCTGCCGTGCTGGGCGGGACCAGCGCGATGGTCACGTGTCCGTGATCGTCCGGGATGACGAGCGTGGGCTCGGTGCCGCCCGTCACGGCAGCGTGTGAGTAGCGCGCGTACTGCGGATTGAGCGTCGCGGGCAGGGTGAAGTCGTCGGGGACGTCGTCCTGCCCCACCCGCAACTCCATGCAGTGCGCGAACGCCGCCGCGCCGGCGTCACGCTCGTGATGCCTTTGCTCGCGCGCGAGAAGGTGAGACCGAGGCGATCGCGGTATCAGGTCGAGGGATGTCCCGCGTCACCGCAGGCGCCCGTGGCGCCAGAGCCAGATCCGGCGACGGGTGGATGCCGGCACCCGTGCCCACGCCCGCTGCGCCAGCGACGGGCGCGGCGGCGGGATGACGCGCACCCGCCCGCGCGTGTCCAGGCGCAGACGCGTGCGCGACGGGATGCCGTCGCCCACCGCGATCGCGAAAGCGACACCCGCGGGGGCGACCGCGTGGATCGCCGCCCCGGCGGCGCCTGCGCGCAGCTCTCCCGTGCCGACCTCGTCGCCGCGCGCATCGACGAGCCGCACGGCGACGACGAGCGACGAGCGCACGACGACGTGCGGCAACGGAACGATGAGGGCGAGCCCGCCGCGTTCGCGCTGGGCTCTGGGGTGCGGGAGCGCGGCATCCAGCACGTTCAGCACGCGCTGCCCGACATCGACGGCGAGGTTGCCGTCGCGGCTGCGGTACACGGCGGCGATGGTGCCACCCGCCGCGGCCCAGCGCGCAGCGGGGATCGCGGTGCGCACCGCGCGGACGACCCGCGTCCACAGCACGACCGTGCGCACGTGGAAGTCCCACGCGCCGGCCACCTGACTGTCGGCGGACGGGTCCCACCGCATCGCCACGACGTCGCTCATCAGCGGAACGTCGTCGCCCTCCCCGAGCTCGGTCACCATCGCGGGCCTGCAGCCGCGGGCGATCGCCCAGTCGATCTTCTCCGCCCGCGACCGCCGTTCCAACGACCATGACGTCTCGGCCAGCCCATCGGTGACGTCGTCGTCGAGGCCGTGCTCGGCGGCGAAGCGCGCGACGTCGGGATGCAGCCTCAACCTCGCACGCCCTGCGTCGACGACGACCGCGTTGCTGCCGTCGCCCCGGCGCAGCCGCCAGTCGAGTTGCACGCGCGCGTGCAGCCCGTCCGCCTCCCACGCGGGATCGAGCGCCGTCGACGCGCAGCGCAGTCGCGGCACCGTGGGCTCGTGCAGGTCGACGAGGTCGAACCGCCCGGCGCGCAGCAGCGCGACCTTGATGCGACGCCACGGGTCGAGGTGGCCGTCGGCATCCATCGCCACACGCGGCAGCAGCCGCGCCGTGAACTGTCTGATCCGCTCCCGCTCGACCTCGGGGCGGTTCGCGTCGGAGAACAGCGGCAGCACCCGCATCCGCAGCTGATACGCGAGAAACCGCGGATGCAACTGCGCGAACCGCTCCTGCGCCAGCTCTTGATCGACCCAGTCGAAGACGCGCTCGATGGCCGCCAGGTATTCGTCGAGGTCGTCCTGGAAGGTCGCGCTGGTCGTCGCCTTCCGGGGCCGATTCCAGTAGTAGAAAGGCGTCTCGACCATGAGCGAGACGACCTCGGCGCGGGCATGGGCGGCGATGTCGAACCAGATGTCCTCCCAGATCTGCCGGCCGCCCTCGGGAAAGCGGATGCCCTTCTCGCGCAGGAACTGCGTGCGGAACATCTTGTGCGGGTTCATCGGCAGGAGCGGATGCGGCTCGACCCAGTCGATCGCGTTCTCGACATCGGCGTCGAGGTCACGCATCGCCCATCCCGGGGTGTTGCTCTTGGACTCCTTGCCGTCGAGCACGTCGGCCCTCGCGCGCGACGCGAGGGCGTAGGCGGCCCGCAGCGCGTCGGGGAAGAGCCGGTCGTCGTGGTCGACGAAGACGACGTACTCGCCGCGCGCTTCGTCGATGCCGTGGTTGCGGGGACGCGATGGCCAGCCCGACGGCGGCAACCGGAACGCGCGGTAGTTCGGCCGCGTGCGCGCGAACCCTTCCAGCCGTGCGTAGGTGTCGTCGGGCGACCCGTCGTCGATCAGCAGCACCTCGATGTCGTGCTGGGGCATCGTCTGCGCATCGACGCTCGCGACGAGGTCGTCCAGGTGCTCCCCAGAGCAGTACGTCGGCACGACGATGCTGACCTTGACCACGGAGTCAGGGTATCGCGTGACACGATGACAGCCTTCTCCGACCGGGCGTCACGAGGCACGCATCCTGTGTAGGACGCCGGTTTGCCGGCGTTATTGAGAATGATTATCATTATGACGTTCAATCAGTCCGACGAAAGAGAAGGCCCATGCCCGAAGCCCTCCTGCTGCGGCACCTCGACGTGCGCGCGGGGAAGACCTCACTCACCGAGGACATCTCGCTGACGCTCGAAGAGGGCGAAAGCGTGGCCCTGATCGGCCACTCCGGATCGGGGAAATCGCTCACGGCAGCGGCAATCACCGGCGGGCTGTCTCGACAGCTCGACGCGACCGGAGAGCTCGCTTTCGACGGCACCCCGGTCGAGGTGTCCTCACCGCTGCGCCCACCCGGATGCGTCGCCGCGGTCGGACAGGACAGCTCCGCCGCGCTGAATCCCCTCGCGCGAGTTGCCGCCCAACTCCACGTGCCGCTGCACCGGCGCGGCCTGTCCCGCGACGCCGCCCGGGCCCGCGCGACCGAGCTCCTCGACGCGTGCGGCATCGAAGAACCGCTTCGGGTGCTGCGCTCCTACCCTGCCGAACTCTCCGGCGGACAGCGCCAACGGGTGTGCATCGCGCTCGCGCTGGCGTGCGAGGCGAAGCTCCTCGTCGCCGACGAGCCGACCACTGCCCTTGACGTGGTGAGCCAGGCTCACGTGCTCGACACGCTCGCCGCTGCGCGCGAGCGCGCCGGGCTCGCGCTGCTGTTCATCACGCACGACCTCGCCGCCGCCTCGCAGATCTGTGACCGTGCTGTCGTGCTGCAGGGCGGCCGAATCGTGGAGGAGGGCACGTTCGGCGCACTCGTGGCTTCCCCGCAGCATCCCTACACGCGCGAACTGGTGGATGCCGTCAGCTCGCCGCCCACCGCCGGCATCCGCGCACAGGAGTGCGCCGCATGAGCGCACGACGTCGACGAACCGAGATCGCCTACTCTCCGGATGCTGCGCTGGACGCCGTCGGTCTCCGTCACCGCTACCGACGCATCGGCGGATCGCCCTTGCGCCGCGGTGAGCACGTGCCTGTGCTCACCGGGCTCGACATCCGCATCGGCACGGGCGAGGCGATCGGTATCGTCGGACGCTCGGGTTCGGGCAAGTCGACGATGCTGCGGATCCTGCTGGGGCTGGAACGCCCGGATGCCGGCGAGGTTCGCATCGGCGGCGCTCCCCTCCCCACGCGTTCCGCACCCGCGCTGCGCGCCTTCCGCCGGCATGTGCAATACATCCCGCAGGACCCCGCAACGAGCCTCGACCCGCGCATGAGCGTCGAGCAGCTGGTCGCTGACCCGCTCCGCCGCCTCGGTGCGCCGGGCGATCACCGCGCCATCGTCCGGATCGCGCTCGAGAAGGTACGGCTGCCCGCCGACCTGCTTCGGCGCAGGCCGGCCGAACTCTCCGGCGGGCAGGCCCAGCGCGTCGCGATCGCGCGCGCCCTCGCCACCGGAGCACGCATCCTGCTCGCCGACGAGCCGGTGAGCGGACTCGACCGGCCACTGCGCGATGAGGTGCTGCAGTTGTTCGGTCACATCGTGCGCGAACAGGGCGTTGGAGTGGGGTTCGTCTCGCACGACCTCGACGCGGTGTCGCAGCTGTGCGGCAGTTCGTGCGTGCTGGCCGGCGGGCGCATCGTCGAGCACGGACCCACCTTGGAACTGCTCGCGAACCCGCAGCACGAGGCGACCTGCGCGATCGTCGATGCGCGGCCCCGTCTGCGCGTCTCGTGACCCGACCCCGTTCCGCCCGGCGGGCGACGCTCCGGGTCGTCCACCTCGACGACACCGACCCGAAACAGAAGGAAGAAAGATGATCCTCACACGCACCGTCCGGCGCACCGCCGGGCTGCTCCTCGCCGCGGGCATGGCACTCGCCGTCACCGGCTGCTTCTCCGCCGCAGCGCCGAGCACCGACGCCGACGACGGCGACGACGCGCGCATCGCCCTGGCCATGCTGCAGCCGCCCCGCAGCGGCCTGTCGCCTCTGAGTGACGACGCGTTCAAGCTCTCGCGGTGGAGCACCGCCGAGACGCTCGTCGTCCTCGACGACAATGGCGACGCTCAACCGGGCCTGGCGACCGGGTGGGAGCAGGTGAGCGACACGGAGTGGCGTTTCACGATCCGCTCCGCCGTCACCTTCCACGACGGTACCGACCTCACCGCCGAGCGCGTCGCAGCCTCCCTGACGGCAGCGGCTCAGGCATCCCCCCTGCCGCGCATTCTCAACGGCGTGGAGCTGACCGCGACCGCCGATGGGGACGACGTGATCGTCACGACGGCGAACCGGGATCCGCTCGTGCCGCAGCGGCTGTCGAGCCCGCAGCTCGCGATCCTCGCCGAGGCGGCATACGGTGACGACGGCGTCGTCGATCCGGTGGGACACGGCACCGGCCCGTTCGTGCTCACCGACGTCGACGGCACCGCGGGGGCGACCCTCGACCGCTACGACGACTACTGGGGCGAGCCGGCGACGGCAGCTGGCATCGACGTGACCTTCGTGCCGGACGGCACCGCGCGGGCAGCGGCGCTGCGCACCGGCACCGCCGACGTCGTCGAGGCGATCCCGGTCGGCCAGGTCGCGCAGATCGAAGCCGAGCTGATCCACGAGGTGCCGATGCCGCGCACCAACACGCTGTACCTCAACACCGAGTCGGGGCCCTTCGCCGACCCTGCCGTGCGCGCTGCGGCCGCCGCCGCGATCGAGCGCGCCACGATCGTCGCGACGGTCTACGAGGGACGCGCCGACGTCGCGGAGGGCTTGCTCGGCCCGGCGCTGCCGTGGGCGGCCGAGCTGCGCGACACGTCCGCCTACGAGGACGAGCTGGCGGCAGGCACCACGACGCCGGCGACGGTCGATGGCGTGTCGATCTCGCTCGGCACCTTCACCGACCGCGCCGAGCTGCCCGAGGTCGCCGTGTTGATCGAGCAGCAGCTCGAAGCGGCAGGCTTCATCGTCGAGCAGGATGTGCGCGAGTACCAGTTCATCGAGGCCGACGCCCTGGACGGCACGTTCGACGCCTTCATCCTCTCGCGTGCGACCATCATCGACTCGGGCGACCCGGTCGCCTACCTCACGAGCGACTTCAGCTGCGACGGCACCTTCAACATCTCGCAGTTCTGCGACCCCGAGGTCGACGCGCTCATCGCGAAGGCGTCTGAGACGGATGCCGGAGACGAACGCCGTGCGGCGATCATGCAGGCCGAGGCGGCGATCCTGTCCCGGATCGCCGCGATCCCGCTGCTGCACGAGCGCGTGATCCAGGGCGAGGCTGCGGGCGTCAGCGGCGTCGACCGCGATCCGCGCGAGCGCACGCTCATCACCACCGAGAGCAGCGTCATCCGGTGAGCGTTGCACGCCCGCGGCGAGGCCTCAGCGCCGCCCTCACTTCCCCCGTGATCGTCGGCGCCTCGCGCGTGCTGGCCATCGCCGTGGTGGTCGTCCTGGTCGGCATGCTCCCGTGGCTGTCGGGGCGCAGCCCCGAGTACACGGTGCTGCGTGCCCGCTACGCCGACCTGGAGGCGACTCCCGAGGCCCTCGCCGCGGTGCGTGCCGAGCTCGGCCTCGACCGCGGCCCCTGGGCCGTGTTCGGCGACTGGCTCGGTGGGCTGCTCCGCGGTGACGCCGGCCGATCCTGGATCAACAACAAACCGGTCCTGCCGGGCATGGTCGACGCGCTCGGCGTGTCGCTCACCCTCATGGGTTTCGCGATCACCGTCGCGCTCGTCATCGCGCTCGTCATCGCGACCCCGGCGCTGCGGGCAGGGTTGCGCGGCACGCCGACGCGCGGCTCAGGGATCGCGGCGATCGCGCTCACGGCACTGCCAGAGTTCCTCCTGGCCTCCGTGCTGCTCGTGATCGGGGCCGTGTGGCTCGACCTGTTCCCGCCCTATGGCTGGAACAGCCCCTCCTACGCGGTACTGCCGGCGCTCGCGCTCGGCCTTCCCGCGGGTGGGCTCATCGGGCGCCTGATGGCGGATGCCGTGACCGCCACCTTTGCAGAGAAGTGGATCACGACGTGGCGCCTGGCCGGCTTCGGAAACCGCCGCATCGCCCTCGCCGTCGCCCACCGCGCCCTGCCCTCGATTCTCGGGCAGATCGGGCTGGCCCTCATCGGGCTGACCGGCGGCGCGGTCGCCGTGGAGGAGGTCTTCGCGATCCCCGGACTGGGCCGCGCCACCCTGGGAGCTGCGGCGTCACAGGACGTTCCGGCGCTGCAGCTCGGCATCCTGCTGCTGCTCCTGCTCGCCGTCGTCACAGGCGTCGTCGTCGCAGCCCTGCGGTGGATGCTGCTCGGACCGGCCTTGCGCCTCGGGAGCCTGCCGGTGCCCGCACCCGACGTACGCCGTCGGCGCCGCGACCTGATGGTCCCGATCGTCGCGGGCGCGGCGCTCGTGCTCGTCGTGGCCACGGGGCTCCTCCGCGACCCGTATGCCGCGATGGGCGCGCGGCTCGAATCCCCGAGTCTTACACTGCCGTTCGGTGCCGACGCGCTCGGGCGCGACCTGCTCGCCCGCGTCGGCCACGGCGCCGTCGCGACTCTCGGCACCGCAGCCCTGGTCGTGCTGGTCTGCCTCGCGATAGGACTCGCCTTCGGCTGTTTCCCGCGCGCCGTGACCGGCCCCCTGGAAGTCACCAACGCGGCACCACCGATCATCGCGGGCCTCATCGTCGCCGCCGTCGCGGGGCCCTCCAGCGGCGGTGCAGCCGTCGCGGTGGCCCTGGTGAGCTGGGCTCCGCTCGCCGCACACACCGCCGCGCTGGTCGTGGAGGCGAAAGCGCAGCCGCACATCGCACTGCTGCCGGTGCTCGGCGTGGGTCGTGCCCGCATCATGTTCCGGCACGTGATCCCCACCGTCGTCGGCCCGGTGTCGCGCCATGCCGTGCTGCGCCTGCCCGGAACCGCCCTGGCGCTCGCCGCCCTCGGCTTCCTGGGGCTCGGCCCGCACCAGCCGACACCCGAGTGGGGACTCATCCTCAGCGAGGGAATGGGCTACGTCGAGCGCGCCCCGTGGACCGTGCTGGCACCCGCGCTCGCACTGATCCTGGCATCCGCCCTGGCCGTCTCACTCGCCTCACTGCCCGTTTCGCCGCCGTCGCGGCGGCCAGGTGCCAGGCCACCGTTGGAACCGCCGACGGCACACGCTACGACAGGGGACGCGATCGCAGTCGGCGGTGCCGCGTAGGGTCGGAGCATGATCCTGCGGACCTCCCGACTTCTGCTACGAGAGCTGACGGATGCCGACCTTCCGGCGCTGCGGGCGATCCTGCACGACCCGCGGGCGATGGCCGCCTACGAGGGCGCGTTCAGCGACGAGGAGTCGCTGGCCTGGCTGCGCCGGATGCAGCAGCGCTACCGCGACGACGGCTACGCGTTGTGGGCGGTGGTGCTGCGCGAGACCGGGGAGATGATCGGTCAGTGCGGCATCACGCGCCAGCACATCGACGCAGACGAGGTCATCGAGGTGGGGTATCTGTTCCCGCCCGCCCACTGGCATCAGGGCTTCGCCGTCGAGGCGGCGAGCGCGTGCCGCGACTGGGCGTTCGCGACGCGGGAGATCCACGAGCTGTACGCGAAGGTGCGCAGCACCAACGTCGCATCCATGAATGTCGCCATCCGCCTCGGCATGACGGTGCGCCGCGCCTTCACGACGCACTATCGCGGCGTCGACATGCCGCACCTGGCGTTCGCGATCAGCCGCGGTGAGTGGGAATTGTTGGCAGGTGTGGCTGGGTAGCCCCCCAGCCACCCGGCCACAAGTGCCAACAAGTTGGATGCCCGCGGGAAGTTGTTGGCAGGTGTGGCCCGGTAGAGCCCCGAGAGGCAACCACGACCGCCAACAAGTTGGTCGCACACGGGCGGGCGCTCCCCCGCACACGACACGGCGTTCGCCGGTAGAATCGACGCACATACCCACACTCAGGCACGCTCACACAGTGCCGCACATATCGCTCGAGGAGAACGTCCATGACGAACGCGCACAGTCCGGATAAGCCCGCCCTGGAAGGCCTCGAGCAGAAGTGGGACAGCGTCTGGCAGGAGCAGGGCACCTACCTGTTCGACCGGGATGCCGCAAAGGCCACGGGCCGCGCGGGCGTCTACTCGATCGACACGCCTCCGCCGACGGCATCCGGGTCGCTGCACATCGGTCACGTCTTCAGCTACACGCACACCGACATCAAGACGCGCTTCGAGCGCATGCGCGGCAAGACCGTCTTCTACCCGATGGGC
>JASGEE010000030.1:0-13808 GCA_047606715.1 Microbacterium sp.
CGCCGGCCGCGGTGAACCGGCGGGTGGCCGCAGCGGCCACCCGCCGCGCCCGCGCCGGATCGTGGCGCAGCAGCGAACGGGCCAGCTGCAGCTCCGCTTCGGCGCGCGCCTGAGGCATGCGGTTGCG
Organism: Microbacterium sp.; assembly: GCA_047606715.1. Lineage (GTDB taxonomy): Bacteria > Actinomycetota > Actinomycetes > Actinomycetales > Microbacteriaceae > Microbacterium. The sequence continues at coordinate 128 of JASGEE010000030.1, forward strand.
TCCGAACACGCGGGCCGCATCGCTCAGGACGCGTTCGGCCTCGGTCGTCAGGCCCGCATCCCGCAGCGCTTCGGCGCGGTCGACGTCACCGATGGCGGCGTTGACGGCCGAGACGCGCTCGATGACCGGGCGCGCCGCCGCCATCTCGCGCATCGCGGTGACGAGGTCTCCGGCCAACAGTGCGAGGTAGCCGAGGTTGTGCTGCACCTCGGCGACGTCAATCGGCATCCCGTGGGCGGCATACAGCGCTGCGGCGACCTCCAGGTCGGCCCGCCCCGCGGCAAGGTCGCGGCGCTGCATCGCGATCATGCTGCGGTTCATGCGGAGGTTCGCGACCGCGACGGGATCGTCCGGGATCGTGTCGATCGCGATGCTCAGCCAGTGCTGCGCTTCATCCAGACGCCCCTGGTGCATGAACAGCGTGCCCAGCTGACCGGCGAGCACACCCCGCGTGTGGGCGCCGATGCCCTCGGTCGACAGCGCCGTGCGGCACAGGCGCTCGCCCTCGGTCGCCCGGCCGGTGCGCTCGAACACGAACGCACGCGTCCCCGCGATGCGCGCGAGCAGATCGGCGTCCGCCTCCGGGAGCTCGTCGAGAGCGTGCTGCGCGTCGTCGAGAGCGCGCTCTGCCTCGGCGAAGCGGCGCTGGTTCGTCAGCGCTCGCGCGCGCTCGTAACGCGCGGCCGGATCGGTGTCCACCACTCCAGCATGCCGTGTTCCCGGCACGCCCGGGCGGAGCACCGGCTGGCCGCACCACGCGAGCACACTCGGCGGGCCTCATCCGAGTTCGGCGAGCACCCGTTCCGCTGCGGCGCGGGCGGCCGCGACGGCCTTCGCCGCGGACTGCGGCTTGTCAGGCGGGCTGCCCAACTGGGCCGCGATCATTCCGGCGACCAGGGGCGCGGCGAACGACGTTCCGCTCCACACGGCGAATCCGCCGCGGAAATCCTCGGGGGCGATCGTGAGCCGTCGCCGCCCATACTCGTCGTCGCGCGCCGTCGCCTGCAGCCCGCCGACGAAATCGGGCAGGATGCTCACGACCGCACCGCCGACCGCGAACGTGCGCACCCACGGTCCGACGTTGGAGAACAGCGCGGTCGACCGCCGGTCGGGATTCAGCGCCCCCACCGAGAGCAGCTCGGCGTCGTCGTCGGGATCGATCCCGTTGTCGGCACCGGGCCACGGCCACAGCGATGCCGGGAAGCTCGGGCGATCGGTCGCGTCGTTTCCGGCCGACACGACGATCGTCGTCCCGAGCTCGCGCAGCGCCCTCAGCAGCTCGTACAGATGGCGCGTGTAGAGCCCGTCTTCGGGGGTCTCGTGGTAATACCCGAGCGACATGTTCAGCACGTCGATCGGCCGGCCGCCGCGCGTGTCGCCGTCGGAGAAGCGCTGCACCAGCACGCCGAGATCCTCGATGACGTCCAGCAGGTTCGACTCCTCGACGATCCCGCGGGCGTCGGCGACGCGGATCGCGAGAAGCCGGGCTGCGGGAGCCGTCTGGCGGATGATGCCGGCGATGAACGTGCCGTGCCCCGAAACCGGGTCGAGCTCACCGTCGAGCGGGCCGTACAGGTCGGGACAGACCTCGGGATTCGCCTCGTCGGAGAAGCCGATCGGGATGCCGTCGAGCCGCACGTCGCGATCGACGAGCTCGTCGGGCAGCCAGCCGTGCGCGCCGATTCCGGTGTCGAGCACGGCGACGACGGGCCGGCGGCATCCGCGGGCCGGCTTCGGCAGCGTCGGGCAGGGGCCGATCCAGGCGACCGGCTGCCGCCCCCCGGACCCGATCTCGCCGTACTCGGCGACCGGGTTCGATCTGCTGTAGGGATTCGATCTGCTGTACGGGTTCGCCCCGATCGCACCGATCGTGAGGAGGTGATCGAGACCGACCCGGTCGACGCCGCGGACCCGCAGGGATGCCGCCACGTCGACCTCACCGTTCGACCGGCGCGTGACGTCGCGCGCCGACAGCACATCGCGACGCAGCCGCTGCAGCACGCGCCAGGCATCGGGGAGCGCCGGAGAGACGGCACCGCGGTCCTCGGGGGTCGTCAGGCGCACCCGCATGATGCGCGGACCCCCGCGCAGGCGCCGCTCGGGCGCCTCGCCCTCGTCCAACGCCGTGCCGTCGAGTCGCTCACGAGCGGCCCCCCATCCGAAGGCCGCGGCGGCTTCGCGCACGAGGGCGATCACGTCCTCGAGCTGCGCGCCTTCCGGCCCCTCCGACACGAGGAGTCGGTCGGGGACGTACGCGGTCGGGAAGGCCTCGATCCCGTCGAGCGGCTCGACACCGGGGTCGAGGATCGTGGCGTCCACGACGTCGCCGCGGGCGCGGTCGCGCCACGACCATCCCTTCGGCTGGGGCCGGGCGGGTTCTGGTTCATCTGCGACCACGATCGCTCCTTCACGGAATCGAGGGGATGGGGGTGAACGTCAGATCTCGAAGCGCGGCGTCAGCAGGTCGGTCGCCTCACCCGACGCGTCCGCGGCGAGCACGACCAGCAGACGCGACACACCGGGCGGCACGGCCTCGAAGGCGAAGCGACCCGCGACGACGTCCGCGGCGGCGGTGCCGGCATCCTGGATCAGCTCGACCCGCACCGCATCGCCGACGACCCAGCCGTCGATGCGGCAGCTCGCTCGGCGGGCACCGTCACCCGTGTGCGTCGTGTGAATGAGCACCGTGGTACGTCCATCGCTGAACTGCAAGGTGATCATGTCGGCATCGCCACGCACCGCCGCGGGCGCCGCGGACTCCACGATCGTCAGCAGCGCGTACTCGCGCGTCAGATCGGCGGTCGCGACGGCGGCGACCATGCGATCGACGAGATCGACCGGCATGGGGTCGCGACCCTCCCAGGTATGGCGCAGCGCGCGAAACAGTGCAGCATCGGCCATCGTGTCTTCACCAGTCACGTCGGGCCCCCTTCCCCTAATCCGTCCCCCATCGGGTCGAGGGCGGAGCGTAGCTTCCCGAGGCAGCGCTGCCTCGTCGGACCGATCGAGCCGATCGGCATGTTCAGATCGCGCCCGATGCGGGCGTAGTCGGGCCGCTCCTCGAACGCGACGATGCGCAGCAGGCGGCGGCACCGTTCGTCGAGCGAGTCCACGGCGGACCACAGCCGCCGGTCGCGGTCGTTGCGCTGGGCCTGCCCCTCCGCCGAACCCTGCGGCGGAAGCCGAGGCTCGAGGTCGGCTGCCTCGGTCGCCTCGTCGCGGCGATGCGTGCGACCGGCTCGCCACGCCTCACGACGTGCCGTCGTGGTGAGCCAGCCCGCGACGGCACGCGGTTCGTGAATCGACTCGTGACGGCGCACGAGCGTGAGCCACGTCGTCTGCACGACGTCCTCGGCGAGCATCGTGTCGAGGCCGTAGGCGCGCACGACGTGCCAGAGCACGGGCGTCAGCAACCGGATGAGGTCGTCGATCGCCCGGGCATCGCCCGCCTGCCAGCGCGCGAAGTGCTCGGCCGCACGATCCCAGACGGTCCCGTCGAGGTCGCCGGTCTCGCCGTCGAAGGGCACGGCGGCATCCCCCTCGCCCTCGGACTGCCGGGCGGGCACGGGGTCGGCATCGCTCATAACGCCCATTCTGGCCACAACGACAAGAGCGCGACACCCGCACTCCTGATACACGGATGACGAAGTGATTCGGCGCGCTGTCGGCGCGGAGCGCTCGCGGCTTAGAATCGCGGCATGGTCCCGCTCGTCTACGTCTGCGCGCGACCGCAGCAGGGCGCAGCGCAGGCCGAGTACGAATCGTTCCGCCGGGCGATGCGTCTCGACGAGTCGGCCCTCGAACGCTGGGATCTCGTGAACGACCCCTGGCCGACGGATGCCGCCACGCGCTGGCGCGGAGCGGTCGTCGGCGGCAGCCCGTTCAACGTCGCCGACCCCGAATCGAGCAAGACCGCCGGGCAGCGGCGCATCGAGGCCGACCTCTCGACGCTCGCGCACGCCGCCGCCCGCGGCGAGCTGGCGGCGCTGTTCACGTGTTACGGCATCGGCGCCGCCGCGCGGGCCCTCGGCGGCGAGGTCACTCGCGCCTGCCCGGAGGACACCGGACCGGCGACGGTCACCCTCACCGAGGAGGGTCGCCGCGATCCGATCTTCGGTGCCCTCGCGCAGAACTTCACGGTGCTGACCGCGCACAAAGAGGGAGTCGCGCGCCTGCCGGTCGGCGCCGTGCTGCTGGTCACCAACGCGGCGTGCCCGGTGCAGGCCTACCGCGTCGGCGATCGCCTCTACGCGACGCAGTTCCACCCCGAGCCGACCGCCCGCGCGTTCACCGAGCGCATGGCGGTGTATCGCGACGACGGGTACTTCGATGCCCGGGACTACGACCGCATCGCCGCGCGCGTGTTGACGGCATCGATCACCGAGCCCGCACGCATCCTGCGCGCCTTCGCGGCGAGCTTCTGACCGGTCCCTCAGGCGGGGCCGGTGACGGCGGCGGACTCGGGGGCGATGACGAGGTCGGGGGTGGATGCCGCGGCATCCACCGTGGCCAGCCACACCGCGCGGCCCCCGGCCGGGACGCGCCAGGGCTCGCCGGTCAGGTTGACGTACACGGACGCGTCCGCCCGGTGCAGGACCCAGCGGCCAGGTCCCACCGCCTCCCCGGCCGCGCAAGCCAGCCGCGGATCGGTCAGCTGCGGTCGCTCCCGCCGCAGCCGGACGAGCCGGCGGTACAGCGCGAGCAATCGCGCGTGGTCGCCGGTGACAGCCTCTGCCCAGTCGAGCTTCGAGCGCCGGAAGGTCTCGGGGTCGTTGGGGTCGGGCACCACGGCGGGGTCCCACCCCATCCGGGCGAACTCGGCGATCCGGCCCCGACGGGTGGCCTCGGCAAGCTGCGGGTCGGAGTGCGACGTGAAGAACTGCCACGGCGTGGATGCGCCCCATTCCTCGCCCATGAACAGCATCGGGGTGCCCGGGGCGGTGAGGGTGAGCACGGCGGCCACCGCGAGCCGCTCATACGACAGCGACTGGCTGAGCCGGTCGCCGGCGGCGCGGTTGCCGATCTGGTCGTGGTCTTGGGCGAACGTGACCAGCCGCCACGCCGGCACCTCGGGCGGCAGGGGCGCCCCGTGGTCGCGTCCGCGGAAGCTCGAGAACGTGCCGTCGTGGTAGAAGCCGCCCGCCCACGTCTTGGGCAGTGCCTGCGGATCGGCGAAGTCGGCGTAGTAGCCGCTCGTCTCGCCCGTGAGCGCGACGTGCACGGCGTGGTGCCAGTCGTCGCACCACTGCGCCGTCAGCCCGTAGCCTCCGACGGACCGCGGCAGGATCATGACCGGATCGTTCAGGTCGCTCTCGGCGATGAGCACCATCGGACGCGCGAGCTGCGCGCTGAGGGCGTCGACGCGCTCGGCGATCTCACTCAGGATGTGCCCGGTGCTGTCGTCCGATTCGCGCAGGGCGTGCACGGCATCCAGCCGCAGACCGTCGACATGCTGATCGCGCAGCCACATCCGCGCGTTGTCGACGACGAAGTCCCGCACGGCGCGCTCGTCGAGGTTCAGCGTCTCCCCCCACGTGTTGCGGTCGCCGTCGCGCAGGTACGGCCCGAACGCGGGCAGGTGATTGCCCGAGGGCCCAAGGTGGTTGTAGACGACGTCCTGCACGACCGCGAGCCCTGCCGCGTGAGCGGCATCGACGAAGCGGCGGTACGCCTCGGGGCCGCCGTAGGCCTCGTGCACGGCGTACCAGAACACGCCGTCGTAGCCCCAGTTGTGCGTGCCGTCGAAGCCGTTCACCGGCAGCAGCTCGACATGGCTCACCCCGAGACCGACGAGGTGGCCGAGCCGGCCGATCGCGGCGTCGAGCGTGCCCTCCGGCGTGAAGGTGCCCACGTGCAGTTCGTAGACGAGGCCGCCGGCGAGCCGGCGTCCGCGCCAGGACTGGTCGGTCCAGGCGAAAGATGCCGGCTCGTCCCACGCCGACAACCCGTGCACGCCGTGCGGCTGGCGGCGCGAGCGCGGGTCGGGCAGCGCCGTGTCGGCGTCGTCGAGCACGAAACCGTATTCGTCGCCGTGGGCGAGGACGACGTCGCCGCGGAACCAGCCGGCATCCGCCGTCAACGAGAGGTCGTCATACCCGGGCCGCCGCAGCCGCACCCGCGCCGCGCGCGGCGCCCACACCTCGATCACCCTCCCAGGCTACGTCGCCCACCCCGGTTCGGTCGCGGCGAAGTGCGGGTGACGAATGCCGGAACCCACACTTTGCCGCGACCGAGCGCAGCGACGATGCAAGCGCCCGCGCACGCCCGCGCGCGTCAGCGCACGTCGCGGGCGAGCAGCGCGACGGGGAGGGCCTCCAGCAGCGTCGCGAGCCGCACCGGGCCGCCGGCGAACACGCGCCCGGTGAACACCTCGCGCCACCGCCCCGGCGGCAGCGACAGCGTCGTCTCGCCCCAGCCGCCGCGAGCGTCCAGGCCCACCGGCAGCCGCGTCGCGACGGCGATCGCCCCGCCGCGGTCGAACGCGACGACGTGGCCGGATGCCGACCCCTCCGCCGCCAGCGGCGCATACCCCGCGAACAGCTCGGGCCGCTCGCGCCGCAGGCGCAGCGCTCGCGAGGTCACGAGCAGCTTCGCCCCGTCGCCGTCGCGCCACCCCTCCCCGCCCGCATCGAGGTCGGCGAGCAGCCGTCGCCGCCGCACGAAATCGACCGGCCGCCGATTGTCGGGGTCTACGAGCGAAAGATCGACCAGCTCGGTCCCCTGGTACACGTCGGGCACCCCGGGCCCGGCCAGTTGCAGCAGCTTCGCCGACAGCGCGTTGCTGTGCCCGGGCGCCGCGATCCGTGCGACGAAGGCGTCGACAGCGGCGGCGGCCGGGCCGTGGGCGGCGAGGGCGATCTGCTCGACGCGCCGCTCGAAGTCGGCGTCCGGATCGATCCAGCTCGTGTGCTCGCTCGATTCGCGCGCCACCTTGTTCGCGTAGGCGACCAGCCGCTCGGGCGATGCCGGCCACACCCCGATGATCGCCTGCCACAGCAGATTGTCGAACGGCCCGTCGCCCGTCGAGGTGATCTCACGCAGCCGGCCCAGGAGGTCGGCCCATTCCTGCGGCGACTCGGAGAGGGCCGTCAGCCGCGCGCGCACGTCCTCGCTGCGCTTCGTGTCGTGCGTCGTGAGCGTCGTCATCGCGTGCGGCCACTGGTCCTGGCGCCGCGCGAAGGCCCGGTGAAACGCCTCGGCGTCGAGCGCGAACTCGGCCGGATCGCCGCCGACCTCGGTCAGCGACGTCAGGCGCGTGTAGCGGTAGAACGTACGATCTTCGACGCTCTTGGCCATCACCGGGCCGCTCGTCTGCATGAAGCGACGGGCCAGCTCGCCCTGCGGTGCGGCGCGCATCCGCTCGGCGAGCTCTCGGACGACGTCGACCAGGGCGGGGCGGCGCACCGCGACGTCGTCGACGGCGCGTTGCAGGTCGGCATCCCCGTCGGGCAGGTACGCCCGGTACACCGGGAAGGCCGCGAGCAGTTCGACGACGGCGTCCTCGGTGCGTGCGTCACCGAGCCCGGATGCCGCCAGAACGCGCACGACCCGGTTCACCTCGGCGCGCAGCGACCCGAGCGCGATATCGCGCTTGGCGGTGCGCACGAGGTCGTCGTACCGCGCCAGCGGCAGACCGCTCTCGGCCCGCAGGTTCGCATCGAGGGCGTCGAGCACTCGCTGACCGGCGGGGTCGGTGAGCACCCGGTCGATCTCGGCGAGCGCGTCGTACCCCGTCGTGCCCGCCACGAGCGCCGCCCAGTCGGCCGGCAGCCGCTCCCCCGGCTCGAGGATCTTCTCGATCACGACGTACGGCGCCGTAGCGGCGACGCGGGCGAGACGCTCCAGGTAGCCCCGCGGGTCGGCGAGCCCGTCGATGTGATCGATGCGCAACCCGTCGACGAGGCCGTCGCGCAACCACCGCATCACCTCGCTGTGCGTCGCGTCGAAGACGGCGGCGTCCTCCACGCGCACCCCGGCGAGCGAGGTGATCGTGAAGAACCGCCGATAGTTCAGCTCGACGTCGCCACGGCGCCAGAAGATCGGCGCCCAGTGCTGGCGCTCCAGCACCGCCCGCACCGCGTCGGCGTCATTGGTCGGAGCCGACGGCACCGTGCCGTCGGCGAGCGGCAGCTCCTGATCGCCGTAGCGGGCCACGCCCTCGGGATGCACCCACAGCTCGCCCGCCGCGAGCACGTCGTCCAGCTCCGCACCCAGCACCGGCAGCACCACCCGCCCGGATCCGGCCACCCAGTCGATGTCGAACACCGCCGCGTGCGCAGAGTCCTGCCCGCGGCGCAACACGTCCCACCACCACGGGTTCTGCGCCGCGACGCCCACGCCGAGATGGTTCGGCACGATGTCGACGAGCACGCCCATCCCCGCCGCGTGAGCGGCATCCGACAGCCGCTGCAGGGCCTCCGCCCCGCCGCGGGCGGCATCCACCCGGGTCGGGTCGACGACGTCGTACCCGTGCTCCGAGCCGTCGGCGGACTGCAGAATCGGCGAGAGATAGATCCAGCCGACCCCGAGATCGCGCAGGTAGGGCACGAGGGCGGCGGCGGCATCCAGATCGACGTCAGCGGTGATCTGCAGCCGATAGGTGGATGCCGGGATCATACGCGCACCGGTTCTCGCTCGCTCAGCGCGCTTCGCCGGTTCCGGCGGCCAGCGAGGCCGCGACAGAGTGATCGGGGTCGGGCGCCTTGTCCTCGTGCGGGGTCAGCACGACGAGCGACTTGGGCGCGAGGACGATCGATGCGTCGCCGTCGAGCGCTCCGGCGGTGGTGAGCGCGCCGGCCGTGTCGACGACGACGTCCCAGCGCACACTGAACTGCCCCGTCGGGATCGTGAAGGCGATCTGTTCGTCGCCCGCGTTGAACAGGATGAAGAAGTGCCGGTCGTGCAGGGTCTCACCGCGCCGGCCGCGCTCACCGATGCCGTCGCCGTTGAGGAAGACCCCCACCGCACGACCGAATCCCGACTCCCAGTCCTCGGGGTGCATGAGCGATCCGTCGGGCCGCAGCCACGCGATATCGGGCGCCGGCGCGCCCGCCTCGCGACGCACCGGGCGCCCGTCGAAGAAGCGGCCGCGCCGGAACGTCGGGTGTTCGCGACGCAGCCGGGTCAGAGCGGCCGTGAACTCGATGAGCGGCTCGTCGACGCGGCTCCAGTCGATCCACGTCGTCTCGTTGTCCTGCGCGTAGCCGTTGTTGTTGCCGCCCTGCGTGCGGCCCAGCTCGTCGCCGTGCGAGAGCATCGGCACGCCCTGGCTCAGCAGCAGCGTCGCGAGGAAGTTGCGCTGCTGTCGCGCGCGCAGCGTGAGGACCGCAGCGTCGTCGGTGGGTCCTTCGACGCCGCAGTTCCACGAGCGGTTGTGCGATTCGCCGTCGTTGCCGTTCTCGCCGTTGGCGGCGTTGTGCTTCTCGTTGTACGAGACGAGGTCGCGGAGGGTGAAGCCGTCGTGCGCCGTGACGAAGTTGATCGATGCGACCGGCCGCCGCCCGGAGTGCTCGTACAGGTCGGCCGAACCGGTCAGCCGCGACGCGAACTCGCCGAGCGTCGACGGCTCACCGCGCCACAGGTCGCGCACCGTGTCGCGGTACTTGCCGTTCCACTCCGTCCACTGCGGCGGGAAGTTGCCGACCTGATATCCCCCCGGCCCGATGTCCCACGGTTCGGCGATGAGTTTGACCTGCGAGACCACCGGGTCCTGCTGCACGAGCTCGAAGAAGGCGGCGAGGCGGTCGACCTCGTAAAACTCGCGGGCCAGGGTCGCGGCCAGGTCGAACCGGAATCCGTCGACGTGCATCTCCAGCACCCAGTACCGTAGCGAGTCCATGATCAGCTGCAGGGTGTGCGGGTTGCCGACGTTGAGGCTGTTTCCGGTGCCGGTGTAGTCGGTGTAGTAGCGCTTGTCCTCTTCGAGTCGGTAGTACGCCTCGTTGTCGATGCCACGCATCGACAGGGTGGGCCCGAGGTGATTGCCCTCGGCGGTGTGGTTGTAGACGACATCGAGGATCACCTCGATGCCGGCCGCGTGCAGAGCACGCACCATCGACTTGAACTCCTGCACCTGCTGGCCGCGCTCGCCCGTCGAGGAGTACGTGTTCTGCGGCGCGAGGAAGGCGATCGTGTTGTAGCCCCAGTAGTTGCTCAGGCCCTTCTGCTGCAGCGTGTCGTCGTCGACGAACTGGTGCACCGGCATGAGCTCGATGGCCGTGACCCCGATGCGCACCAGGTGGTCGATGATCACCGGGTGCGCGATCGCGCTGTACGTGCCGCGGATCTCCTCGGGGATGTCGGGATGCCGTGCGGTCAGCCCCTTCACGTGGGCCTCGTAGATGACCGACTCGGCATAGGGAACCTTCGGCGGTCGGTCACCGGCCCAGTCGAAGAACGGGTTGACGACGACGCCCATCATCATCGATGCCGCCGAGTCGTCGTCGTTTCGCGATTCGGGGTCGCCGAACGTGTAGCCGTAGAGCGGTTGCCCCCACCGCACCTGGCCTTCGACGGCCTTCGCGTACGGATCGAGCAGCAGCTTGTTGGGATTGCAGCGCTGGCCGGCCCTCGGTGTCTCGGGTCCGTGGACGCGGTAGCCGTAGCGCTGACCGGGCTGGATGCCGGGGAGATACGCGTGCCACACGAACGCGTCGACGTCGACCAGCTCGACCCGCGTCTCGGTGCCGTCGTCATCGAACAGACACAGTTCGACGCGCCGGGCGACTTCGCTGAACAGCGCGAAATTCGTGCCGCTGCCGTCGAAGGTCGCCCCCAGGGGATATGCCGTGCCGGGCCATGCCTGCATGCATCTACCCTATGCGGTCGAGGTTTCATGCGCTGTCGGCGCCCTCCCCCTGGTCGAGTGCACCGCGGAATGCGGCGTGTATCGGGTCCATCGACACCCAGGCAATGGTTTCGATACGCGCCTGCGGGGCTGCTCACCCAGCGGGAGGGAGCGCGAGCTGCTCGTCGAGGTAGTCGGCCAGGGGGCGCGGGGCGCCCCCTGCGCTCCAGTGCACGAGCGGGATGCCGCGGGCCACCTCCAGCGGGCCCGACCGCTCGCCGCGGGCGAGCGCCTCCAGCGCGATCGGGGTGAACCCGAAGTGCACGATCGTCCCATCCGCGAACCCGCCGCGGGCGGCCGCCGCGGCGCGCTCCGACCGGGCGCGCTGCGATTCGGCCGTGTACCCGCGCACCGCCTCGGTGCGCGCCCGCAGGATCTCGCCGGTCGCGTAGACGGCGGCATCCGCGATCAGCAGCACCCCGACGTGCCACGCCTCGCCGACCGGCACGATGCGCGGCGCGCGGCCGAAGCCGAGCAGTCTGCGAGCGGCGGCCCAATCGCCGAGCACCTCGCGATCGCGTCCGGCCAGACGCCGGCGGGCGTGATCGAACAGCGCCTCGAGGTCGGTCATCGGGGGCCGGGGCGCACCGTGAGGTCACTGATCACGGCGTCGCGCGGCAGGTCGAGAGCCGTGACCACGGCGGTGGCGACCGATGCGGGGTCGATCCACCGCGACGGGTCGTAGTCGGCTCCCTCCTGCGCGTGCACCCGCTCCTGCATCGGCGTCGCGGTGCGGCCGGGGTAGATCGTCGTCACCCGCACGCCGTGCGCGGCTTCCTCGCCGCGCAGCGCATCGGCGAGCGCCTTCAGCCCGTGCTTCGAGGCGGCGTAGGCCGACCAGTCGGGGTGTGCCGCAAGGCCCGCGCCGGAGTTGACGAACAGCACCTGTCCGCGCGCGGCGCGCAGGCGCGGCAGCAGCACCCGGGTGAGCTCGGCCGGGGCGACGAGGTTGACGGCGAGCTGGTCCGTCCACGCGCTCAGCGGCAGGGCCGCGACGGCGCCGAGCTCGACGATGCCCGCCGCGTGGACGAGGCTGTCGATCTCGGCGGGGAGGCACTCGTCCATCGCCCCCGCGACGGTCTCGGGCCGGGCGAGGTCGGCCGCGACCGCCGTCGCGCCGGGGAAGGCGGTCGACAGCTCGGCAGCGCGGGCATCGTCGCGCACGATCAGGACGAAGCGGTCGCCGCGGGCGTGCAGGCGCTGCGCGACGAGCCGCCCGATGCCCGATCCGGCGCCGGTGAGGACGTGGGTGGCCATGGCATCCATCCTCGCACCGCGGATCAGACGAGGACGTGATCGTGGATGCCGCTGCTCAGACTCGTGCCATTGAGGTCGAGGTAGAGCTGGCCCTCGGTGACCGAGAGGGTCACGGCGTTGCGGCGCGCGATGGCGGCGGCCGCCGCATCCACGAACCCGGCGTCGAACGTGCGCAGCACGATCTCCTCGGCGCGGTGGATCTTCTTCCCGGCCCAGAGGGGCAGGAGCCGCGCGGGGTCGCGGTGACTATAGACGGCGGTGCGGCCCGCGAGCTTGCTGCCGCGGTGCAGGCGCTCGGCATCCGGCGCGCCGACCTCGATCCACGAGAGGATGCTCCCCGTCGCGTCGCGCACGAGCACGGCGGGCTCGTCGGTGGCCGAAACCCCCTCGCTGAAGGCGATGCCGTCGGCGTACTCGAGGCAGTACGCGAGCAGCCGCACCGTCATGAACGCCGTCGTCTCCGACGGATGCTGCGCCACGCGCAGCGTGAGGTCTTCGTACACGCCGCGGTCGAGGTCCGCCAACTGCACGTCGAACGTGTGGATCACCGCGCCGGTCGCCATCCCCCGAGCCTACGCGGCAGGCGCGCGGCGGGGCGTCGGCGTGCGAAGCTGGCGGCATCCGCCACTCATCGAGGTCTCCGCATGAAGCCCGCCGTCCCCGCCCTCGAGCCCGCCTTCGACGTCACGGTCGACCTCGCCGGAGAACTGCACTTCGACGAGACGACGATCCACGAGTTCGTGCGACGACTGGATGCGGCCGGCTTCGCGCTGCACCTGCACGTCATGGGAGATCGCGGCATCCGGGTCGCCCTCGCCGCGATCGCGGCCGCCCGCCGCCGCCACCGCTGCGCGGAGATCAGTCCCAGGTCAGCACCGGGTCGGGATCCGGACTGCGCCCAATCGGCTTGCAGATGAACGCCAGCACATACACGGTGTTCGGATCCGGCGCCGGCTGGGCCACGGCGGCCGGCTGCGTGCCGAGGTCGATGTCGGGCAGCCGGGTGAACGCCTTGCGGCGCAGCGACGCCGCGATCGCCGGATTCAGCGTGAGCTGGGCGGACGAGACCAGCGCGGCCGCGGGCCGTTTCATGGCAGACGAGCGCAGGGCGGGTCGTGTGCCCACCGACGCGCTCAGGGATGCACCGCCCCCGATCACGGCGTTCCCGCCGGCGAGCCGCAGTACCGAGGTGTCCAGCCGCAGTCCGGCGACCGGCTTGGCCTCCACGAGCGCCTCGGCCCCGGTTTGGACGAGCACCTGCCGGTCGGGCTGGACGACCACGTCGAGGTGCGTGCGCGGGGCGGCGACCTGCCCGGACGGGGCGACGGGCTCGACCGGCTCCACAGGGATCGGATGCTCGACGACGAGCCGTCGCAGCAGCTCGGGGTCGACCGCGTTCTCGAACGCGAACCCGCCGAAATCGGTGCTCGGGGCGGAGCCCTTGCCCGCCTCGACGAGCACCACGCGCCGTGCGAACACCACCGCGGTCACGTACGCGGTCATCCGTCCGGCGGGGGGTTCCGCGCCGTCCGACAGAGCCGTCTGGTCGGCGGGCAGCCGCCAGAATCGGGAACGCAG
>JASGEE010000031.1:0-9014 GCA_047606715.1 Microbacterium sp.
AGCGCAGGAACTGGTAGCGCTCGCCGTTGCGCTCGTACTCGATCTCGACGTTGCGCTCCAGCGCGTTCTCGCTGCCGAACAGGTCGGCGATGACGGAGTGGTCGATGACCATCTCGGCGGGCGAGAGCGGATTGATCTTCGCGGGGTCGCCGCCGAGGGCCGTGACCGCTTCGCGCATCGTGGCGAGGTCGACGATGCAGGGCACGCCGGTGAAGTCCTGCATGACCACGCGCGCAGGGGTGAACTGGATCTCGGTGTCGGGCTCGGCATCCGGGTCCCACGATCCCAGCGCCTCGATCTGCGCTTTCGTGACGTTCGCTCCGTCTTCGGTGCGCAGCAGGTTCTCCAGCAGCACTTTGAGGCTGAACGGGAGTTTGTCATACCCCGCGACGGTGTCGATGCGGTAGATCTCGTAGTCGGTGCCGCCGACCGTCAGGGTGCTCTTGGCTCCGAAGCTGTCAACAGTGGACACGTCTGCTCTCCTTCGTCGGCGGGCACAGCAACGCTGAACGCGCGGCTGTGCCTCCATCTTCCCCGCGACGGGCACCTCGGGCTAGTGAGGCGAGCCTTACTCGTCGAATCGCCGTCGCAGCGAACTGATTTATCTTGACGTCAAGATAAATCTATCATGCGTCGGCGGCGGGATCCTGCCGCGGATACAGGGCGCGGACGGCGAGCCAGGTGACCGCCACGAGCGGCGCGAACAGCGGCAGTCCCATCACGAGCTTGAGCGTGCCCAGGGTGGTGATGTCGCCGGAAAGATAGAACGGCAACTGCACGGCCAGCCGGGCGAAGAACAGCGCCGCCCAGCCGATCGCCAGCCAGAAGAACACCCGACGTTTGCGAGGCTCGCCACGCCAGGCGGTGCCCTCGTTCATGAGGAATCCCGCCGCCACGCCGATGAGAGACCAGCCCACGAGCGCCGAGACGAGAAACGCACTGCCGTAGACGGCGTTGGTGATCAGCCCGGGGACGAAGTTGTCCTGTCCACGCCCCGTCCACAGGGCGAGCGCCGCGGCGGCACCGGTGGCGATCAGGCCGCCCAGCGCGGCGGATGCCGGCGAGCGCTGCAGCAGCCGGATCGCGGTGAACACCGCCGCGAGACCGACCGAGACGACGAGGGAGATCACGAGGTTCCGCGTCACCGTGAACAGCACGACGAATGCGAGGCCAGGGAGCACCGATTCGAGGATGCCGCGCCAGCCGCCCATCGCCGCCCAGACGACGTGACCCGTCGTCGACGGCGCCGTGGGATCCACGCCGGCCCGGCGCACAGCCCCACCCAGGACGTGCCCGATCACTTCGGATGCCGTCGGGCCGGCCTCAGACTCCTCGTCGGGGGTACTCACGCGCGACTCACGCAGAGCCCGGCGCGGCGGGCATCTTCAGCGGAATCAGGTCGCGCGGCGGCATCGGGGTGCCGCCACGGACCACGACGATCGAACGGAACAGGTCTTCGACCTTCGCGGCAGCATCGACGTTTCCCGTCGCGGCCCCGCCGATCACGCCGCGCAAGAACCAGCGCGGACCGTCGATGCCCACGAAGCGCGCCAGCCGCTTGCCCGAGAGCCCGTCCGCGCCCGCGGCGACCGGCACCTCGGCCAGCAGCTCGGGACCGAGCGGACCCTCGCGCTCCTCGACGCGTCCGCCCTGCTGTCGAACCTGCTGGCGGATCTGCTCACGCGTCTCGTCCCACAGCCCCGACGAACGCGGCGCGGCGAAGGGCTGCACCTGCAGTGTCGAGTCGGCGTAGTCGAGTCCCACCGCAACGATGCGCTTGGTCTGCTCCTCGACCTCCAGCCGGAGGTTCAGGCCCTCGCGCGGCAGCACCTTGATGCCGCCCAGATCGATGTAGGGGCGCACCGGATTGGCTTCGGACTCGTCGAACGGACCGCTCGTCGCGCGGTCGGCGGGAGCCGCCTTATCCGGGATCTCATCGCTCATGGCGTGCTTCCTCTCTGGTAGCCGGTCGACCCGAATCCGCCCTCGCCACGCGCGGAAGCAGGCAACTTGTCGACCGGGATGAAGCGCGCGCGCGGCACGGGCATGACGATCAGCTGCGCGATGCGGTCGCCGACGGCGATGTCGTACGGCTCTCGCGCATCGGTGTTCAGGAGGGCGACCTTGATCTCGCCGCGGTAGCCCGCATCTACCGTTCCGGGAGCGTTGACGATCGTGATGCCGTGCTTCGCGGCCAGGCCGCTGCGTGGCACCACGAAGGCGACGTGGCCATCGGGCAGCGCGATGCGCACGCCCGTGCCGACGAGCGCGCGCTCGCCGGGCTGCAACCGCAACGCCTCCGTCGAGACGAGGTCCGCTCCCGCATCACCGGGGTGCGCGTAGAGGGGAGCGTGGGCCGCGATAATGGGAACGTCCACCGATTCGGTCACTCCACGAGGGTAATGCACATCGTCACCGCATCCACGTCCGCACCGGACGAGTACCGCGAGCGGCTCAGCCCTTCGCTCTGGACGCTGCTGAGCGCGGCCGTCGTCGCGCCGATGGTCGCGCTCGTCTTCGCCCCCCTGGTGCCCACCCTCGCGCTGGCCGTGGGCGTGCTGGCTGCGGTGGCGTTCATCGCGCTGCTCGTCCTGCTCTCGCCCGTCGTCGCGGTGCGTGGCGGTGAACTGCTCGTGGGCCGCGCGCACATCCCCGTCGATCTGCTCGGCGAACCTGCGGCGCTCACCGGCGACGGGGCGCGCGCGGCGCGCGGGCCAGAGCTGTCGCGAACGGCGTGGCACCTCTTGCGCGGCGGCATCGACCCCGTCGTGCGCATCCCGGTGCTCGATGAGGGCGACCCGGTCACCGAGTGGGTATTTTCGACCCGGGCCCCCGACCGGGTGATCGCCGCGATTCGTCGCGCGCGAAGCGCCTCGACCTGAGGTCGGATCAGACGCACTCGACGCACACGGCGCCGTGGGGGGTCTCGTGGTCGATCTGCGTGCGGTGCTTCACCAGGAAGCATTCGATGCACGTGAACTCGTCTTCCTGGGGCGGCAGCACGACGACGTCGAGCTCGAGGTCCGACAGGTCGGCACCGGGAAGCTCGAACCCGGACGGGTTGTCGGCGTCTTCGACGTCGACCGCTCCGGACAGCTTGTCGGGCACGCGCTCTTTGAGAGCTTCGATCGACTCGCTGTCGTCGTCGGTCTTGCGGGGGGCGTCGTAATCGGTCGCCATGCTCTCAACTTCTTCCAAATAGGTCTCGGGTGCCCGTGGTGCTATGCGCCACCAGTGGCGGCGATAGTTTGCACGACGACCCCAGTTTTCGCAAATGAACATCGCCGCGGCGTATGCATCCGGCGTGCGCGTTCCGTGAAACTTGCGGCACGCCCGCGATATTCCCGGCGCCCGCGGCCCCGCGTGTCACCATGGGCGCACACGACATTGGAGGGGTGTTTCGCATGGAGCAGCTCAAAGTCATCGGGATCGAGGACGGCGCCCTCGTCCTCGCGACCGAATCGGGCGATCGCTTCGCCCTCGCCGTCGATGAGACGCTGCGAGCCCACTTGCGCCGCTCGCAGCGCGACAGCGAACCGCGCGCAGCGCGACCGAGCCCTCGCGAGATCCAGAGCCACATCCGCGCCGGTCTGTCGGCCGAAGAAGTCGCCGAGCTTCTGGGCGCGCGCCTCGAAGACGTGCAGCGGTTCGAACCGCCCGTGCTCGCCGAGCGCGAGCACGTCGTCGATCAGGCTCTCGCGGTCCCCGTGCTCGTTGCGGGCGACTTCGACTCGGGGGCGCAGCCCACGTTCGGTGTCGCGGTGCGCACGAAACTGGCCGAAGCCGGTGCCGTCGGCGAACGGTGGACCAGCTGGAAGGAAGAATCCGGCTGGATCGTCAAACTCCACTTCACCTCGAACGACGTCGACCACGACGCTCGGTGGAGCTTCGACCCGCGCCGCAGCAGCCTGGCGCCGCTCAACTCCGATGCCACGCAATTGTCCCGCCAGGGCTCGCTGCCGGAGGGTTTGATCCCGCGGCTGCGGGCACTGGACACCACGACGGCGAAGGATCCCGCGCTGTTGAAGGATGCGTCGCGCTTCGACTCCGGCGCCTTCGGCCCACGGGGGCCGCGGCGCCTCGAGCCCAGCGCCGACATCGTGAGCCCTCAACTGCCCGCCTCCGTCGCACCCGCCGTTCAGGAAGCGGCCATCAAGCGCGCGCCCGACCAGTCGGTGACCTCTGCTGAGACGGCCGACCTGCTCGAGGCGCTGCGTCGCCGACGCGGTCAGCGCGAGCCGATGCCGGCATCCGACACCGCCGAGAAGGCTGCACCCGCGCACAGCCCGGTGGCGCTGTTCGACGCCCTCGAACCCGGGTTCAACGAACTCGGCTACGACGATGCCGACGACGAGCACCGCACCGATGACGCGGATGATGACACCGGCTCCAACGAGACGTCGCGCCGCAAGGGTCGCGCGTCGATGCCTTCGTGGGACGAGATCGTCTTCGGCGCACGCACAGAAGACGGCTGACTCCGCCTCAACGAGCGAATACGCCGAGCCGGATCAGCGGAACGATCCGCTCCTGATCGGTCAGCGAACCGTGCTGACCGATCATCGTCTGCGCCTTCTTGTCCGCCACGCGATCGTCGTAGTAGGCGACGGCCCCCCGGGCAGCGACGAGGACGTCGCCGATGCGTGGCGCGACCTCGCGGTCCACCCGGGCACCGAACAGCCCCGCAGCAATGGCTTCGTCACGCGTCATGATCCACGCGCGCCCCGCCTCCCTCTCTCGCCATCGCTGCACCACGCGCGCGGGCGCACCGGGGGAATCGGCGTACAGGTGCAGCATCCGCGGCTCACCGGCGACGAGGTCGACCTCGTCGAGCAGCGCGTCCTCGCTCTGCAGCAGCAGGTGCCCGCGCGCCGGGACGTCGACCATGCCATGATCGGCGGTCACGACGACACCCGTCGTCGCATCGAGACGCTCGGCGAGGCGACGGATGCCGGCATCGATCACCTCGAGCCCCGCGACCCAGGCATCCGACGCCCAGCCGCGAGCGTGTCCGATCGTGTCGAGTTCGGGCAGGTACGCATAGACGAGCGCGCCGGGGTGACGAGCCGCCAGCTCCGCGGCGGCGTCCAGCCGGTCGACGGCTGTGGCACCCGCGATGAACGTGGCGCCGCGCTGGATGGCCTGAGTGAAGCCGGATCCGGCGTATTTCGCCTGCGAGACGATGAACACGGGCCGGCCGGCGCGTGCCTCTCGTTCCAGCAGGGGTGTGGAGCGCTGCCAGCTCAGCGGATCGAGCGTGCCCGGACTCCCCCGATTCGGCTGTCGATCCGCGAGACGCCAGTCCTTCAGCTGATTGGGGGTCGTCGAGGTTCCCGGCACGCGCGCCCGATAGCCGACGATGCCGTGCTCCCCCGCGACGGTGCCGGTGAGCAGGCTCGTCAGCGCGGTCGCGGTCGTCGAGGGAAACACCGTGCGGGCGGCATCCTTCTTCCCCAGGTGCGACGTGAGAAACCGGGCATGGCCGGAACATGCCGTCAGATTGCCACGTCCGAGCCCGTCGACCAGCACGATGATCGCCGACCGCGCGGCGGGGAACCACCCCGGCGCGCCGGAGAGAGAGGCGATCATCTGCGGCACGATGCCGGTGAGGCTCCGGGCCGCGGGGGGGTCCACAGGTAGGCTGAGGGGCGACATCGGGGCCAGTCTCGCACACCAGCGGCGGTTCCCCTTCTGGACACTGGAGAAGCACGATCCATGGCCGCTTCGCGTACCGAGCCGATTCCCGAGGGCCACGGCCGCATCGAAGACGTCGACGTGTCGGCGGAGATGCAGGACTCGTATCTCGAGTACGCGTACTCGGTCATCTACTCCCGCGCTCTGCCCGATGCGCGCGATGGTCTCAAACCCGTGCAGCGGCGCATCGTGTACCAGATGGCCGACATGGGATTACGCCCCGATCGCGGCCACGTCAAGAGCGCCCGCGTCGTGGGCGAGGTGATGGGCAAGCTGCATCCGCACGGCGATTCGGCGATCTACGACGCCCTCGTGCGACTCGCGCAGCCGTTCGCGCTGCGAGTTCCGCTCGTCGACGGCCACGGCAATTTCGGTTCGCTCGACGACGGGCCCGCAGCACCCCGCTACACGGAGGCCCGGCTGACCCCGGCTGCCCTCGCCCTGGCCGAGAACCTCGACGAGGACGTCGTCGACTTCGTGCCCAACTACGACGGTCAGTTCCTCCAGCCCGACGTGCTGCCGGCGGCCTTCCCCAATCTGCTCGTGAACGGCACGACCGGTATCGCGGTCGGCATGGCGACCAACATGGCGCCACACAATCTGATCGAGGTGGTCGCCGCCGCGATCCACCTGCTCGAGCACCCCGACGCGACACTCGAAGACCTCATGCAGTTCGTCCCCGGTCCCGATCTTCCCGGCGGCGGGATCATCGTCGGCCTCGACGGCATCGCAGAGGCCTATGCGACCGGCCGCGGAACCTTCCGCACGCGCGGCAAGGTCTCGATCGAATCCCTCGGTCCGCGGCGCACCGGCATCGTCGTGACGGAGCTGCCGTACATGGTCGGCGTCGAGCGGGTCATCGAGAAGATCAAGGATGCCGTGAGCGCGAAGAAGCTCACCGGCATCGCCGATGTGACCGACCTCACCGACCGCAACAACGGGTTACGCCTCGTGATCGGCATCAAAACCGGGTTCGACCCGAACGCCGTGCTCGATCAGCTGTACCGTCTGACGCCGTTGGAGGACTCCTTCGGCATCAACAACAACGCGCTCGTCGACGGCCGGCCGCAGACGCTCGGTCTCAAGGACATGCTGCGCGTGTACCTCGACCACCGGGTGCAGGTCGTCACGCGCCGCAGCCGGTTCCGTCTGGCCCGCAAGCAGGAGCGCCTGCACCTCGTCGAGGGTCTGCTCATCGCGATCCTCGACATCGACGAGGTCATCCAGGTCATCCGCGGTTCCGACGACACCGAGCAGGCGCGCACGAAGCTGATGAGCGTGTTCGACCTGTCGCAGCTGCAGGCGGAGTACATCCTCGAGCTGCGACTGCGCCGTCTGACGCGCTTCTCTCGGATCGAACTGGAGACCGAGCAGGCCACGCTGCGCGCCGAGATCGCTGACCTGGAGGCGCTGCTGGCCAGCGACGTGCTGTTGCACAGCCAGGTCGCGCGCGAGCTCGACGCCGCTGCGGAGGCCTTCGGCACGCCCCGGCGCACGCTGCTGCTCAACGGCGGGCCGGTCGCCGCACGCTCGCGCGGCGCAGCGCCCGCCGACCTGCAGATCGCCGATGCGCCATGCCGCGTGTTCCTGTCGGCGACGGGCCGGATGGTGCGCGCCGAGCTCGCAGCGGAGGGCATCGTCACGGCACCGGCCCGGCGCGCCAAGCATGACGGCATCCGCGTTGCCGTCGATGCCACCACCCGCGGCGATCTCGGTGCTGTGACAAGCACCGGCAGGCTCGTGCGCTTCTCTCCCGTCGACCTTCCGTCGGTGCCGGCGAACGCCGTGCAGTTGGCGGCCGGCACACGCGCGGACCAGTACCTCGGACTCTCATCCGGCGAGCACGTCGTGACGATCGTCCCGCTGGGCGCGACGACGATCGCCCTCGGGACCGCACAGGGCGTCGTCAAACGCGTGGCGACGAGCGAACTGGCCGCCGGAAAGAACGATGTCGAGATCATCGTCCTCAAACCCGGTGATCGGGTCGTGGGCGCCGCCGTCGCACCCGATGGATGCGATCTGGTGTTCGTCACGAGCGATGCACAACTGCTCCGGTTCGACGCCGCTGCGGTGCGCCCGCAAGGGCGCGCAGCCGGCGGCATGGCGGGGATCCGGCTGACACCGGGAGCTGCGGTCATCGCCTTCACGGCGCTGACACCGACCGCGCAGACGGTCGTGGTGACCATCGCCGGATCGAGCCGCGCCCTCGCCGGCACCGACGCCGGCAGCGCCAAAGTGTCACCGTACGACGAGTTCCCCGCCAAGGGGCGAGCGACCGGGGGCGTGCGCGCCCAGCGGTTCGTGAAGGGCGAAGACGCGCTCCTGCTCGCCTGGGTCGGCGACGAGCCTCGCGCCGTCGGCACGGACGGCGCGGTGCGGCAGCTCCCGGCATCCGGCGCGAAGCGCGACGCATCGGGCCAGGCGCTGGATGCCGTCATCGGCGGCATCGGCACCGCCATCTCCTAGATGAGTGAGTCCGTTCGTTTTCAGTGGTCGTAGGCGATGAGGGATCGTTTGTTGGGGGCGTCGGTGAGCCAGTTGTGCCAGATTCCGGCGGCGAGGGTGAGGAGGCGGGCGGCGACGCGGGAGTAGACCCCTGCGGGTGTTCTGCCGCCGTGGTCTTCGAGGGTGAGTTGGCCTTTCAATGTGTCGAACACGGACTCGACCCATTGCCGGATGCCGCCGAGCTTCCCGAATCTGGGGTTCTCGTCTTTCCGGTCGTGGCGGATCAGGTGTCCACCGAGTTCGTCGGTGATGAAGGCCTCGAACTCGGCTCCCGCGAACCCCTTGTCGCCGACGATCACCTGCCCGGGGTGGACGAGATGCCGGTCGTGTCGGAGCAGTGCGTCGGTGACCTCGCGTTCTCCGATCTTCGGGTTCGCGAGCCCCCAGATCACGGGCATCCCGTCGGGAGTGCAGACCAGGTAGAGCCGGAATCCCCAGAAGTATCGTGAGTGGGAGGCGCAGTATCCGTAGCCGGCGTGCCCGGCCAGGTCGGAGCGTTTCACCGTCTCCCTCGACGCGGCGCAGGGCGCCGGGGTCGAGTCGACCAGCCGGGTGATCTCACCCCAGGACGGGGTGTCACGGGCGAGCTCGGTGATCACCGCCGACAGCAGCCCGGTGGCTTGCCGGACGCGTTTGCCCCATCCGGATTGTCCAGGCAGGTTCGGGAACATCCCGATGAAGTGTCACTCATCTAGTGTCCTGAGTCGTTAATTCGTTTCAGGTATCTGGCGATGGAGTCGAGGATGTCTTCGGCGGTCTTCGTCCAGATGAACGGCTTCGGGTTCTCGTTCCATGCCGTAACCCAGTTGCGGAGGTCC
>JASGEE010000032.1:0-28729 GCA_047606715.1 Microbacterium sp.
CTGCGGCAGGCCGTCGAGCGCGAGGTCGCCCTCGTCGAAAGCGCGCTCGCCCCGCTGCTGCGCCGCACCGACGGGGCCTCGCGGGCGCGCGCGGCGGAGTTGGCGCCCGAACTGATGCGTCGGCTCGATGAGGTGCGGGCAGCGGTCGTCCAGACCGCTCTCGAGCGCCTCACCATGTGAGAGCGTCCCGTTCCGGGCGCGACACGCCGCACGCGTGGGGGCGGATGTCGTTGCCGCGGATGCTGCGCTCATCTACCGTGGGACTACGACCGAATCCGGCTGGAGGCGAGAATGACCGCACGAGACGTGCCGGGTGACCCGCAGTTCGCGAACGATCTGCTGATCACCGACGGTCTGCCGCCGCAGAAGGACGATGAGGTCGGCTACCGTGGCGCAGTCGCCGCGCGCGCGGCGGGAATCACCTATCGCCAGTTGGACTACTGGGCCCGTACCCAGCTCGTCGAGCCGACCGTGCGGGGCGCTTCCGGCTCGGGATCGCAGCGGCTGTACGGCTTCCGCGACATCCTCGTCCTCAAGCTCGTCAAGCGCCTGCTCGACACGGGGATCTCTCTGCAGCAGATTCGCACCGCCGTCGATCAGCTGCGCGCGGCCGGCATCCGGGATCTCGCCGGCACGACTCTGATGAGTGACGGCGCCTCGGTGTATCTGTGCACGTCGAACGACGAGGTCATCGACCTCGTCAGCCGCGGTCAGGGCGTGTTCGGCATCGCCGTGGGCAAGGTGCTGGACGAGGTGGAGACGACGCTGCTGGCGTTCGAGCCGCAGGCGCCCGACCCCGTCGACGAGCTCGCCGCGCGTCGTGCGGGTCGCGCCGTCAAGGCCGTTTGACTCGCACCGGCCCGCACGCCGCCGCGCGCAAACATGCCACGAACCGCCCATGCGAGCGCCTGCCGGGGCGAATCATGACACCTCTGTAGGAGGGGGATGCCGCCGCTTCGCTACGCGCGCTGCTCGCCGGCGGTGATGCGTCCCGTGCGCATGACACGGTCGAGCAGCGAGTCGAAGTCGGCGGCGAGCTCTTGAGCCGAATCGCCCGGCCAGATGTGCAGCGGCTTGGCCGCGCCCTGTGCCTGCTGCAGCGAGGTGCGCTCGGGCAGTTGCGGCGAGAGCACGAGCGGGCCGAACATGTCGCGCAGCTCTTTGATGCGGAACTGGTGCTCGATCGACTGCGGGCGCACGCGGTTGACGACGATGCCGAGCGGCTGCAGACGCGGCGACAGGCCCCGGCGGATCTCCTCGATCGCGCGCAAGGCGCGGTCGGCGGCGGCGACGGAGAACAGGCCGGGTTCGGTGACGACGACGACGCGATCGGATGCCGCCCACGCGGTACGCGTCAACGCGTTCAGCGACGGAGCGCAGTCGATGAGGACGAGGTCGTAGTCGGCTTCGATCGTGGCGAGGGCCTCTTCGAGCTTCCACACGTCGCGCACCGACGGATGCGGTCCATCGAAGTTGATCGCCGAGGGGCTGCCGATCATGACGTCGATCGTGCCCGGATGCACCTTCGCCCAGCCGCTGGAGGTGATCGCCTGGCGGACCACCTTCTCCTTCGGATTCGCCAGCACGTCGGCGACGTTCAGTCGCCCCGCGACCTGGATGTCCATGCCCGTCGACACGTCGGACTGGGGGTCGAGGTCGACGACGAGAGTCCGCACCCCGCGGGCGAATGCGGCGGATGCCAGCCCGAGAGTCACGGTCGTCTTGCCGACACCCCCCTTGAGTGAGGAGACGGAGAGTACGTGCACGAGGCTCTACGTTACCGTCCCCTAGGCTGTGAGCACACTCCGCGTCGGGCCGAGCCATGCTGCGGAGGACCCATCGAGGGGAGAGACGCGCATGTTCCGTAAGATCCTGGTGGCCAACCGCGGCGAGATCGCCATCCGTGCGTTCCGTGCGGCCTTCGAGCTCGGAGCCCGCACCGTCGCGGTCTACCCCTTCGAAGACCGCTGGTCGCTGCACCGGCAGAAGGCCGACGAGTCCTACGAGATCGGTGAGAAGGGGCACCCCGTACGGGCGTATCTCGACGTGGCGGAGATCATCCGCGTCGCCAAAGCCAGCGGTGCGGACGCGATCTACCCCGGATACGGATTCCTCTCCGAAAACCCCACGCTCGCCGCTCGCGCCGCCGCAGAGGGCATCGCCTTCATCGGCCCTCCCGCCCGGGTGCTCGCGATGGCGGGCGACAAGGTCACGGCGAAGGGGCACGCCATCGCGGCCGGAGTGCCGGTGCTGCGCTCGACCGAAGCCTCCGACGACGTGGACGATCTCGTCGCGCAGGCCGGCGAGATCGGGTTCCCGATCTTCGTCAAGGCCGTCGCCGGCGGCGGCGGGCGCGGGATGCGCCGCGTCGACGAGCCCGCCCAGCTCGCCCCCGCCCTGGCCGAAGCGATGCGCGAAGCGGGCAGCGCCTTCGGCGACGCCCGCGTGTTCCTCGAACAGGCCGTGCTCCGCCCGCGGCACGTCGAAGTGCAGATCCTCGCCGATGCGACCGGGCATACCGTGCACCTCTACGAACGGGACTGCTCGGTGCAGCGTCGCCACCAGAAGGTCATCGAGATCGCCCCCGCACCGAATCTCGACGACACCGTCCGCGCCGACCTGTATCGCTACGCCGTCGCCTTCGCTCGGTCGATCGGCTACGAGAACGCCGGCACCGTCGAGTTCCTGCTCGAGACCGACGGTCCCCGCGCGGGTGAGGTCGTGTTCATCGAGATGAACCCTCGCATCCAGGTCGAGCACACCGTCACCGAGGAGGTCACCGACGTCGACCTCGTGCAGTCGCAGATGCGCATCGCCGCGGGGGAGACGCTCGATGAGCTGGGGCTGCATCAGGAGGACATCCAGCTGCGCGGTGCGGCTCTGCAGTGCCGCATCACGACGGAGGACCCGGCCCAGGGCTTCCGCCCCGACACCGGAAAGATCACGACCTACCGCTCGCCCGGCGGAGCCGGCATCCGCCTGGACGGCGGCACGACCGCCGCGGGATCGCAGATCAGCCCGCACTTCGACTCGATGCTCGCCAAGCTCACGTGTCGCGGGCGTGACTTCCCGGCCGCCGTCGCGCGGGCCCGTCGCGCCCTGGCGGAGTTTCGCATCCGCGGCGTCGCGACCAACATCCCGTTCCTGCGCGGTGTGCTCGACGATGCGCAGTTCGTCGCGGGCGAGGTCAGCACGGCGTTCATCGACGAGCGGCCCGGACTGCTGCGCGCCCACGCGTCGCGCGACCGCGCGACGAAGCTGCTGAACTGGCTTGCCGACGTCACCGTCAACAAGCCCTACGGCGAGAAGCCCGCGATGGCTTCGCCCGGCAGCAAGCTGCCGGAGATCGACCTTTCAACACCCCCGCTGCCGGGGAACCGCCAGCGCTTGCGGGAGCTCGGGCCGGTCGGATTCGCCCAGGCTTTGCGCGAGCAGAGCGCGCTCGCGGTCACCGAGACCACCTTCCGCGATGCCCACCAGTCGCTGCTGGCCACCCGCGTGCGCACGCGTGACCTCGTGCGCGTCGGCCCGCACGTTGCGCGTTTGACGCCGCACCTGTTCTCGGTCGAGGCCTGGGGTGGGGCGACCTACGATGTCGCGCTGCGCTTCCTCGCGGAAGACCCGTGGGAGCGGCTCGAGGCGCTGCGCGATGCCATGCCGAACATTCCGATCCAGATGCTGTTGCGGGGGCGCAACACGGTGGGGTACACCCCGTACCCGACCGAGGTCACCGACGCGTTCGTGCGCGAGGCGGCGGCGGGCGGCGTCGACATCTTCCGCATCTTCGATGCGCTCAACGACGTCGAGCAGATGCGTCCCGCGATCGAGGCCGTGCTGCAGACGGGCACCGCCGTTGCCGAGGTCGCCGTCTGCTACACCGGTGACCTGCTCGATCCCGCCGAAGATCTGTACACGCTCGACTACTATCTGCGGTTGGGCGAACACATCGTGGATGCCGGGGCCCACATCCTGGCCGTCAAAGACATGGCGGGGCTGTTGCGCCCCGCGGCCGCAGCGAGGCTCGTCACGGCGCTGCGCGACCGGTTCGCCCTTCCGGTGCACGTGCACACGCACGACACGGCCGGCGGGCAACTGGCGACGCTGCTGGCGGCGAGTGCGGCCGGGGCGGACGCCGTCGACGCGGCCGCCGCGCCCATGTCGGGCACGACGAGCCAGCCGTCGCTGTCGGCCCTCGTCGCGTCCCTGGCCCACACCGACCGTGACACCGGGTTCTCGCTGAGTGCGGTCGGCAGCCTGGAGCCGTACTGGGAGAGCGTGCGGCAGCTCTATCGTCCGTTCGAGTCGGGGCTGCCGGCGCCGACCGGTCGCGTGTACCACCACGAGATCCCCGGCGGTCAATTGTCGAACCTGCGTCAGCAGGCGATCGCGCTCGGCATGGCCGACCAGTTCGAGCGCATCGAGGACATGTATGCCGCCGCCGACCGCATCCTCGGGCGTCTGCCGAAGGTCACGCCGTCGTCGAAGGTCGTCGGCGACCTCGCCTTGGCCCTCGTGGCCGCTGACGCCGACCCTGCCGACTTCGAGCAGAACCCGCGCGCGTACGACATCCCCGACTCGGTCGTCGGATTCATGGCCGGCGAACTCGGCGATCTTCCGGGCGGTTGGCCGGAGCCCTTCCGCTCGAAGGTGCTTCAGGGTCGTGAGGTCGTCACCGGTGTGACGGCGCTCACCGACGAGCAGCGCGCGGGCCTGGCCGCCGACTCGATGATTCGTCGACGCACGCTCAACCGCCTGCTGTTTCCGGCGCCCACCGCCCACTTCGAGCAGTATCGCGAGACATACGGCGACCTGTCGGCCCTCGGTACGCCCGATTACCTGTACGGGCTCGTGCCCGGTGAGGAGCACGTCGCCGAGATCGACCCCGGCGTGCAGCTGTACGTCGGGCTCGAGGCGATCGGTGCCGCCGACGCGAAGGGCATGCGCACCGTCATGACGACTCTCAACGGGCAGTTGCGCCCGGTGTGGGTGCGCGACCGCAGCATCGCCGTCGAGGCGCGTCAGGTCGAGAAGGCCGACACGAGCAAGCCCGGTCAGATCGCGGCTCCCTTCTCCGGTGTCGTGAGCGTCAAGGTCGCCGCCGGAGACCGGGTCAGCGCGGGTCAGCCGGTCGCCTCCATCGAGGCGATGAAGATGGAAGCGGCCATCACGGCCCCCGTCGACGGCGTCGTGGAGCGCCTCGTCGTCTCCGGGACGTCGCCGGTCGAAGCGGGCGATCTTTTGCTCGTGATCCGGGTCGCCGACTAACGTGGAGCGACGGGCGCTGCGCGCCCATGAGGGGTGGTCGGGGCGAACTCGCCTCGGGAGGGCCGGGAAATTTGGAGTGCAGAAGTGACGGATGACCGCAACGATCCGGCCTCTGGCGAGTTCGAAGAGTTCGCCAACGGCGTGCTGGAGAACACCGGTGGCATCGACACGACCGGCATCGGCATCGTCGAGGGCGGCACCGCCCAGGTCGATGTGACGTTGCCTCAGACGTTCGACGACGACCTCGTCGACGACGATGTCGTTCAGGACGACACGGTGACCGCGTACGCCGAGGGCGTGGATGCCGAGCCGCGGGCGGCCGGCCTCGACTCCGCCGCACCGCTGGACGACGCCTCGCAGCCTGAACAGGTCGAGCCCGTCGAGGCCGATGAGCTCGCTCAACCGACGGACGTCGCCGTGGCGGTATCCGATCGGCACACGCGTCTGCGTCCGCGCACCTCCGAGATCACGCTGCAGTCGCGCAGGCTCGGTGACTTCGAGGTCAATCGGGAGAGCACCGACCTGCTCACGCCCGAGCGTCTGCTCGACCCCGTGCACGTCGTCCGGCCCGAGCCGGAGGGGGTGTGGCGGCACTTCGTGTACACCGTCAGCGGGCATCGGGTGAACCTCGGCGACAGCAAACGCGCCCGGGCCCGCAAAGAGCTCGACCGGCGCATCGACGCCCCGTTGTCGGGGGGTGCGAAGTTCGTGCCGGTGCTCTCGCGCAAGGGGGGCGTCGGCAAGACCACCGTGACGACCCTGCTGGGGATGGCTCTGGCCGACGCTCGTGAAGACCGCGTGATCGCGATCGACGCGAACCCCGACCGCGGCACGCTCGCCGAGCGCATCGGACGTACCAGCGGCAAGACCGTGCGCGACCTCGTGCGGGCGCGCGGCGACGTGCACGGCTTCAACGACGTCTCGCAGATCGTCGCCCGCGACCACACCCGCCTCGACGTCATCGCGAGCGACGCCGACCCGAACGTGTCGGATGCCTTCAGCGACGTCGACTACCGCGATGTCGCCGAGATCGCCGCGCACTTCTACTCGATCGTGCTCACCGACACGGGCACCGGCATCGTGCACTCCGTCATGTCGGCCACCCTCGACCTGGCCGACGAGCTGATCATCGTCGCGGGCCTCAGCATCGACGAGGCGCGACTGGCCTCCGAGACGCTCACCTGGTTGGAGAGCAACGGCTTCGCCGCGCGCGCGCGCAACGCGATCGTCGTGTTGAACACCTCGCGTCCCGGTGCTGCGCTGGTGCGCGCCGACGAGCTCGACGCGCACTTCCGCAGCCGCGTGCGCGCCGTCGTCCGCATGCCGTACGACCCGCACATCGCCTCGGGCAGCACGATCTCGTTCCGCGACCTGCAGCCGGCGACCCGGGCTGCGGCGCGAGAGCTGGCTGCGATCGTCGTCGAGGGCCTGCGCGCGCAGGCATCCACCTGATGGCGGTCCGACCGATCCGCCTGTTCGGCGACCCCGTGCTGCGCGCGGTGTGCGCGCCGATCGAGATCGTCGACGACGGCATCCGCTCGCTCGTGCACGACCTGATCGACACCGTCGCTCTGCCCGGACGCGCCGGGGTCGCGGCGAACCAGATCGGCGTCGGGCTGCGCGCCTTCAGCTACAACATCGACGGCGAGATCGGCTACGTGCTCAACCCCGTGCTCGTCGAGGTGCGCGGTGAGCCCGCACCGGTCGGGGAGGGGTGCCTGTCGGTGCCCGATCTGTGGCACGACGCCGTGCGCTATCCGTGGGCGAAGGTCGTCGGGATGGACCTCGACGGTGCCGAGGTCGTCCTGGAGGGCGACGGTCTGCTCGCGCAGGCTCTGCAGCACGAGACCGACCACCTCGACGGCATGCTCTACCTCTCTCGCCTCACCCCCGAGGAGCGCAAAGTCGCGATGCGCCGCGTGCGCGAGAGCTCCTGGTTCTAGCGCTTCTCGAGCTCCTCGGCGACGAGGAAGGCGAGCTCCAGGCTCTGCTTGTGGTTCAGCCGCGGGTCGCACAGGCTCTCATACCGGGTCGCGAGGGTGCTCTCGTCGATCTGCTCCGAACCGCCCAGACACTCCGTCACGTCGTCGCCCGTGAGCTCGACGTGGATGCCGCCCGGGAACGTCCCGACCGCGCGGTGCGCTTCGAAGAACCCGCGCACCTCGTCGATGACGTCGTCGAAACGGCGCGTCTTGTAGCCGGTCGGGGTCGTGATGCCGTTGCCGTGCATCGGGTCGGTGACCCACAGGGGAGTGGCGCCCGAGTCGCGCACCGCCTCCAACAGCGCCGGCAGCGCGTCGCGGATCTTCCCCGCGCCCATCCGGGTGATGAACGTCAGCCGGCCCGGCTCGCGTTCGGGGTCGAGCTTGTCGATGAGCGCCAGCGCGGCCTCGGGGGAGGTCGTGGGACCGAGCTTGACCCCGATGGGGTTGCGGATCTTCGCGAAGTAGTCGACGTGCGCTCCGTCGAGGTCGCGAGTGCGCTCGCCGATCCAGAGGAAGTGGGCCGAGGTGTTGTAGGGCGTGCCCGTGCGCGAGTCGATGCGGGTCATGGGGCGTTCGTAGTCCATCAGCAGGCCCTCGTGGCCGGTGTAGAACTCGACGCGCCGCAACTCGTCGAAGTCGGCGCCGGCGGCCTCCATGAACTTGATCGCACGGTCGATCTCGGTGGCCAGGCGCTCGTACTGCTGGTTCGCCGGGTTCTGCGCGAAGCCCTTGTTCCAGCTGTGCACCTCGCGGAGGTCTGCGAAGCCGCCCTGAGTGAACGCGCGGATGAGGTTGATGGTCGACGCCGCCGTGTGGTAGCCCTTCAGCAGCCGCTGCGGGTCTGCCGTGCGCGAGGCCTCGGTGAAGTCGAATCCGTTGACGATGTCACCGCGGTACGCCGGCAGGGTCACGTCGCCGCGCGTTTCGGTGTCGGACGAGCGAGGTTTAGCGAACTGGCCCGCCATCCGGCCCATCTTCACGACCGGCATCGAGGCGCCATAAGTGAGGACGACGGCCATCTGCAGCACCGTTTTGATGCGGTTGCGGATCTGCTGCGCCGTCGCACCGGCGAACGTCTCCGCGCAGTCGCCGCCCTGCAGCAGGAACGCCCGACCGGAAGCGGCGCGGGCGAGCCGCTCGCGCAGGTTGTCGACCTCGCCGGCGAACACGAGCGGAGGCAGCGTCGCGATCTCCGCCGAGACGGCGGCGACCGCCGCGGGGTCGGTCCAGGTGGGCTGCTGTTTGATCGGGAGGGTGCGCCAAAGATCCAGGTCGTCGTGCGGGGAAGGCATCCGACCAGTCTACCGGGGGCCGTCCGCCGCCCTACACCTTCGCGCGGTTCTTCACCGTCGAGGCGTAGACGTCTTCGTACTGCTGCTCGCCGAGCCGCTGCAACGCCACCATGATCTCGTCGGTCACCGACCGCAGGACATAGCGGTCGCCCTCCATGCCCTGGAAACGGGAGAAGTCCAGCGGTTCGCCGATGACCATCCCGACCCGGCCGATGCGCGGGATCGGCCGACCGATCGGCATGATCTGGCCGGTGTCGACCATGACGACCGGAATCACCGGCACACGGGCTTCCAGCGCCATGCGCGCGAGCCCCGTCCGGCCGCGGTACAGCTTGCCGTCGGGGCTGCGCGTGCCCTCGGGGTAGATGCCGAGCAGGTCGCCGCGTCCCAGCACCTGCAGCCCCGTGTTCAGCGAGTCCTCCGAGGCTTTGCCGCCCGTGCGGTCGATGGGGATCTGCCCCGTCGCCGTCATGAAGATGCGGGTGGCCCAGCCGCCCAGACCCGTGCCGGTGAAGTAGTCGCTCTTGGCGAGGAAGCTCATCGGGCGGTCGATCATCAGCGGCAGGAAGATCGAGTCGCTCACCGACAGATGGTTGCTCGCGAGAATCGCCGCTCCGGATGCCGGCACGTTCGTGCGCCCGACGATCCACGGCCGGAAGATCGCTTTCACGATCGGCCCGATCACGATGTACTTCATGATCCAGTAGAACATCACACGCTCCGGATGCCGGCGAGGTCGGCGACACCGACGAGCCCCGCGTCGTTGCCGAGGGATGCCGTGACGAACCGTGCCGTCGGCCGATCGCCGAAGCCGGGCAGCGACGTCTCGTAGGCGAGGCGTGTGGGCTCCAGCAGCACCTCGCCGAGATCGGCGACGCCGCCGCCGATGACGAACACGTCGGGGTCGAGCACCGCCTGGAACGCGCCGCAGGCCTCGCCCAGGGCCGTCGCGACGCGGCGCACCGCCTCCAGGGCCCCGGCGTCCTGTTCGGCCAGCAGCATCGCCAGGGCGGATGACGGGATCTTCCCCTTCGCGTCGCGGTGCCGGGTGAGGCGGTCGCCGATGCCGCCGGCATCGGCGATGTCGCTCAGTTCCGCCTGCAGGGCGCGCCCCGACGCGTATTGCTCCAGGCATCCGTTCTGACCGCACCCGCAGGGACGTCCGCCGCGCACGAACCTCAAGTGGCCGAGCTCGGCGGCACTCCCGTTGGCGCCGATGAGCAACCGGCCGTCGATGACGACGGCCCCACCCACGCCGGTGCCGAGGGTGATCATGACCATGTCGCCGGCGTCGCGGCCGGCACCGAACCGGTATTCGCCCCAGCCCGCCGCATTCGCGTCGTTCTCCAGGGCGACCGGGCGTCCGATGCGCGCGGTGAGCTGCTCGCGCAGCGGCTCGTTGTGCCAGTCGATGTTGGGCGCGTGCAGCATGATCGACCGGGTGCGGTCGAGGAAGCCCGCCGCCGCCACGCCGACGGCGTGGATCTCGTGGCGTGAGGAGAACTCGCGCACCATCTGTGCGACCGTGTGCGCGAGGGCGTCGGTGTCTTCAGGTGTCGCCACCCGCAGGCGCTCGATGACCGCGCCGTCTTTGCCGACGACGCCGCCGGCGATCTTGGTCCCGCCGATGTCGATCCCGACGTTCAGCACGGTTCTCCCTCTCCTCGTCCGCCGCGGCGGCGTTGCAGATCCCGCAGTCGGCGGCGCTGCGGCATCGGAGAGTCTAGTGTGGACTCCGAGATCATCGTCATATCCGACGCCAACCGGTACCGAGGGAGTTGCCGCTCATGAGCGCCGCCCAGTTCGAAGTCCCCGCCATCGTTCCCGCCGACCCGCAGGCGAACGTCAGCGATCTTCTGGTCGAACGGGTGAAGGCGACGCCCTCGCTCGCGCTGTTCGCCGTCCCGGATGGCGCGGGATGGCGCGACATCACCGCCGCGCAGTTCGAGCGTGAGGTCATCGCCCTGGCGAAGGGGTTCGCCGCCGCCGGCATCGAGCCGCGCGACAAGGTCGGCTTCATCGCCCGCACGACCTACGAGTGGACACTGGTCGACTTCGCCCTGTTCTTCGCGGGCGCCGTCATGGTCCCGATCTACGAGACCAGTTCTGCCGCACAGGTCCGCTGGATCCTCTCCGACTCGGGGGCCGTCGCGGTGATCGCCGAGTCGGCCGAGCACGCCGCCCGCATCGCCGAGGTGCGCGCCGAGGTGCCGCTCGTGCGCGAGGTCTGGACGATGGCATCCGGTGACCTCGACACGCTGCGCGGCAGCGGCGCCGACGTCTCCGACGACGAGATCGAGCGCCGCCGCCGCATCGCCGTCGGCGGCGATATCGCAACGCTCATCTACACGTCGGGTTCGACGGGCAGACCCAAGGGATGCGTGCTGACGCACAGCAACTTCGTCGAGCTCGCCCGAAATTCCGCGAAGGCGCTCGCAGAGGTCGTGAACACTCCCGGTGCCTCCACGCTGCTGTTCATCACAACGGCGCATGTGTTCGCGCGGTTCATCTCGATCCTCGACATCCACGCGGGAGTGAAGACCGGCCATCAGCCCGACACGAAGCAGCTGCTGCCGGCGCTCGGGTCGTTCCGGCCGACGTTCCTGCTGGCGGTGCCGCGCGTGTTCGAGAAGGTGTACAACTCCGCCGAGCAGAAGGCCGAAGCCGGCGGGAAGGGCAAGATCTTCCGCGCCGCCGCCGCGACGGCGGTCGCCTACTCCACGCTCCAGCAGGAGGGGGGGAAGATCCCCTTCGGCACGAAGGTGAAATTCGCCGTGTTCGACAAGCTCGTCTACGGCAAGCTGCGCGAGGCGATGGGGGGCCGGGTGACCTACGCCGTGTCGGGATCGGCGCCGCTCGGTTCGCGCCTGGGGCACTTCTTCCACAGCCTCGGGGTGACGATCCTCGAGGGGTACGGGCTGACGGAGACGACGGCGCCGGCCACGGTGAACCTCGCGAGCAAGTCGAAGATCGGCACGGTGGGGCCGGTGCTGCCCGGCGTCGGGGTGCGACTGGCCGACGACGGCGAGATCCAGGTGCGCGGCATCAACGTCTTCACGGAGTACTGGCGCAACCCCGAGGCGACCGCGGCCGCCTTCGACGGCGACTGGTTCCTCACCGGCGACCTCGGCTCGTTCGACGACGAGGGGTTTCTCACGATCACCGGTCGCAAGAAGGAGATCATCGTCACCGCCGGTGGCAAGAACGTCGCGCCGGCGGCGCTGGAGGACCCGATCCGCGCCAACCCCATCGTCGGTCAGGTGGTCGTCGTCGGCGACCAGCGCCCGTTCATCTCGGCCCTTGTGACTCTCGACCCCGAGATGCTGCCGACGTGGCTTGCCAACAACTCCCTGCCCGAGGATCTGTCTCTGGCCGACGCGGCGAAGAACCCGAAGGTGCGCGAAGAGGTGCAGCGGGCCATCGACCTGGCGAACACGCACGTGTCGCGGGCCGAGTCCATCCGCAAGTTCACGATCCTCGACACCGAGTGGACCGAGGACAGCGGACACCTCACCCCGAAGCTGTCGATCAAGCGCAACGTGATCCTCACCGACTTCGCGGATGCGATCGAAGAGATCTACACCGTGCCGGTCGCCACGACCACGGTCCCTCTCGGCTGATCCCCCCACCCGCCTCACCTCTCCGCCGAGCCGCCAAGATCCGTGCGAGCCGCCAAGGTACGTGCACACGCGGGCTGGCGGCTCGCACGCGGGCTGGCGGCTCGCGGAATCGTCGGGCGCCCTCGGGTGCGATGGATAGCCTGACGATGGGGCGAGGGGATCAGGGACCGGGGGTCAGGTCGATCGTCGTGCCCGGGAGCTGCAGGGAATACGCCGAGGGCGTCATGGCGTGCACGACGTAGACGTCCCACGCCATGTAACCGAGCAGCAGTTCGGTGTCCTCGAGGTTAGCGTTCACCTGGAAGCCGGCCTGCTCCAGTGTCTCCACGGCGTTGCGGACCGTCATCCCGACGACATCGGGCACCTCGATCGGCTGGGGGCCCTTCGACACGACGAGCGTGACGGTGTCGCCCGGCTGGAAGTTCCCCTCGTGCTCGCCGAGACGGATGACGACTCCGCTGGTCACCTCGCTGCTGTACTCCTCGGTCGTCTTGACCTTCAGATCCACGGCGGTCAGCTCGCCCTTCGCGGTATCGGCGGTCTCGCCCACGACATCCGGGATCGGCCCGAGCGAGATCTCGAACGACACCGTCGAGCCCTCCAGCGCGGTGCAGCCCTTCGTGCAGTCCACGGTGTCGCCGCCCCCGGGTGGGGTGATCCGCGCCTTCAGGATGGTGTCGGCTGCGGCATCGGTGAACGTGGTCGTCGTCTCGCCCTCGACGGTGATGTACCACTCGGCCAGCTGATCGGTCGCCTCGGTCACGTCGACGCCCTTGAGCGTGTCGATCTCGTGAGATGCCGGACCGAGCGAGATGACGACGGTGACCTCGCTGTCCTTGTCGACACGGGTACCCGGCTCGGGGTCGGTGCGGATCGTGAGACCTTCGGCGACGCTCCGGTTGTGGTCTTCGCCGGCCACGGCGACGAGACCCTGTTCGGAGAGGATGCCGGCGGCATCGTCGAAGCTCTTGCTCGTGACGTCGGGGACGACGACCAGCGATCCCGGACCCGATCCGAACCACCAGCCGGCGCCGGCGGCGAGAGCGGCCAGCAGCAGCACGAGCACGAGCAGCCAACCGCCCTTGTGGGCGTTGCGTTTCGCCCGGGCACGCAGCCGGGTGGCGTTGTCGACCTCGGCCGTCACGACGGGCGCCGTGAACGCCCCCGGCAGGACCTTCGTCAGCTCGCCCGAATCGGTGCCGTCGTCGTCGATCGTCACGGTGCCTGCGGCCGGTGCGCGTACGACGTGGGGGAAGACGCCGAGTTCGTTCTCGATCTCGCGCAGACGATCGAGCATCGCGCGCGCATCGATCGGGCGTTCGTCGGGCTCGCGCTCGGTCGCCCACATGACCAGCTCGTCGAGCTGTTCCGGGATGCCGGGGTTGCGGGCGCTCGGACGCGGCACCGAGTCGGTCGCGTGCTGATAGGCGATCTGCATGGGCTGCTCGCCCTTGTACGGCTGCTCGCCGACGAGCATCTCGTAGAGCATGATGCCGAGCGCGTAGATGTCGCTGCGGGCATCGGCGGTGCCGCGGGTGACCAGTTCGGGAGCGAGATAGGCGATCGTGCCCAGCAGCATCTGCCCGGTTGCGGTGTTGGCGCTCGTGGCGCGGGCCAGGCCGAAGTCGCCGATCTTGATGCGGCCGTCCTCGGCCAGCAGCACGTTCTCGGGCTTGACGTCGCGGTGCACGATGCCCGCGCGGTGCGCGGCGGCGAGGCCGGAGAGCACGGCATCCATGATCGTGATCGTCTGTGGAATCGACAGTCGTCGCTGATCGCGCAACAGATCGCGCAGCGTGATGCCCGGCAGATACTCCATGACGAGGTAGGCCATCTCGCCGTCCTGGCCCTGGTCGAACACGTTCACGACGTGCGGGTCGGCCAGTCGCGCCGCGGAGCGCGCCTCTTGGACGAACCTGCTCTGGAAGACCGTGTCGTCGGAGAGGTGGCCGTGCATCACCTTGAGGGCGACGCGGCGTTCCAGGCGCAGATCGGTCGCGACGTACACCGTCGCCATCCCGCCACGCGCGATGCGAGCACGCACCCGGTATCGGTCGTCGACGAGACGACCGATCAGCGGGTCGGTCTGCTGACTCGTGCTCACGCGACGAGTCTATGTAGCCATGACCCGCGGGGAGGGGAGCGCCTCACCATCCGAGGCAGTTGATGCCGCACCGTGACATTGCTCGGGCATCGCGTCGCAGCGGATGCGCCGGGATAATGGAGGCGTGACCGACCAATCCGCCACCACCTCCGACCACGAATGGCTCACTCTTCCCGACCTCGTCGAAGTGCTGGGCGAACCCCTCGGGCGGGTGCGGCGTCTGCTCGACGAGAAGCAGCTGATCGGCTCGCGCCGCACCGGCTCCTTCGCCGTCCCGGCCGCGTTCCTGCACGACGGGCACCCCATCCCGTCGCTGCGCGGCACCGTCTTCGTGTTGCACGATGCCGGGTTCACCGACGACGAGGCCATCGACTGGCTGCTCGCTCCGGAGGAGTCGATCGGCCGGCCGCCGATCGAATCGCTGCGGCAGGGGCGCAAGAGCGAAGTGCGCCGGATCGCGCAGGCGCTGGGCTGATCCCGGCGGCGTCACGCGACGCGGGCGGTCGCGGCGCGTGCGAGGTCGCGCAGCTCGCCGACCGCGGGGGTCGCCAACGGTGCGCCGCGCAGTGCTCGGTCGGCCTCGTCGGCGAAAGCGGCGATCTGCTCTTCGACGCGTTCCAGCGCGCCGGTGTCGATGATCGTCTGCTGCAGCGCGGCGATCTGATCGTCCGTGAGATCGGGGTCTCCGATCAGCTCGTCCATGACGCGGCGGGCGCCGGGAGCGAGCCGCTCGCGCGCGTAGGCGACCAGAAGAGTGCGCTTGCCTTCGCGCAGGTCGTCGCCCGAGGGCTTGCCGGTGACGGAGGCATCGCCGAACACGCCCAGAACGTCGTCTCGCAGCTGGAACGCGAGCCCGAGGGGGTGGCCGAATCGCGCCAGCGTATCCGACTGCGTAGCGTCGGCACCGGCCAGGCTCGCACCCAGCAGCAGGGGATGCTGCACGCTGTACCGCGCGGATTTCAGGGATGCCACCCGCAGCGCGCGCCCTGCGTGCTCGTCGTCGGGGGCGGTGACGAAGGCGGCCTCTTCGGCGATGTCGAGGAACTGCCCGATCGTCACCTCGCGCCGCATCAGCGCGTATACCGCTCGAGCGGATGCCGCGTGCTCCGTGCCGGTCAGGCTCTCCTCCAACAGGTCGTCGCTGAAGGAGACCAGCAGATCTCCGAGCAGGACCGCCGCCGAGCGACCGAAGCCGGCGCTGTCGCCGCTCCACCCGGCCGCAGTGTGCGCGGACTGCAGCTCGCGGTGTGCGGCGGGACGGCCGCGGCGAGTGTCCGAGTTGTCGATGAGGTCGTCGTGCACGAGCGCGGCGGCGTGGAAGATCTCCAGCGCCGCGGCTGCGCCGACGACCTCGTCGCTCGGTGTCGGTGACTCACTGGCGCCGGGCGGCCTCCCGGCGACGGCTTGCCACCCGGTGAGGCAGAACCGCGCCCGCAGTCGCTTTCCGCCGGAGAGCGCAGAAGCCGCCGCGGCGAGGAAGACGCCTGCCTCCGCATCCGCCCACGGGCTGCGCTGGGTCGCCACGAAGCTCTCCAGTCGCTGGGAAACCGCTTCGATCTGGGCCTGCGAACTCGTCACGGGCCTAGCCTAGTTCTCACGCACGCGCGTAGACTTGGCCGCACAAGCCCGCTGGGAGGGGAAGCATGCCACTGTCAGAGCAGGAGCAGCGTCTGCTTGACGAGATGGAACGTCATCTCATGAGCAAAGACGCCGACGTGGTCAGCGCGCCCCGCGGCGGGCGGGTCCTGAGCTACCGCAACATCGTGTACGGCATCGTGCTCGTGCTGCTCGGCATCGGCGGCCTCGTGGCCGGCGTCTCGACCGGCATCATCGTGATCGGTGTGATCGCGTTCGTCGTGATGATCGTCGGCGTCCTGCTGGCGGTCGCTCCCGCCAAGGGTGTCTCCGCCGCGACGAGTGACACCGCCCGCAGCGGCCGCGGCTCGAGCGAGTCGTTCATGGATCGGATGAACGACCGCTGGGACCGTCGTCAGGAAGAACGGTAACCGCTCACTCCGCTTCATCGCACCGACCCCACCGCAAAGTGGGGTCGGTTTTTTTGCGCGCCCAGATTCCGCGGGCCAAGTCGTAGTGAAGTGGAGGAAAGTGGAGTAAAGTGGTGCAAACCTGGATCGGGCCGGAGGAAGGGGGCGTGGCCGATGCTGCTGGGCACCTACACCCCCAAACTCGACGACAAGGGTCGCGTCATCCTCCCCGCGAAGTTCCGCACCGACCTCGGCGACGGCCTCGTCGTCACACGCGGTCAGGAGCGCTGCCTCTACGTCTTCAGCACGAAGGAGTTCGAGCGCGTCTACGAGAAGATCCGCGAGGCGCCGCTGACCAACAAGCAGGCCCGCGACTTCCAGCGCATGTTCCTCTCCGGAGCGAGCGACGAGAAGCCCGACAGCCAGAGCCGCATCACGATCCCGCCGCACCTGCGCACCTACGCGAGCCTCGGGCGTGAGCTGGTCGTCACCGGCGTCGGCGCACACGCCGAGATCTGGGACGCCGAGGCGTGGAACGCCTACGCCGCCGGAAACGAAGACAGCTATTCGGACATGGAGCAGGAGGTGATCCCGGGCTTGTTCTGAGCCGTGGCCGCGACTCCCAGCCGCACGCCCTGACACACTTCCCCGGTGTCAGGTCAGGCGGATGGGGATCACGACCCCGGATCGGCGCCCCGCACACCATGACCTTCTCCGACATCCACACCCCCGTGCTGCTCGACCGCTGCGTCGAGCTGCTGGCCCCTGCGCTGCAGGGGCCCGATGCCGTCATCGTCGATGCGACCGAGGGCATGGGCGGCCACTCCGAAGCGCTCCTGGAGCGGTTTGCGAACGTCCGGCTCATCGGGCTCGACCGCGACACCGACGCCCTGCGCATCGCCGGCGAACGGCTCGCCCGGTTCGGCGATCGCGTCACTCTGGTCCACAGCGTCTACGACGGCATCGCCGATGCCGCCTCCGCCGCCGGAGCCGCACGCGTCGACGGCATCCTGTTCGACCTCGGTGTCTCCTCGCTGCAGCTCGACGAGGCCGCCCGCGGCTTCGCCTACGCGCAGGATGCACCGCTGGACATGCGGATGGACCAGACCTCCGGCATCACCGCCGCCGACGTCGTCGCGAGCTACGGAGAGGGTGATCTGCGCCGCATCTTCGAGCGTTACGGCGAAGAGAAGCTGGCCGGCCGCTACGCGCGCGCGATCATCGCGGCGCGCGCTGAAGCGCCCATCGTGCGATCGGGTCGACTCGTCGACATCCTCGTGGCGGCAACCCCGGTCGCCGTGCAGCGCGAGGGGCGTGGGCACCCGGCCAAGCGCGTCTTCCAGGCACTGCGCATCGAGGTCAACGCCGAGCTCGCCGTGCTCGAGCGGGCCCTGCCCGCCGCTCTCGACCTGCTGCGCGTGGGCGGGCGCATGGTCGTGATGAGCTATCAGTCGTTGGAGGACCGTCTCGTCAAGCGGGTCTTCGCGCAGGCGGCGGCATCCACCGCCCCCGCGGGGCTGCCGGTCGAGCTGCCCGGGCACGAACCACGGTTCCGGCTGCTCGTCAAGGGTGCTGAGGTCGCGAACGACGAAGAGAAGGCGCGCAACCCGCGCGCCGCACCCGTGCGGTTGCGTGCGGCCGAACGCATTCGGGAGGCGGCATGAGCGCCGATGTCCTGGTCGGACTCGAGGAGTTCCCGGCGGTCGCGCAGCGGCGGCCCGATCGCCGCCTGCACGTGGTCGAGCATCCGCAGCGCGCGCGGCGGCCACGGCTGCTCTACGGCATCGTGGCCGTCGCCGGCGCGCTGCTGATCGGCGCCGCGCAGATGGGACTGTCGATCCTCACGACGCAGTCGTCGTACCAGCTGTCCGAGCTGACCGCACAGCAGCGCGATCTCGATTGGCAGAAGCAGATCCTCGAAGAAGAGGTCGCGGGTCTGTCCTCGCCGCAGTACCTGGCGGCCAATGCCGCTGCCCTGGGTCTGGTGACCGGACAATCGCCCGCCTATCTGCGCCTGAGCGACGGCGAGATCATCGGCACCGCGAAGAGCGCGACCTCCACGACCGTGCTCCACGCGCTCACTCAGGCTGCGGTGTCGAACGCGCTCGTGGCGGGTGTTCCGCTGGTCACGGACCCGGACTCGACGCTGGCGACCGGCGCGAACGTCATCGATGACGCGATTCTGAATACGACGACACCCCCGGCGATCGCCGAGGGTCTGCCCACCCCCGACACACACTGAGTACATGACGACGAGATCCACCCGAGGTCCCCGTCGGCGGACGGTCGTCGCCCTGGCGGTCGTGCTCGCCGTGCTGTCCGCTTTCGTCGTGCGCCTCGTCGACATCCAGGTCGTCAACGCGAACGAGCTCATCTCGGCGTCGCAGGAGAAGGCGACGGGGGTGGAGACGACGCTGTACGGCACGCGCGGTGAGATCGTCGACACCAACGGCACGGTGCTGGCGACCAGCACGCTGCTCTACGACGTGCAGATCGACCCGCTGCTGGCGGTGCAGGGCATCGCCCAGACGGATGCCGACGGCAACCCCGTCGAGAACGCCGACGGCAATGAGGTCACGGTCGCCTGGCCCGAGCTGGCCGCGCAGATCGGCGAGATCACGGGGCAGTCCGCCGCCGATATCGAGCAGATCGTCAGCGACGCGCTCGCCGAGAACCCCGAGTCGCGGTTCGCCTACGTCAAGCGGTACGTGTCGACGGAGGAGTATCGAGCGCTGGCCGAGTTGGCGCTGCCGTTCTTGACGTTTCCCGAGCACCCCTCACGCATCTACCCCAACGGTGCCGTCGCCGGCAACCTGATCGGGTTCGTCGGTTCCGACGGTACGCCGCTGGAGGGGCTGGAGCAGTTGCAGGACTCGTGCCTGGCCGCGACATCCGGGTCTCTGACGTACCAGCGAGGCAGCGACGGCGTCATCATCCCCGGCACCGAGGAAGAGACCGCGGCCGTCGACGGCGGCACGCTCACCCTCACGATCGACTCCGACCTGCAGTGGTACATGCAGCAGCTGATCCAGGAGCAGACCGAGCACTACCAGGCAGAGTGGGGCGGCATCATCGTCATGGAGGTCAAGACGGGCAAGATCCGCGCGCTCGCCGACACCGACACCGTCGACCCCAACGACCCCGGGGCATCCGACTCGGACGATCGGGGTTCGCGTCTGCTGCGCGTCTCGTACGAACCGGGCTCGACGTTCAAGCCCGTCACGGCGGCGACCGTGATCGAGGCCGGCGGTCTCACCCCGCTGTCGACGGTCGTCGACCCCGACCGCATGGAGTTCCCCAACGGTGCCGTCATCAACGACTCCGAAGACCACGAGACCGAGACGCTGACGCTCACCGGCGGGCTCGTGCGTTCATCGAACGTCGCGATGTCGCAGTTCGCCGAGAGCGTGTCGGCGCAGACGCGGCAGGAGTATCTGGAGAAGTTCGGCGTCGGCAGCGGCGACGGTCTGAACTGGTCGGCCGCCCCCGACACCGGGTTCTCCAGCAATTGGGACGAGTGGGATGCGCAGACCTACTACACGACCACGTTCGGGCAGGCCTTCACCGTCACCCCGACCCAGGTCGTGAGCGTCTTCCAGACGATCGCGAACGGCGGGGTGCGCATCCAGCCGCAGCTCGTCGAGTCGTGCACCGAGGCCGACGGCACCGTCGTCACCCCCGACGTCGAAGACCCTGTGCAGGTGATCGAGGAGTCCACGGCATCCGACGTCTCGCAGATGCTCGAGAACGTGTACGCGCAGGCGACTCTCGCCGACGACATCCGCATCCCCGGCTATCGCCTGGCGGTCAAGACCGGCACGGCGCAGATCCCCGACGGCACCGGCGGCTACAAGAGCGGCGTGTACATGACCTCGCTGGTCGGCTACGCCCCCGCCGATGACCCGCAGTACGTCGTGCTGACCCTGTTCGACGAGCCGATGACCACCCGGATGTCATCGGCGAACCGCACGGTCTTCAAGCAGGCGATGACGCAGGTGCTGGCGCACTACCGCGTCATGCCCTCCGACTCGGAGACTCCGCTGCTGCCCGTCACCGGGTGAGGCCGAGGAGCACATCAGCATGATCCGGATGACTCTCGATGCCATCGCCCAGGCGGTCGGCGGTACCCTGCACGCTGCCGGCGACGACACGCGCGACACGGTGGTCTGCGGATCCGTGGACACCGACTCGCGGCTGATCGGCGCCGGCGACATCTTCGTCGCCAAGCCCGGTGCGACCACCGACGGCCATCTGTTCGTCGGCGCCGCAGCCTCCGCCGGCGCCGCGCTCGCGATCGTGGACCACGTCGTCGACGCCGCCGTCAGCCAGATCGTCGTGGGCGACGTCGTCTGTGCCCTCGCCGACCTGGCGCGCACGGTCGTCGCCGCCGTGCGGACGCACGGCGAACTGCGCGTGGTCGGCATCACCGGGTCCAACGGCAAGACGACGACGAAGAACCTCCTCGCGCGCATCCTGCGCGACGAGGGAGAGACGATCGCTCCGCGGGCCTCGTTCAACAACGAGGTCGGTGCGCCGCTGACGATGCTGCGCGTCACCGACGACACGCGATACCTCGTGAGCGAGCTCGGCGCCACCGGGCCCGGCGACATCGCACGGCTCGCGGGGCTCGTGACCCCCGACGTCGGTGTCGTGCTGATGGTCGGACTCGCTCATGCCGGCGGGTTCGGCGGTGTGGAGGAGACCCTGCGCGCCAAGACGGAGCTGGTCGAGGCGATTCGGCCCGGGGGAGTCGCGGTGCTCAACGCCGACGATCCGCGGGTGGCCACGATGGCGGCCGTCGCGGCGGAGCGCGGAGCGTCGGTGCGCTGGTTCGGTCGCACGCCCGCTGCGGCCGATGTGCGTGCCGACGACGTCGAGGTCACCCCCGCGGGCACGAGTTGCGTCGTCGTCGCGCACGGTGAGCGGATGCCGCTGCGCCTGCGGGTCCTCGGTGAACACCACGTCATGAACGCCCTCGCCGCCCTCGCCGCAGCCTCGGTGCTCGGCGTGCCGATCGCGACCGGCATCGAGCGCCTGGAGACCGTCGAGATCGCTGAGCGCTGGCGGATGCAGCCGCTGGGCACTGACCGCATCCGCATCATCAACGACGCCTACAACGCGAGCCCCGACTCGATGGCGGCGGCGCTGCGCACCCTCGCGCAGATCACCGAGCCCGGCCAGCGCAAAGTCGCCGTCCTCGGGGCGATGAGCGAGCTGGGGGAGTACGCCGGTGAGGAGCACGACCGGGTGGGCCTGCTCGCCGTGCGGCTGCGTTTCGAGCGCATCGTCGTCGTCGGGCGCGAGGCGCGCCGTCTCTACCTCGCCGCCATCGGCGAGGGCTCGTGGGACGGTGAGGCGGTGTTCTTCGAGACCGCGGACGAGGCGTTCGACTACCTGCAGGGCGAACTGCGTGACGGCGACCGCGTGCTGGTGAAGTCATCGAACGCGGTGGGGCTGCGGTTCCTCGGTGATCGTCTGGGAGAATCGTTCTCGTGAGATCACTGCTGGCAGCCGCGACGATCTCCCTCGCGTTCACGCTCTTCCTCACCCCGCTGTTCATCCGGATGTTCGAGAGGCTCGGCTGGGGGCAGGTCATCCGCACTCCCGAAGATGCCAACAATCCGAGCCACCACACCAAGCGTGGCACGCCGACGATGGGCGGCATCGTCTTCATCGTCGGTGCGATCGTCGGCTACTTCTCGGGCACGCTGACCGGCGGGGCCCCGCCGACCGTGTCAGGTCTGCTCGTCATCTGGATGATGGTCGGCTTCGGCGTCGTCGGGTTCGTCGACGAC
Organism: Microbacterium sp.; assembly: GCA_047606715.1. Lineage (GTDB taxonomy): Bacteria > Actinomycetota > Actinomycetes > Actinomycetales > Microbacteriaceae > Microbacterium. The sequence continues at coordinate 22,047 of JASGEE010000032.1, forward strand.
TTCATGAAGGTGCGGCAGCAGCGCAGTCTCGGGTTGTCGGGCTGGCGCAAGATCGTCGGCCAGGTGCTGGTCTCGCTGCCGTTCGGCATCGCCGCGCTGAGCTTCCCCAACGCGGTTGGCGAGACGCCGGCAACCGCGTACGTCTCGTTCTTCCGCGACATCCCCCTGCTGTCGTTCATGGCGTTCGGTGCGATCGTCGGCTGGATCCTCTACCTCGTCTGGATCACCTTCATCTCGGTCGCGTGGTCGAATGCGGCCAACCTCACCGACGGCCTCGACGGCCTGGCCACCGGATCGGGCATCTTCACGATTGCCGCTCTCAGCCTGGTCACGTTCTGGCAGTTCCAGCAGCGCTGCGCGAGCGACGCGCTGCTGGAGGCGTATGCGAGCGCCTGCTACCCGACCCGTGACCCGATGGACCTCACGATCATCGCGGCCTCGTTCGTCGGTGCGCTCGTCGGGTTCCTCTGGTGGAACGCGCCGAAAGCGAAGATCTTCATGGGCGATGTCGGATCGATGGCGATCGGCGGTGTGATCGCCGCGATGGCGATTCTGTCGCGCACCGAGATCCTGTCGGTCCTCATCGCCGGGGTGTTCATCATCGGCCCCGGCTCGGTGATCCTGCAGCGGTACTACTTCAAGGCCACCGGTGGCAAACGACTGTTCCTCATGAGCCCGTTCCATCATCACCTCGAGATGCGCGGATGGCCCGAGATCACGATCGTCGTGCGCATGTGGATCATCGCCGGGATGCTGGCCGTCACGGGCGTCGGCCTGTTCTACGTCGCGTGGCTGGCGGCGCTGTGACCGGCGTTTCCGGCAGCGACGGGCGCGACCTCGACGCACTGCGCAGCTGGCACGCCGACTGGCGCGGTCTGCGCGTCGCGGTGCTGGGTCTGTCGGTGACGGGCTTCTCGGTCGCCGACACCCTGGCCGAACTGGGTGCCGACGTGCTGGTGGTCAGCGAGACCGCGGCACCCGAGTATGCGCGGCTGCTCCCCGTGATCGGCGCTCGCCTGTGGATGGGCGCGTTGGATGCCGTCCCGGACGAGCTCGCCGCTTTCGCGCCCGAGGTTGTCGTCGCCTCACCCGGGTTCGCCCCGCATCATCCCGTGGTGGCCTGGGCGCTGGAGTCCGGCATCCCCCTGTGGGGCGACGTCGAGGTCGCCTGGCGGGTGCGGGACAAGGTGCTGCGCGCCGATGGGACTCCCGCCGACTGGGTGTTCATCACCGGCACCAACGGCAAGACGACGACGACACAGCTGACGGCATCCATGCTCGCCGCCGGCGGGCTGCGCGCGGCGCCCTGCGGCAACATCGGCACGCCCGTGCTCGACGCCGTGCGCGACCCGGGCGGGTTCGACGTGCTCGTCGTCGAGCTGTCGAGCCACCAGCTCTGGTACCTGTCGCTGTCCGGGGCCGATCCGGATGCCGGCGGCTTCAGCCCGCACGCGAGCGTGTGCCTGAACCTCGCGGACGACCACCTCGAGTGGCACGGCTCGTCTCAGGCGTACCGCGACGCGAAGGCCGTCGTGTACCGGGGCACGCGCGTCGCGTGCGTGTACAACAAGGCCGATGTCGCCACGCGCGAGATGGTCGAAGACGCCGACGTCGTCGAGGGGTGTCGAGCCATCGGGTTCGACCTCGGCGTGCCGGGGCCGAGCGACCTCGGGCTCGTCGACGGCATCCTCGTCGATCGCGCCTTCCTCGATGACCGCCGCACGAGCGCGCTGGAGCTGACGACCGTCGCCGCTCTCGCCGAGCGCGGTCTGTCCGCACCGCACGTCGTGGCCAACATCCTCGCCGCGAGCGCCCTGGCCCGCTCGCTCGACGTGACCCCGGCAGCCATCGCCGCGGCCCTGGACGCCTTCCGCCTCGATGCGCATCGCATCCAGACCGTCGCCGTCACCGGCGGCGTGACGTGGGTCGATGACTCCAAGGCCACCAATCCGCACGCGGCGGCCTCGTCTCTGGCCGCGTTCCCCGGGGCGATCTGGGTCGTCGGCGGGCTGCTGAAGGGCGTCGATGTCGGCGAGCTGGTCGCAGTACACGGGCCCGCCGTGAAGGCGGCCATCGTGATCGGCGTCGACCGCGGGCCGCTCGTCGACGCGTTCGCACGACACGCGCCGGGCATCGCGCTGTTCGAGGTCGACCACACGCAGACTGAAGACGTCATGGCGCACGTCGTCGAGCTGGCGATCGGGATCGCGCGTGACGGAGACGTGGTCCTCCTCGCTCCGGCAGCGGCATCCTTCGATCAGTTCGACTCGTACGCAGACCGCGGACACCGGTTCGCGCGGGCGGTGCGCGAACGCACCGGCCGGTCGGAACAGTGAGCGGCGGGGAGGGCGCGCGGTGACCACGACGACCCCTGTGCGCCCCGTCGCCGGCTCGACGTCGCGACCCCCGCGAGCGAGCACGACGGGTGCGACCGTCACGGCGGCGGGCGGCTTCGCCGCGCGCGTCTCGCTCGGTCGGGTGTTCGCACCGGTGCCGAGCGAGTTCCTCCTCATCGCCTCGACGGCGCTGCTGCTGACCGGGGTCGGGCTGACGATGGTGCTCTCGGCGACGATGGCCTCGTCGGTCGCCGCGGGCGACAGCCCCTTCGAGGTCGTGCTCAAGCAGGCCGTGTTCGCCGTCGTCGGCATCCCGCTGATGTTCATCGCGAGCCGCCTGCCGGTCACATTCTGGAAGCGCATCGCGTGGCCCGCGCTGATCGCGACGACCGCCTTCCAGCTGCTCGTGTTCGTGCCCGGGCTGGGCGTCTCCAACGACGGAAACCGCAACTGGATCCAGTTGGGCAGCCTGCAGATGCAGCCGTCGGAGTTCCTCAAGCTCAGCCTGGCCCTGTGGATGGGCTACGTGCTGTACCGCAAGCGCACGCTGCTCGGGCTGTGGCGGCACGTGTTCATCCCGGTCGTTCCGGTCGGTGCTCTCGTGATCGGTCTGGTTGCCGTCGGCAGCCATGACCTGGGCACCGGCATGATCCTGATGGCGATCATGCTCGGCTGCCTGTTCTTCTCGGGCGTCAAGCTGCGGCTGTTCGTCATCCCGCTGCTGCTCGTTCTCGGCGCCGCCGCCGTGTTCGCCGTGACGAGTCCCAATCGCATGCTGCGCATCATGAGCTTTCTCGATGTCGACTCGACGAGCTGCTACGACGCGGTCGTCGGCGACTGCTACCAGGCCATGCACGGCATCTGGGGTCTGGCCGGCGGCGGCATCTTCGGTCTGGGCCTGGGGAATTCGCGGGAGAAGTACGGCTGGTTGCCCGCCAAGGCCAACGACTACATCTTCGCGATCCTCGGCGAGGAACTGGGGCTGGTCGGCTGCCTGGTCGTGCTCGCCCTGTTCGCCCTGTTCGCGGTGGGTTCGTTCCACGTCATCCGCAAGACCGACGATCCCTTCGTGCGCATCGTCGCGGGCGGCATCATCGTGTGGATCGTCGGGCAGGCGCTGCTGAACATCGCCGTCGTGCTGCGCCTGGCGCCCGTGCTCGGCGTGCCGCTGCCGTTCCTGTCGCAGGGCGGCACGTCGCTGCTGTCCGTGCTGATCGCGTGCGGCGTGCTGCTGTCGTTCGCCCGTACGCTGCCGGTGCGCCGGTAGTGTCGGTGCGGTGAGCATCGCGCACCCGACCTATCTGCTCGCCGGCGGCGGCACCGCGGGCCACGTCAACCCGCTGCTGGCGGTCGCCGACGGCCTGCGCGAGCGCGACCCCGAGGCGACGGTGCTCGTGCTCGGCACTCGCGAAGGGCTTGAGGCGCGGCTCGTGCCCGAGCGCGGCTATGAACTGCTCGTCGTCGACAAAGTGCCGTTTCCGCGCCGCCCGAACGGTGCCGCCGTCCGCTTCCCGGCCGCGTGGCGGCGCGCGGTCCGCCAGGTGAGCGCGCACCTGCGCGAGCGCGGGGTCGACGTCGTCGCGGGCTTCGGCGGCTACGCCTCGGCGCCGGCATACGTCGCGGCATCCCGCGAGGGTGTGCCATACGTCGTGCACGAGGCCAACGCCCGCCCGGGATTGGCGAACATCCTCGGCGCGCGTCGCGCCGCCGGTGTCGGGGTCGTCTTCGAGGGCACGAAGCTGCGCGGAGCGACGACGGTGGGGATGCCGCTGCGCCGCGAGCTCGTCAGTCTCGATCGGGCGAACGTCCGCGCGGAGGCGGCGACCTTCTTCGGGCTCGACCCTGCTCGACCCGTGCTCCTCGTGTTCGGCGGATCCCTCGGTGCACGACGGCTGAATGAGACGCTCGCGGGCGCCTGGGCGGAGGTCATCGGTGCGGGCTGGCAGCTACTGCATGCGGCGGGGGAGCGCGATGAGATCGTCGACCCCGGGCATCCGGCCTACCGCGTCGTTCCCTACATCGACCGGATGGATCTCGCCCTGGGGCTGGCCGATCTCGTGGTCTCGCGCGCCGGCTCGGCGACCGTGAGCGAGCTGTCGGCCCTCGGCATCCCCGCCGTGTACGTGCCCTATGCCGTCGGCAACGGCGAGCAGGCGCTGAACGCGGCATCCGCCGTCGGAGCAGGGGCGGCTCGGCTCATCCCCGACGCGGAGTTCACGCCCGAGCGCGTCCGCGACGAGATCGTGCCGCTCCTGGGCGATGCCGACGCTCTGGGAGCGATGCGCACCGCGGCGGCCGGCGCCGGCTCGCGGGCGGGCACCGCGAACGTTATCGCGATGCTCGACGCCGCGCTCGCCCGCTGACGCCGTCGCCGCGCCGCCGCCGCCGCACCCGTCGCGAAATACGGAAATGACGCGGAAACCGGATGCCGGGGCCTCGAAGCGTCCGTGTTTCGCGACTTCTCCGTATTTCGCGACACCGGCACGGCGGGTGTGGACGCGCCCCGCGAGCGCAGGGCGCGCCGCAGCGACCGCTCAGGATGCCGCGACCTAGACTTTAGGGGCCATGATTCGCCCTGACCTGACGCTGCCCATCCCCGAGGAGATCACCGCGGCCCACTTCATCGGGATCGGCGGTTCCGGCATGTCGGGACTGGCGGGGATGTTCCTCGATCGCGGCATCCGCGTGTCGGGATCGGATCGCGCTGACGGTGCTGCTCTGCGCGCCCTCGCCGCCCGCGGCGCCCAGGTGCACGTCGGTCACGACGCGGCGAACCTGCCCGACGACGTCGACACGGTCATCCACACCGGGGCGATCTGGCCGCAGAACCCCGAGCTCGTGCTCGCGAAGCAGCGCGGACTGCACGTGATCCACCGTTCGCAGGCGCTGCACTGGCTGATTGCCCGGCGGAGACTGGTCAGCGTCGCCGGAGCTCACGGCAAGACCACCTCGACCGGGATGATCGTCACGGCCCTGCGTGCACTGGATGCCGACCCCACCTTCGTCAGCGGCGGTGTCATCGCAGAGCTGGGGACGTCCAGCGGCACCGGCGGCGACGACCTGTTCGTCATCGAAGCCGACGAGTCGGACGGCACCTTCCTGCTGTACGACACGGCGATCGCGCTGATCACCAATGTCGATCCCGATCATCTCGACCACTGGGGGACCCGCGACGCCTTCTACGACGGGTTCGTACGGTTCGCGGATGCCGCGCACGAGGCGGTGGTCGTTTCCGCCGACGACGCGGGTGCGCGCCGGGTGACCGCAGCTCTCACGCATCGGCGCATCGTGACGTTCGGGCAGGACGGTGCGGCGGATGTGCGCGTCCACGACATCGTGACCGACGGTCCGGTCGCTTTCTCGCTCACGCACGCGGGGCGCACCGTTGCGGCGCGCCTGGCCGTGCCGGGGGCCCACAACGCGGTCAACGCCGCCGGCGCGGTGGCCGTGCTGCTCACGCTCGGCCACGACCTGGAATCGGCCGTGCGTGCCGTCGAGGGCTTCGCCGGCACCGTGCGCCGCTTCGAACTGCACGGGGTGCAGCGCGGCGTGAGCGTCTTCGACGACTATGCTCACCACCCGACCGAGGTCGCCGCCGCGCTGTCGGCGGCGCGCAGCGTCGTCGGTGCTGGCCGCATCATCGCCATCCAGCAGCCGCACACCTATTCGCGCACGCAGGAGATGTACCGCGAGTTCGCCGAAGTGCTCGAGACGCACGCCGACCACACCGTCATGCTCGATGTGTACGGGGCCCGCGAAGACCCCGTGCCGGGAGTGACGGGGGCGCTCGTGAGCGGGGCGTTCGACGACCCGGCGAAGGTGCACTTCGTCGCCGATTGGCAGGATGCCGCCGACTACACGGCCTCGATCGCCCGCGACGGCGACTTCGTCATCACGCTCGGCTGCGGCAACGTCTATCTCATCATCCCCCAGGTGCTTGAGGCGCTCTCCTCGACCGGGGTGAAGGCATAGCGGATGCGCCGGCCCGTACCTCTGCCCGCTCCTGTCTCCTCGCCGTCGCGGGAGACGCCGTCGGCGGATGAGGCGGTCGAGCTGCCGGTGCGCGTGATCGCGCCGGCACGTTCCCTCCCGCCGGAAGCGGCGACGCCGCCGGTCGCCGAGGCTCCGGGCACGGAGTCCATGGTCGCCGAGGCCCCCGACGCCGAGGCCCCCGACGCCGAGGAGATCGCCCGGGCGCACGTCGTCGCATCCGAACCGGAAGCGCCGCCACTGCCCGCCGGCGACGAAGAGGCCGCGGCGGCCGGGCTCGAGGGTGTCGGCGTGCGGGAGGTGTGGGCGGCGGCTCGCGCGCGACGCCGCGCGCTGCGCGCCGAAGTGCGGCGGTTC
>JASGEE010000033.1:0-10500 GCA_047606715.1 Microbacterium sp.
CGCCGTCGACGCGCCGACGGCGGAATAGAAGGCCGGATGCCGGGGGTTGGACCTCGATGTGACCGAATCCCTCACCATTGACATCTGGAGTGACATCGCCTGCCCGTGGTGCTACATCGGCAAGCGCAATCTCGAGAACGGGCTCGCGCAGACCGCGGGCGATGAGGATGCCCCCGCCGTCGAGGTGATCTTCCACTCCTACGAGCTTGCCCCCGACACGCCCGTCGACTTCGACGGAAACGAGGTCGACTTCCTGTCGGGCCACAAGGGCATGTCGCCCGACAGCGTGCGCGAGATGCTCGACCGCGTCACGGGAGTCGCCGCCGGCGCGGGGCTGGAATACCGGTTCGACCTGCTCCAGCACACCAACACCGTCAAGGCGCACGAGCTGCTGCACTTCGCAAGAGCGCAGGGCGCGCAGCACGAGATGGCGGAGCGCCTCATGTCCGCCTACTTCACCGAGGGGCGCCACGTCGGCCGGATCGATGACCTCGTCGCTCTCGCGGCCGAGGCCGGGTTGGATGCGGATGCCGCACGCGAAGCGCTCGAATCGGGGCGCTACCTCTCCGATGTCCGCGCCGACCAGGCTCAGGCGCAGGCCTACGGCATTCAGGGTGTGCCGTTCTTCGTCATCGACGGCCGCTACGGCGTCAGCGGCGCGCAGCCTCCCGAGGCGTTCGCGCAGGTGCTCCGTCAGGTGTGGGCCGAGCGGCAGCAGGCCTGACCGGGACCTGCGAGTCTCGCGGAGGAGTCCGCCGGGTCGCGGATCACTCCCGTTCGGCCGTCGCCGAGGTACGCTCGCCACCGGTGCACTTCAGTCCAGAACTGGCCGCGCCGACGATTCCCGCTCGGATGCTGTAGTGTCGAACGCAGGTTATTGAAGTTGTGTTTCTGCTGGAGGTCTCACTCCAGACCAGCTTCTGGGCCCGGGCATCGACTCGGGCGGGTATTCAGTTCAGTGGCTCCCACCGCAACATGAGCTCCGTGGCGGCGTCGTCGCCACGGCCGCACGGATCACTCCCGTGGTCCCAGACAAGTAAGGATTGACGTCATGGCCACAGGCACCGTCAAATGGTTCAACGCCGACAAGGGCTTCGGCTTCATCGCGCCCGACGATGGCTCCGGCGACCTGTTCGCGCACTTCAGCGCGATCAACAGCAGCGGCTACCGCACTCTCGAAGAGAACCAGAAGGTCTCCTTCGACGCCGAGCGCGGGCCCAAGGGAATGCAGGCAGCGAACATCCAGCTCGTCTGAACTCTCTCGCGAAGCGGACGCTGAGCCCGGTGGAAAACGCCCGGTCTCAGCGTCCGCTTCGTCGTGTGCGACGCCGGTGGAAACTGCCGCCGTCGTATTCTCACCACGGTATGCCGCGTGGCCTAGCGTGGGACGCAGCGAGGGCCATTCGCGCCTTGAGCTTTCCCCATCAGTGGTCCGTGGGCCTCTGATCCAATGATCGGATTCGCTATCTCTGTCACGGTCTCTGACGCTGTCAGCACGCTCGGTCCCATCCGTCAGACGTACGCCCGGAAGGAGGACTTCCCCTCGATCGCGAGGGCGTACACGCGCCTCGCTGAAGTCATCCGCGAGGCGGGGCTCCTGCGTCGCAGTCCGATCTTCTATCTCGCAACCGCCCTCGCCCTCGCCCTCGCTTTCGGGGGAGCGGTCACCGGGTTCGTCCTCCTCGGAGACAGCTGGCTCCAGTTGCTCATGGCCGCCTCGTTCGGCCTGATCTTCACCCAGATCGCGTTTCTTGCCCACGAGGCCGGACACCGGCAGATCCTCTCCCGTGGTCCGAGCAATGATCGGCTCGCGCGTGTGTTGGCCGCATCCGTCGGGATGAGCTACTCCTGGTGGGATGCCAAGCACAGTCGCCACCACGCCAACCCGAACAAGGTGGGCGCCGACCCCGATATCGAGGTCGACACGATCTCATTCCTCGATGAAGACGCCGCCCAGGCGCGCGGTCTGCGTCGGTTGATCACGAGGAAGTAGGGCTGGCTCTTCTTCCCGCTGCTCACCCTCGAGGGACTCAACCTCTACGTCCACAGCTTCGCCTACCTTCTCGGCCGCGGTCCGGTCAAAGCGCGGGCGGCCGAGCTCAGCATGATTTCCGCGCGCACCGTCCTCGTCTTTGGTCCCCTCTTCGTCTTCCTCCCGATCGGGATGGCCTTCGCGTTCGCCGGTGTGATGGTCGCCGTGTTCGGCGTGTACATGGGGGCCGCGTTCGCTCCGAACCACAAGGGCATGCCGATCATCGACCCGACCGCAAAGCTGGACTTCTTCTCGAAGCAGGTCCGCACCTCCCGCAACATCCGCGGCGGCTGGTGGGCGACCGCGCTGATGGGCGGGCTGAACTACCAGATCGAGCATCACCTCTTCCCGAGCATGGCCCGCCCGCAGCTCGCGCGAACACGCGAGATCGTCACGGAGTACTGCGCCGTCCACGACGTCCCCTACACGGAGACATCGCTCTGGCACTCGTACGCCATCGTCATCGATTACCTCAACACCGTCGGGCTCGCCGCCCGCGACCCGTTCGAGTGCCCCATGGTGACGGAGTTCCGAAGAGTCTGAAGACCGCGCCGGGGCGGTCAGCTCACCGGCAGCGCCGCCTCGATCGCCGCGATGACCTCGGGGGCATCGGGGGTCGTCTTCGGGCGGAAGCGGTGCACCGTGCCGTCCGGGGCAACGAGGAACTTCTCGAAGTTCCACTGCACCGGCCCGCGCGCGCCCTCGACGTTGGGCGCCTTCTTCAGTGCCTTGTACAGGGGCGCCGCGTGCGATCCGTTGACGCTGACCTTCGCCATGATCGGGAACGTCACACCGTAGGTCATCGAGCAGAACTCGAGGATCTCCTCCATCGACCCCGGTTCCTGACCCATGAACTGGTTGCAGGGGAAGCCGATCACCTGCAGCCCACGCTCGCCGTAAGTTTGCTGCAGCTGTTCGAGCTGCCCGTACTGCGGGGTGAGCCCGCATTTGGAGGCGACGTTGACGACGAGCACCGCTGTACCCGCGAACTCCCCGAGGGTGCGCTCAGCGCCGTCGGCATCGATGAAGGGGATTGCGAAGATGTCCACAGCTGAGGTCTCTGGCATGTCATCCACGATATGCCCGAAGCGCGGCTTCAGGCGCCTGCGCTTCTGGGAGAATGGGCAGGATGTCCACGATCCTCGCTTCCGCTGCGGTGTCGCCACTGCGCATCGGGCCGATCGCGCTCGACGCGCCGGTCGTGCTGGCACCGATGGCGGGCATCACCAACACCGCGTTTCGTCGGCTCTGCCGCGAATACGGTGTGGGCCTGTATGTCAGCGAGATGATCACGACGCGGGCCCTGGTCGAACGCAACCAGACGACGATGCGGCTGATCACCCACCACGAGTCCGAGACGCCGCGCTCGATCCAGCTCTTCGGGGTCGACCCCGCCACGACCGAGGCCGCCGTCCGCATCCTCGTCGACGAGGACCGCGCCGACCACATCGACCTGAACTTCGGCTGCCCGGTGCCCAAGGTCACCCGCAAGGGCGGCGGTGCGGCGCTGCCGTGGAAGCTGGGGCTGTTCCGCGAGATCGTCACGCGCGCCGCACGTGCGGCGGGCGATGTGCCGCTCACGGTGAAGATGCGCAAGGGCATCGACTCGGATCATCTGACGTATCTGGATGCCGGGCGCATCGCGGAAGACGCCGGTGTCGCCGCCGTCGCCCTGCACGCCCGCACGGCGGCGGAGTTCTACTCCGGTCACGCCGACTGGGCGGCCATCGCCGCGCTGAAGGCCGCCGTCACGAGCGTCCCTGTGCTCGGCAACGGTGACATCTGGTCGGGTGAGGACGCCGTGCGCATGATGGCTGAAACCGGCTGCGACGGGGTCGTCGTGGGTCGCGGATGCCTCGGCCGACCGTGGCTGTTCGGTGACCTCGCCGCCGCGTTCGGTGCCCCCGGCATCCGCCCCGACGCGACTCTCGGGTTCGTCGCGGGCGCCTTCCGGCGGCACGCCGAACTGCTCGTGGAGTTCTTCGACGACGAAGATCGCGGCTGCCGCGACATCCGCAAGCACGTCGCGTGGTACTTCAAGGGGTATCCGGTGGGCGGACAGACCCGCGCCGAGCTGGCGACGGTGTCGAGCCTCGCCGAGATCGACGACCTGCTGGCCACCCTCGACCTCGACGCGCCCTACCCCGGCGCCGGAGCCGAAGGTCAGCGCGGTCGCGCCGGAACCCCGAAGCGGCCCGCACTGCCCGACGGCTGGCTCGCCAGCCGAGAGCTCGGCGCGACGGCATCGCGCGCGCTCGCCGACGCCGAAATGGACAACAGTGGTGGCTGACTCCGCGGCACGTCCCCGCCCGCGCGGCTACGACGACCACGACGCCGAGCGCTTCGTGCCCGAGCAGCACCGTTCGCAGCGCGACAGCTTCGCCCGCGACCGCGCCCGGGTGCTGCACTCCGCAGCGCTGCGGCGCCTGGCATCCAAGACCCAGGTGCTCAGCCCCGCCAGTCCCGCCGATTTCGCCCGCAATCGCCTCACGCATTCGCTCGAGGTCGCTCAGGTGGGCCGCGAGCTGGCCGTCGCCCTGGAGCTGTCGCCCGACGTCGTCGACACGGCGTGCCTGAGCCACGACATCGGGCATCCGCCGTTCGGGCACAACGGCGAGCGCGCGCTCAACGACTGGGCCGGCGACATCGGGGGGTTCGAGGGCAATGCACAGACCCTGCGCATCCTCTCCCGCCTCGAGCCGAAGACGATCGACGCCGACGGTCGCAGTGCCGGGCTGAACCTCACGCGGGCGAGCCTGGATGCGACCTGCAAGTACCCGTGGACGGTCGAGCACGCGATCCCCGACCCCGGCGGCCGCGAGAAGTTCGGCGTCTACCCCGACGATGAGGCGGTCTTCGCCTGGATGCGCCGTGGGGCGCCGGGGCGAGTGCGCTGCATCGAGGCCGAGGTCATGGATCTCTCCGACGACATCGCCTACTCCGTGCACGACCTCGAAGACGCCGTGCTCAACGGCTACCTCGATCCCGCTCGGCTGGCCGATCCGCGCGAGCATGAGGCGTTGCTGACGGCCGTGCAGTCGTGGGTCGGCTACGGATTCACCCGCGACGAGCTGGCGGACGCACTGTACCGGCTGACCCGGCTGCCGGAGTGGCTGACGAGCTTCGACGGCTCGCGCGGCGCCGTCGCCCACCTGAAGAATCTCACTTCCGACCTCATCGGCCGCTTCGCGCGGGCCGCGACCGCCGCGACCCGTGAGCACTACGCCGCTCCGGTGCTCACCCGCTTCGGCGGGCGCGTGGTCGTACCGCGCATCGTGGAGACCGAGATGGCGGTGCTCAAGGGCATCATCGGGGCCTTCGTCGTCTCCATCGACGGCAGACGAGGGCTCTACAAGGAACAGCGTCGGGTGCTGGGGCGCCTCGCCGACGCCCTGTGGGAGCGGCCGGAACGTCTCGATCGGCTGCACGCCGAAGACTTCGCCGTGGCCGAGACGGATGCCGCCCGCAAACGCGTCGTCGTCGACCAGGTGGCGAGCCTCACCGATCGCTTCGCGATCGAATGGCACGCGCGGCTGGTCGGTCCCGTCGACCTGCGCGAGCTCGGCCTGTGGTCGAGCGATGGCCGCGCCGTGGCGCACAGTGGGTTCGCTTTGCCGGAGCCGATCGACGGCATCTGGCCGGCCGAGGTGCGCTGATGGCGCGCATCCGGCAGTCCGACGTCGACGAGGTCAAAGCACGCACCGACATCGGCGACATCGTCGGCGAGCGGGTCGCCCTGAAGTCCGCCGGCGTCGGGTCGTTGAAGGGGCTGTGCCCGTTCCACGACGAGCGCAGCCCCAGCTTCCACGTGCGCCCGCAGGTCGGCTACTACCACTGCTTCGGCTGCGGCGAGTCGGGTGACGTGTACTCCTTCCTGCGCGCGATGGACCATCTCTCGTTCACCGAGGCGGTCGAACGCCTCGCCGCTCGCATCGGCTACACGCTGCACTACGAAGACGGGGCGGCGGCGCCCGAGACCAGCGGGCGCACACGCCTGTACCAGGCGAACGCGGCGGCCGCGCAGTGGTTCCGCGCACAACTGTCCAGCCCCGACGCCGAGGCCGGACGCCGCTTCCTCGGCGAGCGCGGCTTCGATGCGGGGGCGGCCGCCCACTTCGGCGTCGGCTACGCGCCGAAAGGTTGGAACGCTCTGCGTGACGCGATGCGCGCCCAGGGGTTCAGCGACGAGGAGCTGTCGGCGGCGGGCCTGGTCTCCCAGGGCCAGCGCGGCGTCTACGACCGCTTCCGCGGACGCGTCATCTGGCCGATCCGCGACGTCACCGGGCAGACGATCGGCTTCGGCGCGCGGCGCCTGTTCGACGACGACCAGGGCCCGAAGTACCTCAACACCCCGGAGACGACGATCTACAAGAAGGCGCAGGTGCTGTACGGTCTCGACCTCGCCAAGAAGGACGTCGCCCGCTCGCACCGTGTCGTGGTCGTCGAGGGGTACACCGACGTCATGGCGTGCCATCTGGCCGGCGTCACGACGGCCGTCGCGACGTGCGGCACCGCGTTCGGCTCCGACCACATCACGGTGCTGCGCCGCGTGATGGGCGACGACAGCGCGGCGGGCGAGGTCGTCTTCACCTTCGACCCCGATGCTGCCGGTCAGAAGGCGGCGCTGCGCGCCTTCGCCGACGCCAAGCGCTTCAACGCGCAGACCTACGTCGCCACGGGACCCGAAGGGCTCGACCCGTGCGATCTGCGGCTCCACCGCGGCGACGCGGCGGTGCGCGCACTGATGGATGCGAAAGTGCCGATGTTCGAGTTCGTGATCGACCAGCGGCTGGCCGGGTTCGACCTGGCCAGCGTGGAGGGTCGGGTCGGCGCGTTGCGGGCCGCGGCTCCCGTCGTGGCGGAACTGCGCGACCCGCTGCTGCAACCGGAGTACGTCCGCGTGCTCGCCCGGAGACTGGGGATCGACACCGAGGCCGTGCGCCGGGAGGTCGCGTCCGCGGGGCGCTCCGGCGCCCGCGAACCCGCGGCATCCGGGCCGGCATCCGGTGCGAGCGAACCGGCCGCGCGGGTCACCCTGCGCTCGTTGCCGCACACGGCGGATGCTGCCCTCGAGCGTGACGCCCTGATGGGCATCTTGCAGTACGGGCACCTCGTTGCCGCCGATACCGTGGATGCCGCCCTCGCCCTGCCGATGCGGCTGCCGCCGCTCGAGGCAGTGCGCCAAGCCGTCGCGAGCGTGTCCGACCGCACCCGCATCGGGTGGGCCGCGGGTGCTGTCGAGTCGGTGCGCGAGCCCTACCGGTCGCTGGCGGTCGAGCTGCTGACCGCCGATTTCCCGGCGTTGAGCGAGGCGGAGGCCACGGCATCCACCCGCTCTCTCGCGCTGCGCCTGCAGGTGCGCGCGATCGACGCGCAGAAGAACGAGATGCTCGGGGCGATCCAGCGCGTTCCCGCCGACTCCGACGAGGGGCGAGCGGTGCGCCTCGCCCTCCGCGATCTCGACGGGCGTCGGCGAGTGCTGACCGAAGAGCTCACGTCATGAAGAACGCCCCAGGGGTGGAGCCCTGGGGCGTTCGCTCCCCGGCTTGGACTCGAACCAAGAACCTGCCGGTTAACAGCCGGCTGCTCTGCCAATTGAGCTACCGAGGATCAGTCATCCGCGTGCGGGCAACCCGACTATCGTAGCAAAGCCGGGGGCGTGCTCGTGACGTCGAGAGCCGCTCAGGAGATGATGCGCGTGCCGCCGCCGGGCGTCCACAGCAGGTCCGCGGTACCGTGTCCATAGCCGATGGGATGACCCGCCTGCAGGACCAGCACGTCCGCATCGAGCTCGTGCACGGACGCGACATCGTTGGTGACGACGAGCAGCGCCATGCCCTGCTCGTCGCGTCGGCGCAGCAAGGCGTCGCGAGCGGCGACGCGCACCTCCACATCGAGGTTCGCGTACGGGTCGTCGCCGATGAACACCTTCGGCTGCAACACGAGCGCACGAGCGAGCGCGACCCGCTGGCGCATGCCCGAGCTCAGCTCGTACGGGTAGTGTGCGGCGACGCCGAGCGGCAGTTGCAGCTCGTCGAGCAGGCCCGCGACGCGCACGGCCAGGGCGCGCTGGTTCACGCGCCGTTCGCGGCTCGTGATCGGCTCTCCGATCACCTCTCCGACCGTCATCCGCGCGGGCAGGACGGTGCCGGCGCCCTGCGCCAGATAGCCGGTGTGGAAGGCCCGCACACGTGCGGCGCGTCCGCGTTTGCGGATCGGGATTCCGACCACGGTGGCGGCGCCGCCGTCCAGAGCGACCGAAGCGGTGTCGACCCCGGCCAGCAGGGCTGCGAGGGTGGATTTGCCCGCGCCGGTGCCGCCCATGACCGCCAGGGCTCGCCCCCGCTCCAGGGTGAAGGTCACGCCGTCGACGACGCGCACCCCGCCCCGGGCGATCGACAGGTCGTCGCAATGGATCGAGGCTTCCCCGGGTGCGGACGGTGCGCTGCGCGGCATGGGCTTCATCCTGCCCGCTCGCGGCGCCGGGCGCCAGTCCGGGGCCGGGTCGCGGTGGCGGCATCCGGTGCGAAATGCGGAGAATTCGCGAAAAACGGAGGCGACGGCCCTGTCACATCCGTTTTCGGCGGCATTTCCGTCTTTCGCGGCATCGCGTCAGGCGATGCCGCCGGTGCGCTCAGGCGTCGATGTCATCGACTCCGGGCAGCCACGACGCCCCGGACTTTCCCCAGCCGCGCTTGCGGGCGATCTTCTGCACCGTTTTCCAGTCGCCGTCATCGAGGCGGTCGACGTACAGGATGCCGTCGAGGTGATCGAACTCGTGCTGCATGATCCGGGCGCGCCAGCCGTCGACCTCGATGCGCACGGGAGCTCCGTCGAGGTCGATCCCGCTCACCCGGACGGCGGGCGAGCGGCGCAGCGGAAACCTCTCGCCGGGGAAGGACAGGCATCCCTCCGCCTCGTCGTCGGGGTCGGGGGCGCCGGGTTCGAGGGGGCGCATCCACAGCTCGGGATTGAGGATGACGCCGCGCCAGGGCGCACCGTCGTCGTCGACGTAGTTGTAGGTGTAGATCCGCAGCCCGACCCCCACCTGCGGCGCGGCAAGGCCCACGCCGGGGGCGGCATCCATCGTCTCGAACATGTCGGCGACGAGGGTGCGGATCTCATCGGTGATCTCGGCGACGGGGGATGCCGGGGAGTGCAGGACGGGATCGCCCATGATGCGAATCGGGAGAACGGCCACGTCCTGAGCCTATCGAGCAGATCCGGCAGATAGGGTCGGAGGGTGTATGCGGTTCAAGCCGTCGGAGGTTCGCTCAGCGACGTCACCGACCAGCTGGTCGGGGTGTTCGCAGACCCGGGCATCCTGATCGGCATCCCGCTGGCGCTGCTCGGTGCGGTGTTCATGTCGTTCGGCGCGCAGTATCAGCATCGCGGTGTGCAGAAGGTCGAACGGCTCACCCGGACGCAGGGCTCCGCGGGGCTGACCGGCGCGCAGATGTGGAACTTGCTGCGGCGACCCTCGTGGGTCGCTGGTACGGTCATGCTGGGCGTGGCGATCCTCTGCCAGCTCGCCGCGCTGTCGTTCGCTCCGCTGATCCTGGTGCAGCCGCTCGGCGCGATCTCCCTCGTCGTCACAACACTGCTCAACGCCCGCATCAGCGGACACACCCCGACCGGTCGCTCGCTCACCGCGATCGGGCTGTGCGTCGCCGGCATCCTCATCTTCGTGACCATCGCCGCCCTGTACGCGACCGAGACCCCCATCAGCGACGGGCAGCTCATCACGGTGCTGCTCACGCTGCTGGTCGTCGCGGTGCTGCTCACGGCGGCCTGGCTGTGGTTCCGGGCACGGATGGCTGCGCTGTTCTACATCGTCGCTGCCGGCATCATGTACGGTTTCGTCGCGACGCTCGCGAAGATCGTGATCAGCCGCATCGGCTCGGGCGACTTCGAATGGCTGACGGTCGTGTGCATCGTCGCGCTGGTGGCCGCGACCGGGATCGGCGCGTATTTCGTGCAGACGGCGTACTCCTCCGGCCCGCCCGACCTCGTCATCGCGGGACTGACGGTCATTGACCCGATCGTGGCGATCCTCATCGGTCTGGTCGTGCTGCGCGAGGCTGAGAACGCGCCGGCGGGGGCCTACGTCGGCTTCGTCGTCGCCGGGGCGCTGGCGGTCGCCGGCGTGTTCCAACTTGCGCGCCACCACCCGCAGGTGGTCAGCGACAGCCAGGAGCTCCCGATCTCACGGGGGAGCGCTGGGGCGGGCGAAGAGCACTCGAAGGTCGGATCGGGGCGCATCACCGAGGCCGTCGCGAAGGTCTGGCCCGACCCGCCCGTGCGCGACCGTCGCGACGACGAGCACCGGTAGGCTGTCAGCGACACGCCGACGGGCGTCGTCGCAGGGGGCGGTGGCCAAGCTGGTCAAGGCAGCGGGCTCATAACCCGACGATCGTGGGTTCAAGTCCCACCCGCCCTACCGCAATCCGGCGTGCACTCGGGAGGAG
>JASGEE010000034.1:0-4760 GCA_047606715.1 Microbacterium sp.
ACCGAACATGCCGCCGCCGAAGCCGCCGCCCCCGCGACCGCCGCGACCGCCGCCGCCCCCGCCCAGGAGCGAGTTGATGACGATCCCGCCCAGGACTGCGCCCATGACACTGTTGCCGCCGGACTGACCGCCGCCGAGGCCGCCGCTCATGCCGCCGAAGCCGCCGACGTCGCTCTGGGCCTGCTGGATCGCCTGCGCGGCGAGGTCATTGGCGCGCTGCGCGTACTGCAGCGCCCCCGCCGGGTCGGTGGCCGCGAGCTGTCGCGCCTGCACGAGCGACGCTCCCGCTTCGGCCAGGCGCGTGCGGGCGGTGGCGCCCACCGCACC
The DNA here is from genome assembly GCA_047606715.1 of Microbacterium sp. GTDB lineage: Bacteria > Actinomycetota > Actinomycetes > Actinomycetales > Microbacteriaceae > Microbacterium. The sequence continues at coordinate 328 of JASGEE010000034.1, forward strand.
GCGGCGGGAGGTGATGTAGTCCTCCGCGGCCGACACCTGCGCCTGGGCCTGCGTCAGCAGGGCGTTGAGTTGCTGGGCGGCGCGCTGGGCCTGCTGCTGCGCGTCGCGCACGCCGGCGAGCAGCGTGTCGATCTCGGTGTTGGCCCTCTGCAGCGCCTCCAGGGCCGCAAGGGGCCGCTTGCTCGGGGCCGTGAGCAGAACCTGCGCGGCCGCCACCTGCTGACGGGTGGAGGCGATGACCGGGGCGAGGCGACCGTCGGTGGCCGCCATCGCATCGGCGGCGGCGAGGTCGCTGGACACGTCGGCGATGAGGGCGGCGGCATCCTGTTCGGCCTTGGCGAGGTCTGCGCCGAGCTTGCCGACCGCGTTCTGCAGCAGTCGGGCTTGATCGACGGCGTCTTCGGCGGCGCGGATGCTCACCGCGGCGGTCGCGCCGTCGCCGGCGCCGATGGCCCGCTGCGCGGTGGAGAGCTGTTCGTCGGCGAAGGCCAGCCGTTGCTTCGACTGGGCGGGATTGTCGGCGATCGTCGCGAGGGCCTCGGGCGCGTACGACTGCTGCAGCGCCCCCAGGGTCGCGGCCGCGGTGACATCGGATGCGCCGACCGCCGTGCGCAGCTCCTGCACGCGCGTGAGGGCTTCGGGTGCGTTCTGTTCGAGCTTGCGCAGTTCGTCGAACGCGGCGGCCTTCTCGTCGAGCTCGGTGTTGGCGGCGGCGCAGAGTTCGAGGATCTGTGCGTTCCACCGCCGGACGTCGGCCTCGGTGTCGGGGACGGAGTCGTTCAGCTGCTGCTGCAGCGAGAACGCCTGGTCGAGACCCTGCTTGGCGCGAGCGAGCGCCTCGTCGAATTCCCGCGCGGCGGTGTCGCCGAACTGGGCCTTGGCGAATCCGAGCTCCTGCTCGCTCGTCTTGATCGCGTCGTCGGTCTGCACGAGGGCGGATGCCGCGCGTTTGGCGAGATCCGCCGTGCTGATCGTGTTGAGCTCGCCCGGTGTCGGAGCGCTCCCGGCCGCGGCGGGCTGCTTCGCCTTGCGGCGTGCGCGCACGATGAGCCAGATGACGATGGCTGCCACGGCCAGCAGCGCGATCCACAGCAGCACGGTGCCGAACCCGCCGCCGGAGGCGTCATCGGTGCCGCCGGCGACGGCATCCTCGAGACCCGCGGCGGCGGCGGTCGCCGCTCCCGCCCAGTCGTCCGCGGCCAGTTCCGGCTGGATGCGCTGCTGCTCGATCGTGCCGAGCTGGGTATCGCTCACGGGCCCCTCGCCGACGTCGCCGGACAGGTAGAACGCGCGTCCGTCGGTTGCCACCGCGAGGAGGTATTGGTAGGGGCCGAGGTTGTTCGCCTCGGCCGTCTCGTTGGCCCACTCCTCGGCATCGGTCGGGTCGGTGAAGGTCGGCACGTAGACCACCCACAGGTCGACACCGGCCGAATCCGGCAGGTCGCGCAACTGAGCGTCGAGGGTCGACTCCTCTCCGCTGGTGAGGACGTCGGATTGGTCCAGCACGCGGCTGCTGCCCAGTTGCACGGGTGCCGTCGTGCTCACCGAGGTCGTCGCCAGGGCTGCGGCTTCGCCGCCGATCACGAGGAACGCCGCTGCCGCGAGCGCCACCGAGAGACGTACGACGCGCATGCACCCTCCTCCACGCGGGGTCGACGATGCGCCCCACGCCCGATCATATGCCCCGACGCGCATGCCGTGGTAGGCGCGGCGACCGCGGTGTCGCTGCCCGTCGGAGCGCGAAGGGACCGGTAGCGTTGCGGCCTCGGAGGAATCATGATCGACGACGGATACGCAGACCGCTACGGTGCCGATGTGCTGGCGGCCGGGTGGCGTGAGGCCGGCCGGAAGGTCGTCCCGAAGGTCGAGGCGACGGCGGACCTGGTCGTCGAGGTGGCCGGCGACGGGTTCTGCGGCGCGATCACCCGTGTGCAGTCCGGCACGGTCGAGCTCGAAGACCGCGGCGGGCGGCGCCGGCTGTTCCCCCTCGGCGGCGGCTTTCTGATCGACGGCGAGGCCGTCGAGCTGGTCGTCCCGCGTGGCGAGGCGGCGGCGCCGACACGGACGGCATCCGGATCGTTCGCGGCGCCGCAGGCGCGCGCTCGCGTGGCGCGGGCATCGCGCATCCTCGTCGAGGGCCGCCACGACGCCGAGCTGGTCGAGAAGGTGTGGGGCGACGACCTGCGCATCGAGGGTGTCGTCGTGGAGTACCTGCAGGGCGTCGACCTGCTGGAGTCGGTGCTGCGCGACGAGCCGCCGGGCCCGGGCCGGCGCTACGGCGTGCTGGTGGACCACCTCGTGCCGGGGTCGAAGGAGTCGCGCATCGCCGAGGCCGTCGCGCGCGGACCGCACGGAGCGCATGTGCGCATCGTCGGGCATCCGCACATCGACGTGTGGCAGTGCGTGCTGCCGCACAGGCTCGGCATCGCCGCGTGGCCCCAGGTGCCGCGCGGCATCGAGTGGAAGGTCGGCGTCAGCCGGGCGCTCGGGTGGCCGGCGCGCGATCAGGCCGACCTCGCGCGCACGTGGCAGCGGATCCTCGCCGCCGTGCGCGGCTACCGCGATCTCGATCCGGCGCTGCTGGGTCGGGTCGAAGAGCTGATCGACTTCGTCACGGAGTGAGAACGCCGCGCCGGGTGGGGCCAACTCCTCCACCGTGCGCGGGGTGCGGCCGGATCCGGATGACTTCGGCTGCCGACCGGCCGGTGCGGCGGAGTTCGCCGCGCCGGGTGGGGCCGCCAACCGCCGGTAGCCTGGGGTCATGCCGCCGCACGCCCCCGCAGAAGACCCCGCGGAGCGCCGGTACCGGGACAAACCGGTCTCGTTCGTGCGTCGCGGCGGACGGATGAGCGATGCTCAGGAGCGTGCGTGGGCCGACCTGTCACCGGAGTATCTGATCGAGGTGCAGCGCGATGCCGCCTCCACGAGCGTCCGTCCCGACACGGCGATCGACCCGGTCGCGGTCTTCGGGCGCGCGGCGCCACTGGTCGTGGAGGTCGGGTCGGGTCAGGGGCACGCGATCGTCCACGCCGCCGCGCACGATCCCGAGATCGACTTCCTCGCCGTCGAGGTGTTCCGCGCGGGGCTGGCGCGCACGATGCTCGACGCCGACCGCGCCGGGGTGCGCAACCTGCGGCTCGTCGAGGCGAACGCGCCCGAAGTGCTCGAGCACCTGCTGCCCGAGGGGAGCGTCGACGAGATCTGGATTTTCTTCCCCGATCCGTGGCACAAAACCAAACACCACAAGCGGCGTCTCATCTCGCCCGCCTTCCCGCCGCTCGCGGCTCGCGCGCTGCGCATCGGCGGGGCGCTGCGCCTGGCGACGGACTGGGAGGAGTATGCGCTGCAGATGCGCGCCGTGCTGGCCGATGCCGCCGGTTTCGAGCCGGGCTTTTCGGGGGAGTGGGCTGCGCGGTTCGAAGGGCGCGTGCTGACCGCGTTCGAGCGCAAGGGCATCGCGAAGGGGCGCGAGATCCGTGACCTCGTCTATCGCCGGGTGGCGGGAGGCGGCCGGGCATGACCGCGCAGGTTGCCGCACGGCGCGACGACCGGGCCCTCCTGCCGCCCGCAGCCATCCCGGCGCTGCTGGTCTGCCTCGCCGCGCCGGCGTTCTTCGTTCTGCTCCTGCCGCCGCTGGGCTGGGGGCTCCTGGCTGCGGGTCTCGTGACCGCAGCGCTGCAGGAACGGCGCAGCCTCTCGGCATCCACGCCTTCTCCGACACGCGACCTGTCGCTCATCGCGATGGGCCTGGGCATCGTGAGCCTCATCGACCTGCGCGCCGAACTCGACAACCTCTCGATGGCGCGCTTCACCCTCGCGCTCGGCGGAGCCGTGGCCGTGCCGTATGTCGTGTCGCGCTTCGTGTACCGCGACCGCGCGATCTCGTTCCCGTGGCGCGGCGGCGGTCGCTGGAAGAGGTGGCAGTGGGGGTGGATCGCGGGTGTCGTCGTGCTGGGGTGGCTGCTGCTGCCGTTCTACTTCATCACGTCGGGCGTGTACCGCAACTGGCCCGTCGTGGACAGCCCCGACCTCATCGCGCGTCTGTTCGTCGGCGTCGGCGCCGTCGGCATCTGGGACGAGCTGTTCTTCATCTGCACGTGCTTCGTCCTGATGCGCCGGCACCTGGCCGACGCATCGGCGGTCGTGTTGCAGGCCGTCGTGTTCGTCTCGTTCCTGTGGGAGCTCGGCTACCGGGCGTGGGGTCCGGTGCTGACGATCCCGTTCGCGCTGCTGCAGGCGGTCATCTTCCTCAAGACGCACTCGCTCGCCTACGTCGTGACGGTGCACTTGCTCTTCGACGCCGTCGTGTTCGCCGTGCTCGTGCACGCGCACAACCCCGGCCTGCTGGACGGGCTGTTCCTGCTGTGAGGCGGTGCTGCCGGGTGCGGGGCGTGCCGAAAGCAGGGTGAATCGAGTCGCCGCGCCCGCAGAGA
>JASGEE010000035.1:0-25311 GCA_047606715.1 Microbacterium sp.
CGATGAGAGAGCCGTGGCCCCCCCAGTGTGATCTGCGGGAGCCACGGCATCCCGTGTACGGTCGGTCAGGGAGCGCTCGGGAAGCCGCCCGAACCGCCGCCGCCGGGCGCACCACCCATGCCGCCGTCGCTCTGTTGACCGCCCAGATCGGTGAGGCTCGACGATTCCTCCGAATCGTCGTCCGAAGTGATCGCCTCGTTGAGGTCGGCCAAGACGACGACATCGCCTTCTTCGAGTCCTGAGGTGATCTCGGTGCGCTCGGTCCCGACGGCACCGACCTCGACCTCCACCGCTTGAACCTCGCCGTCCACCAGGAGGTTGACCGTCGAACCGGTTGCGGTCGTCGTCACCGCTGAGGTCGGAACCGTCAGGGCAGCATCGGCCGCAGAGAGGGTCACGGCGGCCTGAGCGGTGGCACCGATGCGGGGAGTGTCCTCGCCCGCGTCGACCGCGAGGGTCACGGTGTAGGACGGCGTCGAGGTCTCCGAGACGTTGAGCACACCGATAGCGCTCACCGTCGCGTCATATGTCGTCGCAAACGCGGGCAGCGTGACCGTCGCGGACTGCCCGACTTCCACCTTCGCGATCTTCGACAGCGCCACCGTGGCCTCCACGACGTACCCGCCGTCGCCCTGGATCGTGATGATCGCAGTGGTGGATCCGGCAGAGACCGAGTCGCCCTCTGCGAGAGCCAGCGAGGTGACGGTTCCGGCGATGGGGCTCGACAACGTCGCGAACTCGAGGTCCTGCTCGGCGAGAGCGAGATTCGCCTCGGCGAGCGAGATCGCGGCTCGGTCGGCGAGGATCGCCTCGGCCGTGATCGTGGTCGATGTGGAACTGGACGAACCCGAGCTCGAGGAATCGGAACTGGACGAACCCGAACTCGAGGAGTCGGAACTCGAGGAATCAGAACTGGAGGAGTCGGAACTGGACGATCCCGAGCTCGAGGAGCTGGACGATCCCGAGCTCGACGAGCCCGAGCTGGAGGAACCGGACGTGGTGGTCTCCGCGGCTTCCTCAGCGTCGGCGATCGCCTGCTGCAGAGCGTCCACGGCATCGTTCAAGGTTGCCGCCGCGTCATTGAGCGTGTCCTGCGCTTCTGAGGTCGTCGACTGCGCCTCCATCGTGCCCGAGATGGCCTCCTGGCAGTCCGCGAGCAGCTGTTGCGCCTCGCTGAGGCTGTCGCTGTCGGTGCTGGAGTCTTCGGAGTCGGTCTCCTCGGAGTCCGTCTCCTCGGAGTCCGTCTCCTCAGTGTCAGCCTCCTCGGTCTCCTCGGAGTCGCTCTCCTCAGTCTCCTCAGTGTCCTCAGAGTCCGTCTCCTCAGTGTCCGTCTCCCCGGTCGAATCGGCCTCCTCGGAGTCGGTCTCCTCGGAATCCTCGCCCTCCGACTCGGCGTCGGCGGTGTCTTCAGCGGTGATCTCGGCCTCCAGGAAGGACGCGCAGACCTCCTGTGCGGATGTCACCGAGGCGCTGGAGGTCTCCTGCGCCTCGGTCGCGGCGTCGTAGGCCTCGAGGAGCGCGTCCTGAGCGTCGGTGACGGCGGACGCGGCCGCGATCACGGCGGCGTCGGTCGACACCGACGAGCTGGAACTGCTGCTCGAGGATGAGCCGGACGATGACGAGCCCGACGAGGAGGAGGACCCCGAGGAGGTCGATGACGACGAACTCGACGACGACGAGCTGGATGACGACGAACTGGAAGAGCTGGACGACGACGAGCTGGACGACGACGAGGTGTCGCTTTGCGTCTCGAGGTCGTCCTCGAGCTGCTGCTCCGCCTGCGCGAGCGCATCCTCCGCGGAGGTGACGGCGGCTTCCAGATCGTCGGTGTCCAGCGTGGCGAGCTCCTGACCCGCCGTCACGGTGTCGCCGAGGCCGACGAGGACCTCGCCGACCGTGCCGGAGACCTGGAAGGCGGCGTCGACGCTCGAGGCCGAGGCCAACTGGCCCGTGAGCGACAGCGTCTCCGATACCTCTCCGGGTTCCACCGTCGCGGTGCGGTACTGGCTGTCGGTCGAGCCGCTCGCGGCGAACACCGCGCCCGTGCCGGTGGCGATCAACAGCGCCGCTGCGGCACCGCCGATGACGAGTTTGCCGCGGCGCGTCCGGAAGAACCCGCGGCCCGCACGCGAGGTGCGTTTCGGCTGGGCTGGGAGAAGATCATCCATTCGAGTCATCACCGTCCTGCGGCTGGCCGCCCTGGTCACCCGCGCCCGGCATTCCGCTGCCGAAGCCGGTCGTGCACTCGCCGTCGGAGTCGGGGTCAGACAGCGTCAGCGAGGTGGCGTCGTATCCACCCGCGTCGTCTGCGGTGCCCATCGCCGTGACGCACAGGCCGACGGCGATCGCCGACGCGTCCGCGTCCTCGGTGACCGTGACGGTCGTGTCGGAGTCGACGGTCACGTCGGTGCTCGAGGTGGAGTCATCCTGGGACGTCGTCTCGATCGTGAGGGACGTGCTGTCGACCGCGGTGACCGTGCCCGACGTGGACGAGCCGCCCATGCCGCCCCCCATGCCGCCGCCATCGCTGGGCGCGTCAGTGGGCATGTCGCCGCCGCCCTGGTCGTCGGGCGCGCCGGTGGGCATGTCGCCGCCGCCTTGGTCGTCGGGAGCGCCGGTGGCATCGCCCATGCCGCCCCCCATGCCGCCGCCCATGCCGCCCCCCATGCCGCCGCCGACCGAGCAGGTGCCGTCGTCATCGGCCTCGGTGACCGTCACGGTCGTCGCCGTGTCGGAGTCCTCGTCGACGACCACGACGACGCAGTCCCCGACCGAGATCGCCGACACGTCGGTCGTGACGGTCTGGCTGATCGTGGTGTCGTCGGTGTAGCGGACGGTCGTCTGCTCGTCGCTGCTTTGGACCTGGAGGGTCTCGTCCTCCACGTAGGCGATCAGTCCGGAAACGCCGCTGGCCTCCGGCTGCTGCCCGGCGTCGCCGGCTTGGGTGGCCTCTGCGGTGGCCGTGGCCGCCGTCGTGGCGGCGCTGGTGCAACCGGCCAGCAGAAGGAGAGCGGCTGCGCCACCGGCGATGATGCCGAAGGTGTGGACAGAGCGTGCGGATGTGCGGTTCATGGTTCTCTTTCTGAGGATCACTCGCTGCGAAGAGCGTCGATGGGGGTGAGGCGCGCCGCCCGGGTGGCCGGGTACACGCCGAAGGTGAGTCCGATGGCGACGGCGACGCCGAGGGCGAGGAAGACGACCGGGAGCGACACGATCACCGAGCTGCCGATGAGCGCGGGCAGCACCCACGTGGCCGCGATGCCGATGACGACGCCGAGGATGCCGCCGCCGAAGCCGAGGATGGCCGCCTCGATGAGGAACTGCCGGCGGATGGCGGCCGGCGGGGCGCCGAGCGCCTTGCGCAGACCGATCTCCCGCGTGCGCTCGGTCACCGAGACGAGCATGATGTTCATCACCCCGATGCCGCCGACCAGCAGCGACAGCGCGGCGATGCCGGTCAGCAGGACCGTGAGCGTCTGGTAGATCGAGGTCGCCGTCTCCACGAGGGCATCCTGGCTGGAAACCGTGAAGTCGGCGCTGTCGGCATCCGTGATCCCGTGCAGGTTCAGCAGGATCGCGGTGATCTCCTGGTATGCGGCTGAGAGGACGTCGTCGGAGACGGCTTTGACGTACACGGTCGACACGCTCGCGGCGTCCGTCCCGCCCATCACCGTGTTCGCGGCGGTGGAGATCGGGATGATCGCGACGTCGTCGAGGTTGGTCGACGAGCTCGAGCCTGCGGAGGCGAGCACGCCGATGATCTCGAACTCCGTCGAGTCGATGGTGACGGTCTGACCGACGACGGAGGTCGTGCCGAACAGCTCGTCCGCCGTCTCCGAGCCCAGCACGACGACGCGCTCGTTCGAGTCGTACTCCTCCTGGGTGAAGAACTCGCCGTATTCGAGCGTGCGCGAGCGCACCTCGGTCCACGACGTCGTCGTGCCGGTCACCGACGTGGTCCAGTTGGTGTCGTTGGCCTCGAGCGACAGCGACGAGGTCTTCTCGGGGGCGACCGCCTGCACGTCGGGCGCCGCGATGGCCGACTGCAGCGCCTCGGCGTCGGAGAGGGTGAGGGTCGTCGACGAGCCCGAGCCGCCGCGCATTCCGGAGGAGTCGGTGCTGGAGCCGGGAGAGACGATGAGCAGGTTGCTGCCGAGCGAGCTGATCTGCTCACTGACGTCCTTCTGCGTGCCCAGCCCGAGCCCGACGGTCACCACGACCGCGGCGATGCCCACGAGGATGCCGAGGACCGTCAGAAGCGACCGCAGCGCGTGCGAGCGGATGGCGTGCCACGAGGTGGCGAGAGTCTCGGACCAGTTCATGCCGCCACCTCGCGTACGGGCTCGTCGGAGGTGATCTGTCCATCGCGGACGAACACGATCCGCCGTGCCCGCTGCGCGACCTCGAGCTCGTGCGTGATGAGCACGATCGTGCGTCCCGCCTCGTGCAGCTCGTCGAACAGGCCGAGCACGTCCTCGGTCGAGGCCGAATCGAGGTTTCCGGTCGGCTCGTCGGCGAGGATCATCGTCGGATCGCCCGCGAGGGCGCGCGCGACGGCCACGCGCTGCTGCTGACCGCCGGAGAGCTCGCCCGGCCGGTTCGCGAACCGGTTGGACAGGCCCACCCGGGTCAAGGCGGCCTCTGCGCGCTCCCGACGCGTGGTTTTGTCGACCTGGCCATAGACCATCGGCAACTCCACGTTGCGCCAGGCGGGGAGGGTGGGCAGCAGGTGGAACTGCTGGAAGACGAATCCGATCTGCTGATTGCGCACGCGCGCGAGATCGTTCTCACTGAGCTTCTCGACGTCTTCGCCGCCGAGCCGGTACGACCCGCTGGTGAGCACATCGAGGCAACCGAGAATGTTCATGAGGGTCGACTTGCCCGAGCCCGACGGCCCCATGATCGCGACATACTCACCCTCGTAGACGGCCAGGTCGATGCCGCGGAGGGCCTCGAACTCGATATCGCCGGTGCGGTAGACCTTGCGCGCGTCGACGAGCTCGATGACCGGTCCGCGCTGCTCGCTCTCGATGGCGCTCACTGGCCTCCTCCGCCCATGCCGCCGCCAGCGGGCATGTCCCCGGAGCCGCCGCCGTCGGGCATCTCACCCATCCCGCCCCCGTCGGGCATCTCTCCCTGATCACCGGTGGTGTCGCTGTTGCCCTCACCGGGGGTGAACGTCGAGACCAGCACCGTGGTGCCCTCTTCGATACCGGAGACGATCTCGGTGTAGTCGTCGCTCGTGTCGCCCGTCTCCACTTCGACCGCGGTCTGCGTGCCGTCGTCGGCGACGACGGTGACGGTGCTGACGCCGTCGGCGGTCGTGACGGCCGCGGAGGGGACGGACAGCACGTCGGTGCGGCGCTCGTAGACGATCACCACGTCGACCTCGACCCCGTCGAACAGGCCCTCGCCGTCACCCGTGACGTCGATCGAGACGGGATAGGCGGCCGAGCCGTCGGTCGTCGAGGGGAGCAGGCCCACTTCGCTGACGACACCGAAGTACTCGGTTCCGTCTTCCGTCGTCATCTCCACCTGATTGCCAGCGGCCACGTTGGCGATGTCGGTCTCGCCGACAGTGACATCCAGGCTCCAGGAGTCGGTGCTCACGAGGGTGAACGCCGCGCTGGAGGTCGTGGAACTGCTCGATGACGCGCTCGAACTGCTGGAGCTCGAACCGCTGGAGATCTTGTCGCCCACGGCGATGCCGACCGAGGTGATGAGGCCGTCGGCGGGGGCGACGAGCGTCGCGTCGTCCATGGCGTCCTCGGCGTCGTCGACCGCCTCTTGGGCGACGTCGACGGCGGCGGAGGCCGCGCTGACGCGAGCCTCGTCGGAGTCGGAGCCGTCGCTGTCATCCTCTGCCGAGGCGAGGGTCTCTTCCGCCTCGGCGAGGGTCGCTTCGGCCTCGAGGAGCGCGGCCTCCAGCTCGAGCGTGTCGACGACCGCGAGGGTGTCGCCCTCTTCGACGGTGTCGCCGGCTTCGACGGCGACTTTCGTGACGGTGCCCGAGACCTCGAAGCTCACGTCCTCCTGCACTGTCGGGGTGACGGTGCCGGTGGTGGTGATGGTCTTCTCCATCGTCTGCAGGTCGGCCTCGGCCGTCTGCGTGATCGTCTCGGTCTCGGCCGTGGCGGTCTGCGTCGACGGCAGCACGAAGCCGAATGTCCAGATCGAGAGTCCGGCGACGGCAAGGACGGCGGTGGCGGTTGTTATCCAGGCCCAACGGGGGATGCGGGTGAGGAACGTTCGAACGCTCATCTCGGGTCAGGTCTCCTAACGACGCACAGCGGACCTCTGAGTAGGTCACCAGCGACGCTACGAGGCGGGATCATGCGCACCGTCTCTGAAACCAATGAGCATTCTGAGAGTTTTCGTGCGTCGGCATCCGGCGTCGGCGTGTGGTGCGGATCGTAGAATGGAGGCCATCATGACAACCCCCACCGCGACTCCGACGCTCATCGCGCCCTCACCCGCCGCGCTCGGTGCCGACGGCAGTGCGCGCACGTACGAGGTGCGCACCTTCGGCTGCCAGATGAATGTGCACGACTCGGAGCGCCTCTCCGGCTCTCTGGAGAGCGCCGGTTACGTCCGCGCCGACACCGGTGCCGACGCCGACGTGGTCGTCATCAACACGTGCGCCGTGCGCGACAACGCCGCCGGCAAGCTGTACGGCACGCTCGGTCATCTGAAATCGCGCAAGGATCGGCATCCGGGGATGCAGATCGCGGTCGGCGGGTGTCTTGCCCAGATGGACAAGGATGCCGTGCAGCGCAAGGCCCCGTGGGTCGACGTCGTCTTCGGAACGCACAACATGGGGTCGCTGCCGTCACTGCTGGAACGTGCCCGTCACAACGGCGAGGCCGAACTGGAGATCCTCGAGTCGCTGGAGATCTTCCCCTCCACGCTGCCGACCAAGCGCGAATCGGTCTACAGCGGCTGGGTGTCGATCTCGGTCGGTTGCAACAACACCTGCACGTTCTGCATCGTGCCGTCGCTGCGCGGCAAGGAGAAGGACCGCCGACCCGGTGACATCTTGAACGAGATTCGCCTGCTCGTCGATGACGGGGCCATCGAGGTGACCCTTCTCGGCCAGAACGTCAACAGCTACGGTGTCGAGTTCGGCGACCGGCAGGCCTTCGGCAAGCTGCTGCGTGCCGCGGGGGAGATCGACGGGCTCGAACGCATCCGTTTCACCTCGCCGCACCCCGCCGCGTTCACCGACGACGTCATCGACGCGATGGCCGAGACACCCGCCGTCATGCCGCAGCTGCACATGCCGCTGCAATCGGGCAGCGACCGCATCCTCCGCGCGATGCGTCGCTCGTACCGCAGCGACCGATTCCTCGGCATCCTCGATCGGGTGCGCGAGCGCATCCCGCACGCCGCGATCTCCACCGACATCATCGTCGGTTTCCCCGGTGAGACCGAGGAGGACTTCGCAGAGACCCTGCGTGTGGTCGAGCAGGCCCGGTTCGCCTCGGCGTTCACGTTCCAGTACTCGATCCGCGAGGGCACCCCGGCGGCCACCATGCCCGATCAGGTGCGGAAGGAGGTCGTGCAGGAACGCTACGAGCGTCTCGTCGCGCTGCAGGATCGCATCTCGCTCGAGGAGAACCAGGCCCAGGTCGGCCGCGAACTCCGGGTTCTCGTCTCGACGGGGGAGGGCAAGAAGGATGCGGAGACGCACCGTCTCACCGGCCGCGCCGAGGACAACCGGCTCGTGCACTTCGAGCTGCCCGCCGGCAGCGAGAGGCCGCGTCCCGGCGATGTCGTCGCCGTGACGGTCACCCACGCCGCTCCCTTCCACCTGCTCGCCGACAGTGCCGACGGCGCACCGCTGCGCATCCGCCGCACCCGCGCGGGCGATGCGTGGGACCGCACGCAGGCCGAGTCGTGCGCGGCCCCCGCCCCGGCATCCGACGGAGCCCCGCGCGCCGTCGGCCTGGGCATTCCCACCCTTCGCGTCGCCGAGACCACCGGTCGGTGACCGCGGCGGACCGTGTGCCGCACCTGTGGGCGGTCGTCGGTGCGACCGGAACGGGAAAGACCGACCTGTCTCTGCGGCTCGCCGAGGCGCTGATCGCGCGCGGGATCGCCGCGGAGATCGTCAACGCCGACGCGATGCAGCTGTACCGCGGCATGGACATCGGCACCGCGAAGCTTCCGGACTCCGACCGGCGCGGCATCCCGCACCACCTCTTCGATGTGCTGGATGTCACCGACGAGGCGGCCGTGGCGTGGTATCAGGATGCCGCTCGCGGCGCGATCGAGGCGATCTTCGCGCGCGGCGGCGACGCGATCCTCGTCGGCGGCTCGGGGCTCTACGTCTCGAGCGTCGTGTACGACTTCCGTTTCCCGCCACACGACGACGCGCTGCGTGCAGCCCTCGAAGCCGAACTCGACGAACGGGGTGCCGGGGCACTGTTCGACCGCCTCCGTGCCCTCGATCCCGAGGCGGCCGCGCGGATCGACCCGCGCAACGGCCGCCGCGTCGTGCGCGCGCTCGAGGTGATCGCGCAGGGTGCCCGCACGCACGGGGCAGCCCTGCCCGATCGTCCCGTGCTCTGGCATGAACCGACGACGATCATCGGAGTCCACCTCGATCGCGCCGAGCTCGTCGAGCGGCTCGACCGCCGCGTCGAGACGATGTGGCGAGCAGGATTGCTCGGCGAGGTCGCGGCGCTGCGCGAGCGCGGGATTGCCGATGGCCCCACTGCGGGGCGCGCGATCGGGTACGCGCAAGCGCTCGCCGTGCTCGACGGCCGAACCACCGAGGCCGAGGCGATCGCCCAGACCCAGGCCCTCACCCGCAAGTACGCACGACGCCAGGTGTCGTGGTTCCGCCGCTACGACGCCACGACCTGGGTCGCCCCCGACCTCGACGTCGCGGCTCTGGCAGACTCGGTCGCGTGACTCTGCGCATCCGTGCGTTCGACCCGGCTGACACCGAATCCGTGGTCGCGCTGTGGCGGGACGCCGGGCTCACGCGCCCATGGAACGACCCCCACCAGGACATCGCGCGCAAACTCACCGTGCAGCCCGAACTGTTCCTTGTCGCCGCGGATGACGGCGCGGGCGTCGTCGGAACGGTCATGGCCGGGTACGACGGTCACCGGGGCTGGCTGTACTACCTCGCGAGTGCGCCGGATCGTCGCGGCGAGGGCATCGGACGCCGGCTCGTCGCCGCGGCCGAGGAGCGCCTGATCGCCCTCGGCTGCCCGAAGGTGCAACTCATGGTCCGCCCCGAGAACGACGGCGTGCGGGGGTTCTACGAGGAGCTCGGCTACGAGCCGTTCGCGACGTGGGCGACGGGCAAGCGGCTCATCGCCGACGTCACAGCGCAGCCGTAGACTCGAGGGCATGGCACAGACCGTCGCGTTCACCAAGGGCCACGGGACGGGCAACGATTTCGTGATCGTCCCCGATCCCGACGGCGCCCTGGCGCTGAGCGACGAGCAGGTCGCCGCGCTGTGCGACCGTCGGTTCGGGATCGGGGCCGACGGCATCCTGCGCGTCGTCCGTTCGCGCGCGCTCCCCGAGGGCGCGGCGACCCCGGATGTCGAGTGGTTCATGGACTACCGGAATGCCGACGGCTCGGCCGCCGAGATGTGCGGCAACGGCATCCGTGTCTTCGCGAGATACCTCGTCGAGGCGGGCTTGGCGGCGATCGATGACGCGCCGCTGCAGATCGGCACGCGCGCCGGAGTGAAGACCCTCACCCGCAGCGACCTCGGCTTCGAGGTCGATCTCGGGGTGTTCGGGGTCGATGACGCCGACGTCGTCGTGCGCGCTCGTGGGCTCGTCGTGCCCCGCCCCGGCCAGCACGTCGATGTCGGCAATCCGCACGTCGTCGTCGCCCTGTCGAGCATCGCCGAGTTGGAAGAGCTCGACCTCACGGTGCAGCCGCAGCTGCATCCGAAGCCCCCCGCCGGAGCGAACATCGAGTTCGTCGTGCCCGCAGACCCGCTTGTGCAGGCGGGCATCGGCGCGATCCGGATGCGGGTGTTCGAGCGCGGCGTCGGCGAGACGCTGTCGTGCGGGACGGGGGTGGCGGCATCCGCCCTCGCGGTGCGGCATTGGGCCGGTCCGGCGGCGCCGGCGCGGTGGAGCGTCGACGTGCCCGGCGGCACGCTCGGTGTGCGCATCGTTGCCGGCGTGGACGGCGATCACGTGCTGCTGTCGGGCCCGGCCGCCCTCGTCTTCTCCGGCGAGGTCGCGCTGGCGTAGCGTCGGTTCAGCGCGCCCGGGGGGACGCCGTCACGGCAACGCGATCTCGGTCGTGGTCGGCGTACCGTGGCGACGGATCTTGAGCACGCGGAAGCCGCGCGCGGTCGCGGCCCGGCTGATCGAATAGCCGGAGTGGAACGTGGCATCCAGCCAGCGCTGCAGTGAGTCGGAGCCCAGATTGCGTTGGACGACGAGCCACGCGTCGCTGCGCTCGTCGAGCCGGGGGAGCCACCGCTCGAGCAGCCCGTGCAGCTCGTTCTTGCCGACCCGGATGGGCGGGTTCGAGCGGATCGAGCGGAACACGATGTCGTCGGGCACCTGGTCGGGCAGCGCGGCGCGGACGTTGTCGAGTCCCCACTGTGCGGCGTTGCGACGGACGAGGTCGAGGGCGCGCTCGTTGACGTCGACGGCCCACACCGTCGCCCGCGGCGACTGCACCGCGACGCTCAGCGCGATGGGCCCCCAACCGCAGCCGAGGTCGAGCAGGTTGCCGCCCGGCGGGGGCGGGGGCGTGTTGGCCAGGAGCACGGCGGTGCCCGCATCGACATGGTCGGGGCTGAACACCCCGCCCGCGGTCGTCACTTCGCCTGTGCGTCCACCGAGGGACACCTGGATGCGCCGGAGGTGCTCTGGGCTGGACGGAGACGCACTGAAGTAATGGTCGCTCGCCACCCTGTGAGCGTAGCGGAGCCGGGCGTTGTCCAGAACCCCTCGCGCGCCGGCGCGCGTGTCACGAAGTTCGGAGAATGTCGCCATACTCGGAGCGTTCGCGCGAAACGGTCCGAAGTTGGCGGCATCCTCCGACCGGGGTGTTGAGCGCGCACCGAGCCGGCTCGCGCAGACTAGGTTGGAAGACTGCACCACGAGACATTACGGCAGAAGGACCAGATGACTGACGGGCCATCCACCGGCAGCGCCGACGAGACACCGATCGACCCGGTCGACCGGGTGCTGGCACGCGCCGATGCGCGCTCGGGCGTTCAGGTGTTCGGCGCGGCGCAAGCGCTGCAGGACGCCGCGACGGTGTCGTACGCCGACGACGGCGAGCAGTGGGATCGCGAGGAACGTGCCGCCCTGCGCCGCGTGCCCGGCCTGTCCACCGAGCTGGAAGATGTCACCGAGGTCGAGTACCGGCAACTGCGGCTGGAAAACGTCGTTCTCGTCGGCGTGTATCCGCAGGGCTCGCAGGAGGATGCCGAGAACTCGCTGCGCGAGCTCGCCGCCCTCGCCGAGACCGCTGGAGCGGTCGTGCTCGACGGCGTGCTGCAGCGGCGGCCGCATCCGGATCCTGCGACCTACATCGGTCGCGGCAAGGCGGCCGAGCTGCGTGACCTCGTCGCCGCCGTCGGTGCCGATACCGTCATCGCCGACACCGAGCTCGCGCCCAGCCAGCGCCGCGCGCTCGAGGACGTGGTGAAGGTCAAGGTGATCGACCGGACGACGGTCATCCTCGACATCTTCAGTCAGCACGCCAAGAGCCGCGAGGGCAAGGCGCAGGTCGAACTGGCACAGCTGGAATACCTGCTGCCGCGCCTGCGCGGCTGGGGCGACTCGATGAGCCGCCAGGCCGGCGGTCAGGTGGGTGCCGGTGGCGCGGGCATGGGGTCGCGTGGCCCCGGCGAGACGAAGATCGAGCTCGACCGGCGCCGCATCCGTACCCGCATGGCGCAGCTGCGTAAGCAGTTGCGCGACTTCGCGCCGTCGCGCGAGGCGAAGCGCGCCGAGCGCAAGCGCAACACGATCCCCTCGGTCGCCATCGCCGGGTACACCAACGCCGGCAAGTCGAGCCTGCTGAACCGCCTCACGAGTGCCGGCGTGCTCGTCGAGAACGCCCTGTTCGCCACTCTTGATGCGACCGTGCGCCGCGCCGAGGCCGCCGACGGGCGCGTCTACACCCTGACCGATACGGTCGGCTTCGTGCGGAACCTGCCGCATCAGCTCGTCGAGGCGTTCCGCTCGACGCTGGAAGAGGTGGGCGACGCCGACGTGCTCGTACATGTCGTCGACGGGTCGCACCCCGATCCGGCGGCGCAGCTGGCGACCGTGCGCGACGTCATGGGCGAGGTGGGTGCGCGCGCCGTACGCGAGATCGTCGTCTTCAACAAGTCTGACCTCGTCGACGACGACGCGCGGTTGTTGCTGCGCGGGCTGGAGCCGTCCGCGCTGTTCGTCTCGTCGCGCACGGGGGAGGGCATCGACGAGTTGCGCGCCGCGATCGAAGAGGCGCTGCCGCTGCCGGCGGTCGAGGTGCGCGCGCTCGTTCCGTACGCCCGCGGCGACCTCGTCAACGCCGTGCACGAGAGCGGCCGCATCGTCTCGACGGCGCATGAAGAGGGCGGCACGGCGTTGCACGCGCACGTCTCCGAGCGTCTCGCCGCCGAGCTCGCCCCGTTCGCGCGCTGAAATTCCGTGTGGTGCGAGCGGTGCGCGGCGCATAACTCAGGCAGAACTGCCCAAAATCGCGCTCCGCGCGCCGTATAGCCCCAAACAGCCTGAGTTATGCGCGCGCTCGCGCGCGTTAACCCAGCGCGATCGGCGGGATGCCGGGGGTGTCGAACCCGAACACCCGCCCGAGAAAGCTCAGTTCCGACTCGAGGGCGTGGATGATCGTCTCGGCGCGTCGGAAGCCGTGGCCCTCGCCCTCGTAGAGGACGTAGGCGTGCGGCACCCCCGCCCCGCGCAGGGCGTCGCGGATCGCCTCGGACTGCGCGGGCGGCACCACGGCGTCATCGGAGCCCTGCAGCAGGAGCACCGGCACGGTAAACCCCTCGATGTGGCTGAGCGGTGAGCGCTCCACGTACACCTGCTCGGCGTCGGGAAGCGGCCCGATGAGGCCATCGAGATAGCGCGCCTCGAAGTCGTGCGTGTCGGCGGCCAGGGCCCGCGCATCGGCGACGCCGTAGCGGGAGATACCGGCGCCGAACACCTCGGTCGTCGCCAGCGCCGCCAACACGGTCCACCCGCCGGCCGATCCGCCCTCGATGGCCAGGCGCGCGGGATCGGCTCGTCCCTCTGCTGCCACACCGGATGCCGCAGCCACCACGTCGTCCACGTCCACAAGACCCCACCCGCCGCGCAGCCGCTCGCGATAGGCGCGGCCGTAGCCGCTCGACCCGCCGTAGTTGACGTCGAGCACGCCGATGCCTCGGCTCGTGAAAAACGCGGTCTTGGCGTCGGCGACGCCGCCGACATGGGCGGTCGGCCCGCCGTGGACGAACACCACGTAGGGCGGCAGGGCATCGGCCGGGCCGCAGACGTTCGGATTCGTCGGCGGAAAGTCGAACGCGTGCACCGGGCCGTGGGGGCCGGCCGCGGTGACGGCGCGACCGGTCGGCAGCCACTCCTCATCCGCACCGAACCCGCCCCCGCGCACGAGCGCGACATCGCCGTCGACATTCGCGAGCCACACGCCGGTCACCCCCGGCGCACCGCACGTGATCAGCACCCGCGTGCCCGAGACGGCCTCGATGACCGCGCGCGAGCGCACCGCGGCTCCGAGCGGGCGGACGGTGCCATCCGTGTCGATCACGACGACCTCGTCGGCGCCGTTCGTGCGGACCGCAACGACTCGTCCGTCTGCCAGGGGTGCGTACCATCGCGTCCCGAGCACCCACAGCGGCCCGCCCGTGTCGGCATCCGCGGGAGCGACCGGCCGCAGCGAGGGCTCGTCGCTCCCCTGCTCGGTCGGCGGGTCGCCGACGTCGACGCGGTACAGGTTCCACCGTCCCGACTGGTCGCTCGCGAACGTGAGCTCGGCCGGGCCGGTCCACTCCGGTTGCAGCGGCGAGACGCGCTCGCCGGTCGCGATCGTCCAGGCGTCGCCGACCGTGCCGGTGATGGGGTCGATCACTCCCACCATGAGGCTCGCGTCGTCCCACGGCATGTCGGGATGATCCCACGAGATCCACGCCAGCCGCGTGCCGTCGGGGGAGAGCGCGGGGTGGGCGTAGAAGTCGGCGGCCCCGCGCACGAGGCTCGTGATCGCGTCGGCATCCGTCGCCGCCGAGCCGTCGAGCGGGATCGAGACGAGGTCGCGGCACGGGCCGCCGTCGTGCGGCCGGGCGTGCTCGGGCAGGTGATTCTCGCGCACCGCGAGCAGCACGCCGTGCTGCCAGGACAGCCCGCCGTGGCGTACGTCGCCCTGCGCGGGAGTGAGCGGATGCGGGTTCTCGCCCGGCCGCAGAGTCCAGACGCGCTGATCGGAGCCCTCCACGAAGAAGAGCCTTCCGTCGTCGGATGCCGCCCACGAACCGCCGCCGTACTCGTGCACGCGCGAGCGCGCGCTCCACGGCGCCGGGAGCACGTCCACGATGTCGTCGGATGCCCCGCGCCGCCGCACCGTCGTACGACCCGCCTCGGCGGGTACGGACTCGCCCCACCAGATGTCGCCGGCGACGAACGCCGCGCCCTCGAAACGTGGGGCGGCGGCCGCCGCGACCTCTGCCGTGATCGGGGAGGGCCAGGAACCGTAGGGAAGCACATCGGGCATGACCACCACGGTACGCGCCGTGAAACAGAGCGTCACACTGCGGCGCGGCACCGCGGGGTCGGGCTCTAGAGTGGTGACATCGACGCCCGGGCCTCGTCTTCACGGACAACCGGGCAGGAGCGACAGCCGAGCCCGGCACCCGCCCGCGGAAGAGCACATCTGTGCGCTTCCGCGGCCGAACCGGCCCTGATCGTCCTGACCCGAAAGCTGCGATGTCCGTCGTCCCGTTCTCCTTCGAGATCTATCCGCCGCGCACCGAAGCGGGCCTCCCCGCCCTCTACGACACGATTCGAGTGCTCGCCGACGCCGGTCCGCGCTTCATCTCGGTGACCTTCGGCGCCGGCGGATCGACGGCCGGCCGTTCGCTCGCGGTGCTCACGCACATCCTGAGCGAGACGGCGGTGCCGCCGGTGGCCCATCTCACGTGCGTCGGCAGCACGCACGCCGCCGCGACGGCCGTCATCCGCGAGTTCCTGGATGCCGGCATCACGCGTTTCCTCGCGCTGCGCGGCGATCCGCCCGCGGGAGTCTGCGAAGACGATGTCTTCCTCGGCGACCTGGAGACGGCGGCCCAGCTGGTGGAGCTCATCGGTCGCGTGCAGGCGGAGCGATCGCCGCACGGCGAGGGTGTGGAGATCTCGGTCGCCGCATTCCCCAACGGGCATCCGCGTTCGCGGCACCGCTTCGAAGACATCGACGCCCTTCTGGCCAAGCAGGCCGCCGGCGCCGGCTCGGCCATCACGCAGCTGTTCTTCCACGCCGACGAGTACCTCGGTTTCGTCGAGCGTGCCCGCGCCGAGGGTGTGCACATCCCGATCCTGCCGGGCATCATGCCGATCACCTCGCCCGCGCGCCTGCGCCGCGTGCTCGAGCTCACCGGCGATCCACGGCCGACCGCGCTCGCCGCCGCACTCGACAAGGCTCCGGATGCCGCCGCCCAGCGCGCCGTCGGCATCGCGCACGCGGCTGCTCTGGCACGCGAGGTGCGGGCCGGCGGAGCGCCCGGCATCCATCTCTACGCCTTCAACAACCACGCGACCGTGCTCGACGTGCTGGCCGAGGCCGGCATCGCCACGGCGACGAACCCCATCCGATAGGAGAGCACGACGTGTCCGCCATCCCCGCTGTCTTCCCCGCCGGGACGATCCTCGGCTATCCGCGCATCGGCCGTCGCCGCGAACTCAAGCGCGCCCTCGAGGCGCACTGGGCCGGCGACCTCGACGAGCAGGGTCTGGAGCGCGAGGCCTCCCGGCTGCGGCGCCTCACGCGCGAACGGTTGGCCCGTCTCGGGCTCGGCCGTGACGACTCGTCGATCCCCGAGTCGTTCTCCTTCTACGACCAGGTGCTCGACGCCGCGATCGTCGTCGGCGCGCTGCCGGCTCGATTCGCCGATCTGCGCGCGGCGGACGGTTCCATTCCGCTGAGTGCATACTTCACCGCCGCCCGCGGCGAGGGTGAGCGAGCACCGCTGGAGATGACGAAGTGGTTCGACACGAACTATCACTATCTCGTGCCCGAGATCGGCCCGGAGACCGCTTTTGCGCTCTCGAGCGACCGCCTCGTGCGCCAGGTCGCCGAAGCGTCGGCCGACGGGTTCGCCGTGCGACCGGTCGTGGTCGGCCCCGTGACGCTCCTCGCGCTCGCGAAGGCCACCGACGAGGCTCCGGACGGGTTCGACCCCCTCACTCGGCTCGATGACGTGCTGGCGGTCTACGCCGAACTGCTCGCGGGGCTGCGGGCGGCCGGGGCCGCATGGGTGCAGCTGGATGAGCCGGCTCTCGTCAGCGAGACGCTGGCGCACACCCCCGCCCGCCTCGCGGCGGCCGCCGAACGCGCCTACGCGGTGCTCGGTGCTGCAGCAGACCGCCCCGCGATCCTCGTCGCGGCCGGATACGCGCAACTGTCGCCGGAGGCATGGCAAGTGTTGGCGGCATCCCCCGTCGAAGCGCTCGCGATCGACCTGCATCGGGGCGGCGTGCCCGCGGCGGTGGGGGGTCTTCCCGGCAAGACCCTCGTTGGCGGCGTCATCGACGGACGCAACATCTGGCGCGGCGACCTGGAGGCCGCCTGGTCGAAGCTCCAGGTGCTCCGGGGGCTCGGCGCCGCTGTGGCCGCCGGCACCTCGACCTCGTTGCAGCATGTGCCGCACGACGTCGCCGAGGAGGCCGCGCTCGATGCGCGGCTGCGCTCGTGGCTGGCCTTCGCGGATCAGAAGACGGCTCAGGTCGCCACCCTCGCCCGCGGACTGGTCGAGGGGCGCGCGGCGATCGCCGCGGAGCTGACCGCCGCATCCGACGCCCTCG
This sequence comes from Microbacterium sp., assembly GCA_047606715.1. GTDB lineage: Bacteria > Actinomycetota > Actinomycetes > Actinomycetales > Microbacteriaceae > Microbacterium. Next base: position 17,023 of record JASGEE010000035.1, read on the forward strand.
CCGACCGTCTTGCGGCGCCGGGGGTGTGCGAGAGGGCAGTTCGCGTCCGCACGGACGCGCTGACCGCGGCCGACTTCGCGCGCGTCGCCGCCGACACCCGCGTCGCGGCGCAGGAGGCGCTGTGCCTGCCGGTGCTGCCGACGACGACGATCGGGTCGTTCCCGCAGACCGGTGACATCCGCCGTGCCCGTGCGCGGCATGTCCGAGGCGAGATCGACACCGCCGCGTATGAGCAGTTCTTGCGCGAGGAGATCGCACGCGTCATCGCGCTGCAAGAAGACCTCGGTCTCGATGTGCTCGTGCACGGCGAGGCGGAGCGCAACGACATGGTGCAGTACTTCGCCGAGCACCTCGACGGCTTCGCCGTCACGCAGCACGGCTGGGTGCAGTCGTACGGCTCGCGGGCGACGCGCCCGTCGATCCTCTGGGGCGACGTGTCGCGTCCGGCGCCGATCACGGTGGCGTGGGCGACGTACGCGCAGTCGTTGACCGAGCGGCCCGTCAAGGGCATGCTGACCGGTCCGGTGACGATCCTGGCCTGGTCGTTCGTGCGCGACGATCAGCCGTTGCGCTCCACTGCCGATCAGGTGGCGCTGGCCCTGCGCGACGAGATCGCCGACCTCGAGGATGCCGGCATCCGGATCATCCAGGTCGACGAGCCGGCTCTGCGTGAGCTGCTGCCGCTGGGGCGCGCCGACCAGGCCGACTACCTGGACTGGTCGGTGGGGTCGTTCCGGCTCGCGACGGCCGGGGCGAAGGCCGCCACACAGGTGCACACGCACCTGTGCTACTCGGAGTTCGGCGTCGTGATCGACGCGATCGCCGCGCTGGATGCCGACGTCACCTCGATCGAGGCGGCCCGCAGCCGCGGTGAGGTCATCGTCGACATCGCGGCGTCGGGCTTTCCGGCCGGTATCGGCCCGGGCGTGTACGACATCCACTCGCCGCGCGTGCCATCGGTCATCGAGGTGACCGATCTGCTCGAGCGTGCCGTGGCCGCGTTGCCGCTGCACCAGGTGTGGGTCAACCCCGACTGCGGGCTGAAGACGCGCGGCTACGACGAGACGGTGGCGTCGCTGCGCACCCTCGTCGCGGCGACGGCGCACGTGCGCGAGCGCATCGGGGCGTGATCCGCACCGGCTCCGCGTCGCGTGGCGGCGGCATCCCTGCTCGCGTTTCGACTCACTTCTCGGCGGCGCGAGCATGCTTCGACCGCGCCGACCGCCTACCCGTGCGCGCGGCGAGCGGGCTGCCCAAGCACCAGCCGATGACGGCGATCAGGACGCCGAGCACGGTGACCACGGCGGAGGTCTGGGCCATGTCCGACACGAGATGTCGGTAGATGGCGTCGAGCCCCGCCGGCGACAGACCCCGCTGCTCAGCCGCGGCGACGACCGCCGTCGCCCCCGCGCTCAGCGCGATCGCCAGGATGCCGGCCCCGATCGCGATGCCGGCGCCGGCCGCACCGAGACGGCGCCGGCGGGTCAGACCGCGCGCAGCACCGCGACGACCCGGCCGAGCACGACGGCATCGTCGCCGAGGATCGGCTCGAACGCCGAGTTGCGCGGCAGCAGCCACGTGTGACCGTCACGCTGGCGGAAGGTCTTGACGGTCGCCTCGCCGTCGAGCATGGCCGCCACGATGTCGCCGTTGTCGGCGGTGGGCTGAGAGCGCACGACGACCCAGTCGCCGTCGCAGATCGCCGCGTCGATCATCGACTCGCCGCTGACTTTGAGCATGAACAGCTCGCCCTTGCCGACGAGCTGACGGGGGAGGGGGAAGATCTCCTCGACCTGCTGGTCCGCCGTGATGGGCACGCCCGCCGCGATGCGTCCGACGAGGGGGACGAGGGCGGCATCGCCCACCGCGGCGCCGAGGTCGGCGGGGTTCTCGGTGGCGAGCCCGGGAAGATCGATCAGCACCTCCATCGCGCGCGTCTTGCCGGCGTCTCGGCGCAGATAGCCGCTCAGCTCCAGCTGGTTGAGCTGGTGCGTGACGCTGGAGAGCGACTTCAGGCCGACGGCATCGCCGATCTCGCGCATGCTCGGCGGATACCCGTGGCGGGCGATCGATGTCTGGATGACCTCGAGAATCGCCATCTGCTTGTCGCTCAGGCTCTTTCTCCGGCGGGTCTGGGGCCGCTCGGCCATGTCGCACGCTCCTTCTGCGGGTCCGGCGGAAGGCAGGGCCTTCGAATGTCGGAGGTTGGTGATGGGGTCTTCCTGTCGAAACCGTATCCGGTCTCGGAGCCATCTCGAGGCAAGCGCGCGCGTGTCGTGTTCGATCCGGCTCCGAGATCAGCGCTCTTGACAAGAGAATAATATCGAAGATAGCTTCGGAAGAGAACTTCGTATGCGGCCCTCCCGGCCGAGGGCCGCATACGAACCTCTCCACATCCCGAGGCATCCGTCCTGAGGAGGAAAAATGACCGCCATCGACTTCGCCGGCTCTGCACCGCTGGCGCGACTGCGTCCCGTGGCACCCGCCACGCGAACGACGCGCCTGCGTCTGACGACGCGGGGACGGCGAGCGCTGGTCTTCCTCGCCTCGGTGCCCGCGGTCGTCGTGCTGAGCTTCGTGCTCGTCTCCGGCGGCGCCCTCGCGGCGAACGAGGGCGGCGCTCCCGCCGGCACGTTCGAATACGTGACGGTGATGCCCGGCGACACGCTCTGGTCGATCGCCGAGTCGGCCGCTCCGGATGCCGACCCGCGCGACGTCGTCGACGCGATCATGCGGCTCAATGCCCTCTCCTCAGGCACGCTCGACTCCGGCCAGTCGCTCGCGATTCCGCTGGAGTACTCCGCCGAGCGGTGAGCGCGGCGTCTACGATGGGCTGGGTGAGCGCACGCCTGGAAGACCTGCCCCTCAGACCCGACTTGCGCGGGCTGAAGCCGTACGGAGCCCCGCAGGCCCCCTTGCCGGTGGCGCTCAACGTCAACGAGAACACCCACCCGGTTCCCGAAGAGGTCGCCGACGACATCCTCGACGGCGTCGCCCGCGCACTGCGCGAGGTCAACCGATATCCCGACCGGGAGTTCACCGGGTTGCGCGAAGGGTTCGCCGACTACCTCGGGCACGGGCTGAGTGCCGACCAGATCTGGGCCGCGAACGGCTCGAACGAGGTCCTGCAGCACCTCTTGCAGGCTTTCGCCGGTCCCGGCCGTACCGCTTTCGGCTTCGCGCCGACCTATTCGATGTATCCGCTGCTGACGCGCGCGACGGGTGCCGACTACGTCACGGGCACGCGCGACGTCGATTTCGCCGTGGCCGCCGAGGATGCCGCCGAACAGATCGAACGGGCACGACCCGACGTCGTGTTCCTGTGCGCGCCGAACAACCCCACCGGCACACCCCTCGGCCTCGACGTCGTCGAGGCGGCCTATGAGGCCGCAGACGGCATCGTGATCGTGGACGAGGCTTACCAGGAGTTCGCGCCGCACGACTCGCGCTCGGCTCTGACTCTGCTGCCGGGCCGGGAGCGCCTCGTCGTCTCGCGCACGATGAGCAAGGCCTTCGCCTTCGCCGGGGCGCGGGTCGGTTACCTCGCGGCCGACCCGGCGATCGTCGACGCGCTGCGGCTCGTGCGCCTGCCTTACCACCTCAGCGCGCTCACGCAGGCTGCTGCGGCGGCCGCTCTGCGCCACGCGCCCGCGATGCTCGCGATGGTCGATGAGATCGTCGTGCAGCGCGACCGCATCTCGGCGACCCTCGATGCCCTGGGGTACCGGACCTATGAGAGCTGGACGAATTTCGTGCTCTTCTCGGGAGTCCGAGACCCGGCCGCCACCTGGCAGGCACTCTACGACCGGGGCGTGCTCATCCGCGACGTCGGCATCGCGCACGCGCTGCGCGTCACGGCCGGCACCGAGAACGAGACGACCGCCTTCCTCGACGCACTGGCCTCGCTCGGGGACGGCGGCGCATAGTCGGCCGGCGGGGCGTGCGCGCTCAGTAGAATCGGCTCCATGAGCACCTCTGCGCCCCGCACAGCCGCGATCCGCCGCGCGACGAGCGAATCCACCGTCGACCTCGACCTCGACCTCGACGGCACCGGGCGCAGCCACATCGACACGACCGTGCCCTTCTACAACCACCTGCTGACGGCGTTCGCGAAGCACTCGCTGACGGATCTCACCGTCCGCGCCTCGGGCGACACCGACATCGACGCGCACCACACTGTCGAAGACGTCGCGATCGTGCTGGGTCAGGCGATTCGTCAGGCCCTCGGCGACAAGACGGGCATCTCGCGCTACGGAGACGCGCTCGTCCCGCTCGACGAGGCCCTCGCCCAGGCGGTCGTCGACATCAGCGGACGGCCCTACCTCGTCCACGACGGCGAACCGGCCGGGTTCGAGCACCACCTCATCGGTGGCCACTTCACCGGATCCCTCGTGCGGCACACCTTCGAGGCGATCGCCTTCCACGCCGGGATCACGCTCCACGTGAGAGTGCTGGGCGGGCGCGACCCGCACCACATCGCCGAGGCCGAGTACAAGGCCCTCGCTCGCGCGTTCCGCCAGGCGAAGGCCCTCGACGCGCAGGTCGTCGGCATCCCGAGCACGAAGGGCGCGCTGTGACCGACCCGGCCGCGACATCGGGCGCAGCCCCGCTGGTCGCCGTGCTCGACTACGGATCGGGCAACGTCCACTCGGCCGTCAAGGCGCTCGCGGCCGCCGGCGCCGATGCGCGGTTGACGTCCGATCGCGGGCTCATCCAGGATGCCGCGGGTCTGGTCGTCCCCGGTGTCGGCGCGTTCCACGCGGTCATGGATGCGCTGCGCGCACGTCGCGGCGACGAGGCGATCGAGCGGCGGTTGGCCGGAGGGCGTGCGGTGCTCGGGATCTGCGTCGGGATGCAGGTGCTGTTCGAGCACGGCGTCGAGCGCGGCGAAGACACGGTCGGGCTGGGTCAGTGGCCCGGCGCGGTCACCGAGCTCGACGCCCCCGTGCTGCCGCACATGGGCTGGAACACCGTGCGGGTCGGCGAGGGATCGACGCTGTTCGCCGGTATCGAGCAGGAGCGGTTCTACTTCGTGCACTCCTACGCCGCGCAGCACTGGTCGCTCGAGGTCATGCGGCCGTTCCGCGCGCCCGTGCTCGCCTGGTGTGACCACGGTGGCCCGTTCCTGGCCGCCGTGGAGAACGGCCCGCTCTGTGCGACGCAGTTCCATCCGGAGAAGAGCGGAGCGGCCGGCATCCGACTGCTGGGCAACTGGGTCTCGGCGCTGCCGCGGGCGGAGTAGTCTCTTACTTCGTGCCTGCGCGCGGTTCGTGCGCGTGGAGTGCGCCCCCTGACCTCTGCCTGGAGCCATGAACGATTTCGCCTCGACCCCTCACCTGATCCTGCTGCCCGCCGTCGATGTCGCCGGCGGAAAGGCGGTTCGCCTGACCCAGGGCGCCGCCGGAACCGAGACGAGCTACGGCGACCCCGTCGATGCGGCGCTGGCCTGGGCGCGCGCCGGCGCGCAGTGGGTCCACCTCGTCGATCTCGACGCCGCCTTCGGCCGGGGCAGCAACGCCGCCGTGCTGCGCAAGGTCATCAAGCAGCTCCGAGGCGTACAGGTGGAGCTGTCCGGTGGCATTCGCGACGATGCGACGCTGGAGGCCGCGCTCGAGTCGGGAGCGGCGCGCATCAATCTCGGCACGGCCGCGCTGGAGAACCCGGAGTGGGCCGCCGATGTCATCGGCCGTTACGGGGATGCGATCGCCGTCGGGCTCGACGTGCGCGGCACGACGCTCGCGGCCCGCGGCTGGACGCGCGAGGGCGGCGACCTCTGGCAGGTGCTGCAGCGTCTGGAAGACGCCGGCTGCAGTCGCTACGTCGTGACCGACGTCACGAAGGACGGCATGCTCAAGGGCCCGAACCTCGACCTTCTGCGGGAGGTCACCTCGCGCACGGTGAAGCCGGTCGTCGCCTCCGGCGGCATCGCGACTCTCGATGACATCGCCGCCCTGCGCGAAATGGTGCCGCTCGGCGTCGAGGGTGCGATCGTCGGCAAGGCGCTGTATGCCGGGGCGTTCACGCTCGCCGAGGCGCTGGATGTCGCGGGCATCTGACGACGGGGCGGATGCCGGGGCGGATCCCGCCGCGCACTCTTGCGCTCCGTCCGCCGATTCGGCGGGAGTGCCGTGGGCCGGGCGCAGCTTCGAGGCGAACCCGCACGCCGGCGACGACGGTTCCCCCGACCCGGCGCTGTGGACGGCGCTGACGGCGTTCCGTGCCGGTTCCGGTGACGCTGCGGCGGTCGTCGACGCCTACCGCACCGCGCGGCTGTTGATTCCGCTCGTCGCCGAAGCGGGCGATGTCGGTATCGCGCCTTCGGGGTTGGCGGTGGACAAGACGCAGGAGCTGTCGATCGTGACGGTTGCGGCCCCCGACGGGCGGCGTGTGCTGCCGGTGTTCACGTCGGTGGCCACGATGGCGGCGTGGGACCCGGCGGCGCGGCCGGTGCCGGCCGACGGCGTGCGCACGGCGCTGTCGGCGGCGGCCGATGACACCGATCTCATCGTCATCGACCCCGGTTCGCCCACCGAGTTCGTGTTGCGCCGGCCGGCGGTCTGGGCGATCGGGCAGGATCAGCGGTGGGAGCCCGCTCACGCGTCGCCCGAGGTGTACGCCGGGCTGCAGGCCTCGATCGGGTCGGAGCTCGGCGTGCTCGACCTCGCGGTCGAGGCGGGCGACCCGGATGCGCGCCTGCGCGGGCCGGAACTGGTCGTGCGCCTCTTCCTCGTCGCGGGTCTGGAGCAGTCCGAGCTCGACGCGGTTCTGCAGCGACTCGCCGCGCGCTGGGCCGCCGATGACCGCGTCGCGGTGCTCGTGGACTCGTTGACGGTCAGACTCGTACGCGCCTGAGGGTCAGGTGACAGGACCTGTCCACTTCTCGCCGGGCCCCTTGCCGATCGGGTCGGGGATGACCGATGCCTCGCGGAACGCGAGCTGAAGCGAGCGCAGCCCGTCGCGTAGCGAGCGTGCGTGCATGTCGCTGATCTCCGGGGCGCCGGCCGTGACGAGTCCGGCGAGGGCCCCGATGAGCTTGCGTGCCTCGTCGAGATCGAGCTGCTGGGTGGGGTCGTCGGCGAGGCCCACTTTGACGGCTGCGGCGCTCATCAGGTGCACGGCGGCGGCCGTGATGATCTCGACGGCGGGCACGTCGGCGATGTCGCGGGTGGCCGCCTCGGCGGCGCGTTCCTGCTCCTCCCAGCGGGCGAGGCGTTCGGCATCCGTCTGCAGCTCTTCGGCGTGCGCGTGGTCGGGGGAGGCGGGAATCGTGGACACGGGGTGCTCTCTGCTAGACTGGGCGGGCGCCGGAGTGTTCTACTCCGGATCGAAAGAGGATCACATCCCACCCGCGCTTGCCGCTCCAGGCTACCGGGTCACGCACTCCGCCCCGTTCGACGGGGTAGCCATAGCCGTGGTTGCAGGGTGCAGGAACGAAGCCGACGTGCGCGTCGTGCGGGGTGGACGTGAGATTCTTCCGCCACCCGTACGACTAAGGAGTCCCGCATCAGCGATCCCCGCACCAATGACCGCATCCGCGTCCCCGAGGTCCGCCTCGTCGGTCCCGCGGGTGAGCAGGTCGGCGTCGTCCGCATCGAGGTCGCGCTGCGCCTCGCTCAGGAGGCGGATCTCGACCTCGTCGAGGTCGCGCCCAACTCGAAGCCGCCCGTGGTCAAGATCATGGACTACGGCAAGTACAAGTACGAAGCCGCCCAGAAGGCCAAGGAAGCGCGCCGCAATCAGGCCAACACGGTCCTCAAGGAGGTGCGCTTCCGCCTGAAGATCGAGGCGCACGACTACACGACCAAGCTCAAGCGTGCCGAGGGCTTCCTGCAGTCCGGCGACAAGGTCAAGGCCATGATCCTCTTCCGTGGGCGCGAGCAGTCGCGTCCCGAGCAGGGCGTGCGCCTGCTGCGCAAGTTCGCCGAGGACGTCGCCGAGTTCGGCACCGTGGAATCGAACCCCACGATCGACGGTCGCAACATGGTGATGGTCATCGCACCGCACAAGAACAAGTCCGAGGTCAAGACCGAGCAGAACGCTCAGCGGGCCGCCAACAAGGAGGCCGCGCGCCAGGCGCGCGCGGGAGCTCCCGCAGCCGACACCGCCGACGCGGAGTAGGCACCCACGAACCCCCGCTCCGCGGGAACCACAACGAAGGATGTAGACATGCCGAAGCAGAAGACCCACTCGGGCGCCAAGAAGCGCTTCAAGGTCACCGGAAGCGGAAAGATCAAGAAGCAGCAGGCGAACCTCCGCCACAACTTCGAGGGCAAGCCGACCAAGCGCACG
>JASGEE010000036.1:0-6668 GCA_047606715.1 Microbacterium sp.
AAGGAAGAAGTGGCGGGGATTCCGTCGCCGGCATCCCCGCCGGAGGATCAGCCGATCTTCTCCTGGATGGAGGCAGCCATCTCCTCCCACGTCGACTCCGGGTCGGCGCCCTTCATGATCGCGACGGAGGCCTTGCCCCAGTCTTCCCAGACCGAACCCATCTCGGGAACGCTGGGCATGGGCACGCCGTTCTCGGCAGCGGCCGCGAAGCCCGCCTGGAGCGGGTCGGAGGCGATGGCGGCCTCGGCCGCCTCGGTGAGGGCGGGCAGGCGCGCGCCGACCTCGAACAGCGCGGTCTGCACGTCGAGGGTGGCGATGTAGTTCACGAGGAACTCGTTCGCGGCCAGCGCGTTGGTCGACTTCGCGCTGATGAAGAATGCCTGCACGCCCACGAACGGGCTGGCGGCCTCACCACCGGCCGACGGAATCGGATCGACGGCGACGTCGATGCCGGCCGCCTCGGCGTCGGGCAGGTTCCACGCACCCGAGATGTAGTACGGCGACTTGCCCTCGTTGAAGGCCGCCTTGGCGAGGTCCGACGTCAGGCCGGGCTTGAGGATGCCGGCCTCGCCCTGCTCGCCGAGCCACTCCGCGAACTCGACGCCCGCGTCGTCGCCGATCGTCAGCTGGGTGGGATCGAACGTGCCGTCGGCGTTCTGCGCGAACACCGAGCTGCCGAACGAGGTCTGGAACGGGTACAGGTGGTACGAGTCGCCGGTGTTCTCGTCGAGACCGATGAGGAACGGATACTCCGCACCGCTCGCCTCGCCCGCCGCGATCATCTCGTCGAAGGTCGCGGGCGTCGAGTCGGCGAGAGCCGTGTTGCGCAGGATCGCCACGTTCTCCACCGAGTACGGCACCCCGTATACCTGGCCGTCGTAGCTGACCGCTTCGATCGCGACGGGGTTGAAGTCCGCGGTCTTGTCGCCGAGCTCGACGGGCGCGATGACGCCGTCGCGCACCAGGGCGCCGATCCAGTCGTGGGAGCCGATCGTGATGTCGGGGCCCTCGCCCGTGGGCACCTGGGCCGTGAAGTCTTCCTGGATCTTGCTCAGGTCGCGCACGACGATCTCGACCGCGATGCCCTTGGCGGCCTCGAAGTCGGCGGCGACCTGCTCCATAGCTTCCGCGCGGTTCGAGTCGACCCAGACGGTCAGGGTGCCTGCAGATGCCGCGCCCGTTTCATCGGCGGTCTGCTCACCGTCACTCGACGAGCAGCCGGCCGCGGAGACGGCGAGCGCCGTCAGGATCGAGATGCCGAACAACCGCTTCTTGTTCACCTTCATTGGTGCCTCTTTTCCGATGTCACATGCGTGGCCGCTGTGAACCACACTGTTCACGACACATCGATATGTCGATCAGTTGCAAACCATAGCAAGATATTGCATTCAAGAGCAACAGGTTGCTTACTTCCTGCAAGAGTCACGCAAGGAGCGATGATCGCACCGAACGGCGAAGGGGTCGACGCGGCAGAGTTCCGAGGAATCCGCGCCACCGGGCGGGCGGCGCTACGCCGAGACCGCGCTCAGCGCGTGACGACGACGCTGCGGGACACGGGCACGCTCGCCGTCGACTCGCGCAGCACCAGCTCGGGGGTGAAGAGCATCTCGTCGCGCAGCCGCGCCTGGCCGCCGATCTCATCGACGAGGGCATCGACGGCGGCCGAGCCCATCGCGAGCACGGGTTGACGGATCGTGGTCAGCGCGGGGTCGGTGAAGGCCATGAGGCGCGAGTCGTCGTAGCCGACGATCGACACGTCGCGCGGCACTTCGAGCCCCTCGCGCCGCACCGCGCGGATCGCGCCGAGCGCGATGAGGTCGGAGCCGCACACGATCGCCGTGCACTGCTCGCCGACCAGGCGCGTCGCGGCTGCCGCGCCGCCCTCGACCGTCGACAGGCTCGAGGCGATGTGCACCTCGGCATCCGATCCGAGATACTTGTGCACCGCGCGCGCGAAACCCGCGGACTTGCGCTGCGACGCGACGAAGCGGTCGGAGCCGACGGCGAGGCCGATGCGCGTGTGCCCGAGCTCGACGAGGTGGCGCACGGCCTGGTCCATGGCGGCGATGTCGTCGGTCGAGACGAACGCCGCGTCGATCTCGTCGGTGTAGCCGCCGATCAGCACGGTGGGGATGCCGCTGTCGATGAGGCGGTGATAGTGCGTGAGGTCGGCGGTGGAGTCACCGTGCAAACCGGAGACGAAGATGATGCCGGCGACGCCATGGCCTCGCAGCAGGTCGACGTACTCCGACTCGGTCACGCCGCCGGGCGTGCGGGTGCACAGCAGCGGCATGTACCCGGCCTGCGCGAGGCACGATTCGATGAACTGCGCGAACAGGGGCACGACGGGGTCGTCGAGCTCGGGCACGATGAGACCGATCTGACCCGAGCGCCGAGGGATGAGCTGGGCGGGACGCTGAAAGCCCAGTACGTCGACGGAGGCGAGCACGCTCGCGCGGGTGGCCTCCGACACTCCCGCGCGGCCGTTGAGCACGCGCGAGACCGTCGCGGTGCTGACCCCGGCGTGCGCAGCGACGGCGCTGAGATTGGCTCCCACGCCGAAAGTCTATGACCCGCCCGCTCGCGCTCCGGCATCCGTGGGCGAAGTCTCGGGCGCGACGCGTCCGTAGAGGGCCGAGATGGAGGCCCCGCCGTCGTGCGGAGAGACGTCATTCTGGCGCCCACCGGTGAACAGATCGACCGACTGGTCCGCGCCGATCTCAAAGGAGCACGCGGCGACGTCGGCGATCTCGGAGACGACGCGCTCGACGGCGCTCTCGGCGAGATCGCTCGATGAGGCGTTGATGCCGACCTTCATGCCGCGGCCCTCATCGTCGGGGTCGACGGTGAACAGGCTGCCGTTCTCACCCTCCGCGAGCGGATGCTGGGCGAGGATCGCATCGCGCGCCGCAATCATCTCGTCGAGGGAGTGGCTGGCCGAGTACACGGTGACCTCTTCCCACGCATCGACGAGCGGCTGCACGATCGCCTCATCCTGGAGCTGTTCTTCGGTCGGGGAGTCCGTTGCCGCTTCGTCGCCCTCCTCGGATGCCGAGACGCCGACAGTGCGCGCTTGCGCAGACGGCTGGACAACCACCAGCGAAGCCATCACCGCAACGATCGCGATGACCGTCTTCAGTCGCAGGCTTCGCACGGAAACTCCTTTGATCCAGCAATGAGCGCAAGGCTCACACCGGAATTTGTCTGGATCCCGAATCCCCGGCTCACGTGCCGTTCGTGAACGTGCACGTGGTGGTTCCCAGGCCGAGCGCCGGGTAGGTGACTGTGACGGTGGATGCCGCGGGCGAGGTCCACGTGTTTCCCGACACCGGAGACCAGGTCGTGGACGCCGAGACGGTGTACGAACCGCCGACCGACGAGGAGAGGCCGGTGAGCAGATTCCCCACAACGGATTTACTGAAGGTCGTCGTATACACCTGCGTGTTCGAGTTGTACGTCGTGTCCTGGGTCGTGCTCGTGATGCCGCCGACGGTCCAGGTCGCCGTCGCTGCCGACGGGTTGTAGTTGGGGGCCGTCGTGTCGGGCCACTTCCACGTCACCGCGAGCACCGTGACGGTGGAAAGGATGCCGTAGAGCGGATGCAGACACGTGGTAACGCTCTGGATCTGTGGCGGCACCAGGCGCATCACCGTCATGGTCGTCGCCTCGACCTGCTCCGCATCGGTCCACGCGGCATCGGTGGCCGTTGGCCCCGGGGCCACCGAGAGACCGAGGAGCACCCCAAGCCCGGCCAGGCACGCGACCCATCGCCGCAGAGTGTTCACGAGGCTGCTCCGTGCCCTCGCACCGGGCTCACGGGTGTCGCTCCGTGCCGTCGCGCCGCGAACGCTGCCGTTCGCGCCGCAGCAGGAGGAGCCCACCCCCGATCAGCACCACGACCAGGCAGCCGAGAACCACCGGGAGCACCGGCGACATTCCCGTGGCGGGAAGCTCGGCGCCGCTGGGGCCGACGGCGACCTCGTCGCCGACACCGGCGGCGTAGACCCGCAGGTCGGTGTACGTGTCCGCGTCTCCCGCGACCCGCGTGGCCTCGATCCGCAGGTGCATGACGGCGGTGTCGGTCATCGAGGCCAACGACTGGCGCCCGTCCCCGAGCGGCAGCAACCACGCCTCACGCAGCACCTCGGCGCCTCCGGGGCACGTCTCCCCCACCCAGGCCTGCCCGCACGATAGGACGTCGAGCTCGAGCGGCATCGTTCCGTCGGCGCTCATGGTGATCTCCACCCGTCCCGGCGTGGGGGCAGCGACGCTGACGGTCAGGTCCCAGCGCACGGTGCTGCCCACGCCCATCTGCGCGGCGGCCTCCCAGTCCGCGACGGAGACAAGCCTCAGGTACCGGCCCTGCACGGTCTCGGTCACCGGCGCAGCCGCCGCCGGTGCCGCGCCGACGATCCCGCCACAGGCCACGCTCACCGCGACCACGATCCCCGCGCACGCATTCCGGAACATGCTCATGCCCGCTTCGCCTCGGACGCACGCTCGGGCTCAGATGCCGCTTCGCGATGACCGGTGCCGTCCCCGCGGTCGGGCTCGGCTCGCGTGCCGAGCGGGTCGCCGGGCCAGAACGCCCAGCCGACGAGCACGGCGGCCGCGACGGTCACCCCGCCCAGCACGAACGGGTTCGCGAAGGCCACGATGACGCCCGCGGCGCCCGGGATCGAGAACAGCACCCGTCGCACCGAGGTCACCGTGTAGGGGTACGGGTCGTCCTGCTCGTTCGCATCCCCGCGGAGCGTGAGCACGCGTTCGTCCTCGGTCTCCCCGGGCTCGACCGTGCGCACACGATGGGTGACGGGCAGCTGACCCGCTCGATCGACCGTGACGACGTCGCCGACCTCGACGGCAGATGCCTCGACCCGTTGCACCAGCGCGACCGACCCCGCCGGGATGGTCGGCGACATCGACCCGGTGCGGAACATGATCAGCGTGATGTCGAAGACGTACGCGAGCACGACGAGCACGATGCAGACCGAGCCTGCCGCCGCCGCCAGCCACAGCAGCACATCTCCGGCGGCCCGGCCGATGCCGGGCCGCCGGAGCGGGCGTGAGGTCGACGTCATGCTCACCGCTCAGCTGGAGGTGGCACTGACATACCACACGGGCGTGGTCGACGTACCCTGAAGAGAGCTGGCTGCCCCCGTCGGCAGCGTCACCGCGAAGCAGTAGTTGACCTGGTTGCCGCCGTTCGCGGACAGGGACTGCGTCCCGGTCCCGTCGACCGTGAGCGCGGAACCTGACGCGACGACGGCCGTGCCGGCGCTGAAGGTCGTCGAATCGCACGTGGTTCCAGATACGGTGCTGACCCCGTAGGTCAGTGCCGCGGCAAGCCCCGTGAGCGACGACCCATTGTCGGCGACGAGTTGGACGGTGCCGGCCATCGACTCCTCCGCCGTCTTGACGCTGAACAGGGCGTAGACCGTGTCACCGGGCGTGATGGCGCTGACCGCGGCCGAGAACGACAGCGTCGCCGGGTCCGTGGACGGATGATCATCGAACGTCGACCCGTCGGTCGAGCCGACGATGTCGAACGTTCCCGCCGTGATCGTCGCGGCGGTGTACTCGGAGTCGTTCCAGGCGGCGAGCGTCGCCGCCGCCCCGATACCGAGTACGAGACCACCCGCGAGGACAGCACGCACACGACGAGACCGCAGGCGCGAACGCTCCCGCAGGCGCGCGCGGGTCGTCATCACGATCAGGTCGTCGAAGTGGCCGTGAACGACCAGGTCGCCGAAGTCTCGCCGCCCTGCTCCAGGTCTGCTCCCGCGGTGACGATGAAGCACAGCTGCACCGGTGTGCCGGCGGCGCCTGCGGACCCCTCCAGCAGCGTCACCGTGTCGACCGCGGTGAAGTCGTCGAGGTCGGTGCCGGTGGCCACCTGGGTGCCCGCCGTCGCGGTCGCATCGCACGTCGCGGACGGATCGATCGCGTACACGTCGTAGGAGAGCTCGGCGGCGTTGGCCCCGGTCGTGTCCGTGCCCTCGGCCGACGAGGCCATGAGCGTCGCACCCGTCGTGGTGTCGGCATCCAACCGCACCCAGAACGGGGCGTACACGACGTCTTCCGGCGCGAGGTTCTCGGCCAGCGGCAGCGTGAACTCGAGCGAAGCGGCCGCACCCGCGCTGGCGTGATCGGAGTAGGTGCCGTCGGCGCCGTCCGTCGCACCTTCGAGGTTGAAGGACCCCGCCGCGAACGTGCCGGTCGCAAACTCAGAATCGTTCCAGGCCGCGAGCGTCACCGCCGCGCCGATGCCGAGGACGAGCCCCCCCCCCAGCACCGCGAAAATTTTACGCCTGTTGGTTTCCCTTGTCATTGTGTCTTCTCCAAAATACAGTTAGCCTCGCGAAAATCCCCGGTTCTGACACCCCCAGACGACAAGACAACGGGTCCGGGGCTTCCCGATGGTGCCCCGGCTGGAAAGTATATTCATAGCTTTGCTCGCCATGCAATCGTTCGACCCGGAAGCGGCGAAGCGCGAGCGGTTGGGGGAGGATGCCGGCATCCAACTCCATGACACTCGTGGCGGCGTCACGAGCCACGAAGACGCCACAACCGCCATGAACACTCAGACGAGGCTGGACGCTGGTCCTCCCCGCGCTTCACCGCCTCAGGGCGCGAAGCGTTCCACGCGCAGCACGCACTCCAGCGTC
>JASGEE010000037.1:0-13602 GCA_047606715.1 Microbacterium sp.
CCGGTTCTTGTCGCGTCCGTGTCGCCGTGCTCGACGCACCCGGAACGCGATCGTCTGATGTGAAGAAGGATGCCGGGTTCACCCCGTCGTCCGGGGCCTGCCCGGCATCCTCATCTGGTCACGACCCTACTACGAGAGCAGGCCCGCCGTCTTGTCGCGCGCCGTCGAAAAACGCTCGGCGACGTTCTGCCAGTTCGCGATGTTCCAGACCGCCTTGACGTAGTCGGCCTTGACGTTGAGGTAGTCGAGGTAGAAGGCGTGCTCCCACATGTCGAGCTGGAAGATCGGCACGGTCCCCTGTGCCGTGTTCGACTGCTGATCGAACAGCTGCTGGATGATCAGCTGCTCGCCGAGCACGTCCCAGCTGAGCACCGCCCAGCCGGAGCCCTGGATGCCGGTCGCGGCGGCGGTGAAGTGGGCCTGGAACTTCTCGAAACCGCCGAAGAACTCGTCGATCGCGGCCTTCAGCTCGCCTTCGGGGGCCTCGCCACCGCCGTCGCCGGCCGGGGCGAGGTTCGTCCAGAAGACCGAGTGGTTGACGTGGCCGCCGAGGTTGAACGCGAGGTCCTTCTCGAGCTTGTTCACGTTCGCCAGGCTGCCGCTCTCGCGCGCCTCGGCGAGCTGGTCGAGCGCGGTGTTGGCCCCGGCGACATACGCCGCATGGTGCTTGTCGTGGTGCAGCTGCATGATCTTGCCGCTGATGTGCGGCTCGAGCGCCGCGAAATCGTACGGGAGGTCGGGCAGGGTGTACTTCGCCATCTTCTCTTCTTCCTGTCGGCGCCGCGCGAGCGCGCGCGGCGAGGGGACGCTCTTCATCCTATTGACGTGGAACGTCCACGGCAGGGGGTTGTTCCCTTGCACCTCCTATGAGTCGGCGAAGACGCCTTCCGCGGAGGCGTCAGTCGTCGAAACCGTCGGGGACGGCGGCATCCGTCCCCGGAATTCCCTCGTGCGCGGCCTTCTTGTCGGCCATCGCGAGCAGCCGGCGGATGCGGCCGGCCACGGCATCCTTCGTCAACGGCGGGTCGGCGTGGTGACCGAGCTCGTCCAGACTGGCGTCGCGATGCGCGAGCCGCAGCTCGCCGGCCTCCTGCAGATGCTCGGGTACGTCGTCGCCGAGGATCTGCAGCGCGCGCTCGACCCGTGCACACGCCGCGACGGCGGCCTGGGCCGAACGTCGCAGATTGGCATCGTCGAAGTTCACGAGCCGGTTGACGTCGGCGCGCACTTCGCGGCGCTGACGCAGATCCTCCCACGCCTGCGCCGTCTTGGCGGCACCCATCTCCGCCAGGGCGACCCGGATCGCCTCGCCGTCACGAACGACGACGCGCGGCACCCCGCGCACCTCCCGAGCCTTCGCGGCAATGCCGAGACGATGGCCTGCGCCGACCAGCGCCATCGCGGTCTCGCCCGACGGGCAGGCAACCTCCAGCGCCGCCGAACGCCCCGGCTCGGACAGGGCACCGCTCGCGAGGAACGCACCGCGCCACACGGCGGCCAGATCGTACCGGGCACCCGTCGTCAACCGATTGGGCAGCCCGCGCACGGGGCGACGACGAGCGTCGAGCAACCCGGTCTGACGGGCGAGAGTCTCGCCGCCCTCGATGACGCGGACGGCGAAGTGGCCGCCGGCGCGCCCATTCGGCCCACCCGAGGCCTGCACACGGTGTAGCTCAGGACGCACACCGTACAGCTCCATGATGTCGCGAGCGACGCGACGCGCGAGCGGGTCGGTCTCCAGCTCCGCCTCGACGGCGACACGGCCGGCGATCGAATGCAGGCCGCCGGAGAAGCGCAGAATCGCGGTGAGCTCAGCGATCCGAGCCGTGGGACGAGGGTCGCGGATCGCGGCCAACTCGGTTTTCACGTCAGCGGTCAGCGACACGGCGATCCTTCGGTCAGGGGAAGCGAACGAAAGAACAGCCTACTCGCGACCGAGGTCGCGGTGTTTCACGCGCACACGCACCCCGGGAACCTGCGCGAGCCTGTCGGCGAGCTCGATCGCCGTGACGACGGAGCGATGCTTGCCGCCGGTACACCCGACCGCGAGCACCGAGTGCCGCTTGTTCTCCCGCTGGTAGCCCTCCAACACGGGGCGCAGGGCGAGGGCGTAGGCGTCGATGAACTCTCGCGCGCCGCTCTGCCCGAGCACGTAATCGCGCACCGCCCCCTCTTCGCCGGTGCGGCCCTTCAGCTCGGGGATCCAGAACGGGTTCGGCAGAAACCGCATGTCCGCGACGAGATCGACATCCGGCGGCAGCCCGTATTTGAAGCCGAAGCTCATGACGGTGAGGGTGTGCGCCGCCTCGCCCTCGTCTCTGAACAGGTCGACGATATGGCTCACGAGCTGGTGGATGTTCATGGCGCTCGTGTCGACGATGACATCGGCGGCCTCGCGGATCACCGCGACCCGTTCGCGCTCGATCCGGATGCCGTCGAGAATCGTCCCGTCACCCTGCAGCGGGTGGGGCCTGCGCACCGACTCGAACCGGCGAACGAGAACGTCGTCGGAGGAGTCGAGGAACAGCACCCGCAGCTGGCGGCCGGTGCGCAGCGCGCTCGTGATGGCGGGGAGCTCTGCGAACAGATCGCGCCCGCGCACGTCGACGACGGCCGCGATCTTCGGCAGGGCATCACCCCCCGCGAGAGCGGTCAGGTCGAACAGCGGCCGCAGCATCTGCGGCGGCAGGTTGTCGACGACGTACCAACCGAGGTCTTCGAGCGCGTTGGCAGCGGTCGTCCGCCCGGCGCCGGACATGCCCGTGACGACCAGGACCTCACCGGCGGACTGATCTGCAGGCACGTATCCCCTCCCCGACGTCGTCGCGGCCGGCCGAGACCCACCTCGATGAGCACAGCCTACCGATTCGCGAGCTTCTGCTGGATCGCTTCGGCCAGCTTGGGCCCGATGCCGGGCAACGCCGTGATCTCCTCCGGGCTGGCCCTGGTGAGCGCCGCTACCGAGCCGAAGTGGCGCAACAGGGCCTTGATGCGCGCCTCCCCGAGACCGGGCACCTCCCCCAGCACCGTCGCGATGTCGCGCTTGCGGCGGGTGCGCTGATGAGTGATCGCGAAGCGATGCGCCTCGTCGCGCAGTCGCTGCAGCAGATACAGTGCTTCCGAGGTGCGCGGCAGGATGAGCGGGTACTCCTCGCCCGGCATCCAGATCTCCTCGAGGCGCTTCGCGATGCCGCACAAGGCGATCTCCGGATGACCCGCGTCGCGCAGCGCTCGCGCAGCGGCCGCGACCTGCGGCGCTCCTCCGTCGACGACCAGAAGCTGCGGCCGGTAGGCGAACCGGGGTTTGCGACGCGTCGTGACGACCAGTGCCGCGGGATCGGACTCGACCGGCTCCGGGTCGGGCTCGGCCGGTTCCGGCTCATCGAGATGGGCGAGCCGGCGCCGGAGCACCTGGTACAGCGAGTCGGTGTCGTCGGTGGTCTCGGCGACGCCGAACGAGCGGTACTGGTCTTTGCGCGGCAGCCCGTCTTCGAACACGACCATCGAGGCGACGACGTTCGTCCCGGCCAGGTGCGACACGTCGTAGCACTCGATGCGCAGCGGCGCCTCATCGAGCCCGAGCGCGAGCTGCAGATCGGTGAGAGCCTTCGTGCGCGCGGTGTAATCGGACGTGCGTCGTGTCTTGTACAGCATCAGGGCCTGCTGCGCGTTGATCACCGCGGTCTTCATGAGGGCGGCCTTGCGTCCGCGCTGGGCGACCTGGATCGACACCCGCTTTCCGCGGCGCTCCTGCAACCACTGCGCCAGCCCCTCGACGTCGTCGGGCAAAACGGGCACGAGCACCTGTCGGGGGATCTCCCCCGGCGCCGCCGACCCGTAGGCGCGCTGCAGCACCTGATCGACCAGTTCGGCGCCGGAGATGTCGAGCTCCTTGTCGATCGTCGTGGCGCGCACGCCGCGCACGCGCCCACCGCGGACGACAAAGTGCTGCACGGCCGCGGCCAGCTCGTCTTCGGCGATGCCGAACAGGTCGGCATCCGTGTCTTCGGCGAGCACGAGCGAGCTGCGACTGAGCACGGCGTCGATCGCCTGCAGGCGGTCACGGTAGATCGCGGCGGATTCGTAGTCCATCGCCGCCGATGCCTCGCGCATCCGCCGGGTCAGCTCACGGGTGAAGCGCTGATCGCCGCCCGACATAAAAGCCACGAAATCGTCGACGATCGCGCGGTGCTCCTCGATCGTGACGGTCATCGAGCACGGGCCGCCGCAGCGGCCGATCTGACCGGGGAAGCACGGGCGGCCCGTCGCCATCGCCTTCTTGTACGACGCATCCGAGCAGGTGCGGATCGGGAACGCCCTGATCATCAGATCGATCGTGTCGTGCACCGCCCACACCTTCGGGTAGGGGCCGAAGTAACGTGCGCCGGGGATGCGCCGATTGCGCGTGACGATGACGCGCGGGGCCTCGTCGGCGAGAGTGATCGCCATGAAGGGGTAGGACTTGTCGTCCTTGTAGCGCACGTTGAACGGCGGCGAGAACTCCTGGATCCACATGTATTCCAGCTGCAGCGACTCGACATCGCTGTTCACGACCGTCCATTCGACCGACGACGCCGTCGTCACCATCCGCCGCGTGCGCTCGTGCAGCGTGTGCAGCGGCGCGAAGTAGTTCGACAGGCGAGCGCGCAGGTTCTTCGCCTTGCCGACGTACAGCACGCGGCCCTCCGCATCGCGGAAGCGGTACACGCCGGGCTGGGTGGGGATCTCCCCCGGCTTCGGCTTGTACGGCAGCACCGCGGCCATCTCAGCCTGCCTTGCGCCGCACGTCCGACGGCGACCGGGCGCCGAGGATCTCGGCGAGGAACCTGCCGGTGTGGCTGGCCTCGATCCGCGCGACCTGCTCGGGGGTGCCGGTGGCGACGATCTGCCCCCCACCGGATCCGCCCTCCGGGCCGAGGTCGATGATCCAGTCGGCCGATTTGATGACGTCGAGGTTGTGCTCGATGACGATGACCGTGTTGCCCTTGTCGACGAGCCCGCCGAGCACTTCGAGCAGGCGCGCGACATCCTCGAAGTGCAGTCCCGTCGTCGGCTCGTCGAGCACGTACACGCTGCGCCCGTTCGAGCGTCGCTGCAGCTCGGTGGCGAGCTTGACGCGCTGCGCTTCGCCGCCCGACAGCGTCGTGGCCGACTGCCCCAGCCGCACGTACCCGAGTCCGACGTCGACGAGGGTCTTCAGGTAGCGGTGGATCGCCTGGATCGGCTCGAAGAACTCCGCAGCCTCGGAGATGGGCATCTCCAGGACCTCGGCGATGTTCTTGCCCTTGTAGTGCACGGCGAGGGTGTCGCGGTTGTACCGCTTGCCGTGGCACACCTCGCAGTCGACGTAGACGTCGGGCAGGAAGTTCATCTCGATCTTGATCGTCCCGTCGCCCGAACAGGCTTCGCAGCGGCCGCCCTTGACGTTGAAGCTGAACCGTCCGGGCTGGTAGCCGCGAACCTTCGCCTCCGTCGTCTCGCTGAACAGGGTCCGGATCCGATCGAAGACGCCCGTGTAGGTGGCGGGGTTCGACCGGGGCGTGCGGCCGATCGGTGCCTGGTCGACGTGCACCACCTTGTCGAGGTTGTCCAGTCCCGTGACGCGCGTGTGCTTGCCGGCGACGCGGCGCGCGCCGTTGAGCTTGGTCGCGAGCACTTCGTACAGGATGCCGTTCACGAGCGACGACTTGCCCGATCCGCTCACCCCGGTCACAGCGGTGAGCATGCCGAGCGGGAAGTCCGCAGTCACGTTCTGCAGGTTGTTCTCGCGCGCCCCGACGACCGTCAGCATCCTCTTGCGGTCGATCTTTCGACGCGTGCGCGGCGTCGGGATCGACCGCCTCCCGCTGAGGTAGGCGCCGGTGAGCGACCGCTCCTCCTGAAGGAGAGCGGCGAGCGGCCCCGAGTGCACGACCTCTCCGCCGGCGACGCCGGCGCGCGGGCCGATGTCGACGACCCAGTCGGAGGCGTGCACGGTCTCTTCGTCGTGTTCGACGACGATGAGCGTGTTGCCGAGGTCTTTCAGCCGCACGAGCGTCTCGATGAGCCGCCGGTTGTCGCGCTGATGCAGGCCGATCGACGGCTCATCGAGCACGTACAGCACGCCCGTCAGGCCCGAGCCGATCTGTGTGGCGAGCCGGATGCGCTGCGCCTCGCCGCCCGAGAGCGATCCTGCCGCACGCCCCAGGCTCAGATAGTTCAGCCCCACCTGGATGAGAAAGTCCAGGCGCGCCCGGATCTCGCGCAGCACCGCGGCAGCGATCCTCGCCTCGCGGTCGGTCAGCTCGAGCTCCGCGAAGTACGTCTGCGCCTCAGCGAGGCTCATGCGGGAAGCATCCGCGATCGAATGCCCGTGCACGAGCACCGCCAGCACCTCGGGCTTGAGGCGATCGCCGTGGCACACGGGGCAGGGCACTTCGCGCAGATACTCGGCCCAGCGCTGGCGCTGCGTGTCGGTCTCAGCCTGCGTGTACTGGCGTTCGATGTACGGCACGACGCCCTCGAACCCCGACGAATAGCGCATCTCGCGGCCATAGCGGTTGCGCCATTTGACGGTGACCTTGTAGTTCTCGCCGCGGAGGATGGCCTCCTGGACCGTGTCGGGCAGGTCGCGCCAGGGCGTGTCGAGCGAGAAGCCGAGGTCGTCGGCGAGACCGACGAGCAACCGTTCGTAGTACTGGTAGAGGCCCTTGCCCTGCGTCGTCCAGGGGATGATGACGCCCTCGTTGAGCGACAGCTCCTCGTCGCCGAGCATCAGTTCGACGTCGACCGACATGCGGGTGCCCAGGCCCGAGCAGGCGGGGCACGCGCCGAACGGCGCGTTGAACGAGAAGGTGCGTGGTTCGATCTCGGTCAGCTGCAGAGCGTGGCCGTTCGGGCAGGCGAGCTTCTCACTGAAGCTCTGCCACGCGGCTTCCCCCTCCTCGTCGACGAAGTTGACCTGCACGATGCCGCCGGCCAGTCCCAGCGCTGTCTCGACCGAGTCGGTGATGCGTCCGAGGATGTCGGGGGCGGCGACGAGGCGGTCGACGACGACGGCGATGTCATGCTTGTAGCTCTTCTTGAGCGTCGGCGGCTCGGCGAGCTGAACGAGGTCACCGTCGACGACGGCGCGCGCGTAGCCCTTGGCCGACAGTTCCTTGAAGAGATCGACGAACTCGCCCTTCTTCTGCGTCACGACGGGGGCGACGATCTGATAGCGCGTGCGCTCGGGCAGTTCCATGAGTTGATCGGCGATCTGCTGCACCGTCTGCCGCTGGATGCGCTCGCCGCACTCGGGGCAGTGCGGCACCCCGATGCGCGCCCACAGCAGGCGCATGTAGTCGTGGATCTCGGTGATGGTGCCGACCGTGGAGCGCGGGTTGCGGTTGGTCGACTTCTGGTCGATGGACACCGCCGGACTGAGCCCCTCGATGAAGTCGACGTCGGGGCGGTCGACCTGACCGAGGAACTGCCGCGCGTACGCGCTCAGCGACTCGACGTAGCGGCGCTGCCCCTCCGCGAAGATCGTGTCGAACGCGAGGGACGACTTTCCCGACCCCGACAGCCCCGTGAACACGACGAGCGCGTCGCGCGGGATGTCGAGATCGACGTTCTTGAGGTTGTGGACGCGGGCTCCGCGAACGCTGAGCTTCGAGGTGGCGACGGGGACGATGGGCACCCGTCAAGTGTAGGTGGGGGCTCAGACACGGGGTCGTGCTACCGCATCATCCGGGATGCGCGACGATCTCCTCGAGGAGGGTCATCAGCTCGGCGATGCGCTCCGCGCCGTGGCGTGCCTGCCATTCGCGTTTCACCTCGCCGAAAACCGTCCCCATCGTTTGCAGACACGCCTTGCCCCGAGGGGTGAGCGTGATGCACTTGCGCCGGCCGTCGCTTTCGTCGGGCGTCACGATGATGTAGTCGCGGGCGACGAGATAGGCCGCCTGCTGACTGATCGCCTGTTTTGTCACGCTCGACGCCCGCGCCACTTCGGAGATACGACGGGGCGACCCGGATCGAAGGTGCCTCATGACGTTGATGCTGTGTGACAGGGAGACGTCTGCGAAGCCGGCGTCAGCGAGGCGCTGCTCGCATTCTTCATGGAAGCGCGCCTGCACCTGACCGAGCACCGCCCCCAACGGTCCGAGGGGAGGCTGAGGAAAGCTCATGCGCCCTCCTCCCCTGCGGCGTGCGTCGTCTCGGCCGGCAGCTTCGCAGCCTACCAACCGAGACGACGTCGGCCACGTCGCGACCGCGGCCTTCACCCCAGCGCGCTCGATCATTCACCCCCCCCCCCCGCGAAATCGTCAAGCGCTTGACGGTAATCAAATCAAGCACACGCGAAATCGTCAACCGCGCAGCCTGCGAGCACCACGGGCGGAGGTGAGCACGGAGTCGAGATGCTGCGCAGCCTCGGCCCCGGTTCCCGCGGAACACCTCGACTCGTGCTCACCCCCGGCCGTCGGCACACCGCCGATCCTCCTCGTGAGGCTACCGAAACGACGCGCCACGGCTCAGTTCATCACCTGCGCGCGGAGCGTGCGCACGATGCGCTCCGCCGCGGAAGCGTACTCCGGTCCGGCGCCCTCGCTCGCGCGCAGGTGGACGCGGAGGCAGGATGCGAATCGCTCACACACCTCCCATGCCTCACGTCGCCGCTCCAGCGCTGCCGTGAACGCCCCGAGATCGCCGTCGGCAGCGGTGTGGGCGCATCGCGCGTACTCGCCGACGAAGGCAGACACCTCGCCCTGCGTCATGGGGACGTACCAGGGGCCGCCGTGGACGGCTCCCCCGATAAGCGCCAGGTCGTACGCCACCTCCCCGACGCGCGCCCACTCCCAGTCGATCAGCCACGGCACACCGTCGTCGACGACGACGTTCGACGCGGTGAGGTCGCCGTGCAGGAACGAGCATTGCACGTCCTCGAACGCGGGCCGTCGACGCGCGATGAATGCCCGCGCGAGCGGTGCGAGCTCGCGCGTCCAGGGCACGTCGACGATGTCGGGATGATGCTCGCTCCACCAGCCCAGGCTCTCCTCGAACTCCGCCGTCACGTCGGGCGGGCCCTCGATCTCTCCCCGGGCCTGCGGATCGATCGGACCCGCCGAGGCGTACCGTCGCTCGTGGAAGGCAGCCAGCCGCCGAGCGAGCGCCGCCAACAGCTCCGCCGACCATTCGGCGGGTGCGAGGACACGCCCCGGCGCGTAAGTCGTGTGAGGTACGGCGCGCCGAGCGCGTTCTCTGTCGTGTCGTCCACCGCGAGGCCGCTCGTGCCGATCCAAGCCGGCACCCGCCGCAGCGCGGCGAACTCCTGTGCCATCGGACACGGCATGTCCTGCGCTGCCCACCGCGGAAGCCGCACGACGATGCGATCCCGGGCGCCGGTCACAAGCCAGGCCGCGTAGCTCTCGCCCGTGCCGAGCAGGCTGACGTCCGGGTCACCGCCGACACCGGGCACGGCGAGCAGACCGGAGCGCACGGCGTCCTCGATTACGGCGCCCGTCTCCGCCGAACCCGCCCTTCGAAACACTTCATGCGTCACGGTCGCTCCACGCCTGCGTGATATTCGCGGGCGACGTCGATCCAGAAGAGCAGTCGATCGTCGTCGGCGATCTCCACGGCATCCACGGTCAGCCAGCTTGGGCCCATCGTCCGCCGCGACGGCCCCATCTCGGCGATGCGCGCCCGGTGCCGCACCCGCAGGTCGGGGCTGCACTCGGGATCGACGCGCACGAGCAGATCGCCCTCGCCCCACGCCGCGACGAGCAGGCGCCCGCCAACCAGGAACGCGATGCTGCCGAACATGCGCTTCTGCTCCGGGCTGTCCCCCACCAGCAGCGCACGGATGCGGTCCGCCAACTCCGCGCGGGCCTGGTTGACGCGAGACTCTGCCATGGCCCTATGCGTGCCCCGCCCGCTCCATGGCGCGCAGTTCCTTCTTGAGGTCTTGCACCTCGTCGCGCAGGCGTCCGGCGAGCTCGAACTTCAGCTCACCCGCCGCCGCGAGCATTTGCGCCGTGAGGTCTTCGATCGTCGCCTCGAGCTGGGTCGCGCCCTCGGCCGCTATCCCCTGCCGCAACTGCGGCGTGGGGCTCTTGCCCTTGCCCGACTTCACCTTCGACGTCGCCTTGCCGCGCATCATCCGGTCGGTGTCGTCGGCTTCGCGCGTGAGGGCATCGGTGATGTCGGCGATCTTCTTGCGCAACGGCTGCGGGTCGATCCCGTTCGCCGTGTTGTACGCGATCTGCTTCTCGCGTCGGCGGTCGGTCTCTTCGATCGCGAGCCGCATCGAGTCGGTCATGTTGTCGGCGTACATGTGCACCTCGCCCGACACGTTGCGCGCCGCACGCCCGATCGTCTGGATGAGCGACGTGCCGCTGCGCAGGAACCCCTCCTTGTCGGCATCCAGAATCGCCACGAGCGACACCTCCGGCAGGTCGAGGCCCTCGCGCAGCAGATTGATACCGACCAGCACGTCGTAGACGCCGCTGCGCAGTTCGGTGAGCAGCTCGACGCGGCGGAGCGTATCGACGTCGGAGTGCAGGTAGCGCACGCGCACACCGTGCTCGCCGAGGAAGTCGGTCAGCTCTTCGGCCATCTTCTTCGTCAGCGTCGTGACGAGCACGCGCTCGTCACGCTCGGCGCGGACGCGGATCTCCTCCAGCAGGTCGTCGATCTGCCCCTTCGACGGCTTGACCACGATCTTCGGGTCGACCAGTCCCGTGGGCCGGATGATCTGCTCGACGACACCGTCGGCGATGCCCATCTCGTATCGGCCGGGCGTGGCCGACAGGTACACCGTCTGGCCAATGCGCGCCTTGAACTCGTCGAAGCGCAGCGGCCGGTTGTCCATGGCGCTCGGCAGTCGGAAGCCATGGTCGACGAGCGTGCGCTTGCGCGAGGCATCCCCCTCATACATCGCCCCGATCTGCGGAACGGTCACGTGCGACTCGTCGATCACGAGCAGGAAGTCATCGGGGAAGAAGTCAAGCAGCGTGTGCGGCGGCTCCCCCGGCTCTCGCCCGTCGATATGCCGGGAGTAGTTCTCGATGCCCGAGCAGAACCCGAGCTGCTGCAGCATCTCCAGGTCGAAGGTCGTCCGCATCCGCAACCGCTGGGCCTCCAGCAGCTTGCCCTGCCGCTCGAACTCCTTCAGCCGTTCACCGAGCTCGGTCTCGATCGTGCCGATCGCGCGGTGGATCGTATCGGTGCCCGCGACGTAGTGGGATGCCGGGAAGATCGGCACGCTGTCCAGGCGCTGCACGACCTCGCCGGTGAGGGGATGCAGCATGTACAGCGCCTCGATCTCGTCGCCGAACAGCTCGATGCGCACCGCGAATTCCTCGTACACCGGGATGATCTCGATCGTGTCGCCGCGCACCCGGAAGTTGCCGCGCGAGAAATCGATGTCGTTGCGGTTGTACTGCATCGCGATGAACTTGCGGATGAGGGCGTCACGGTCGTAGCGCTCCCCCACCTGCAGCGCCACCATCGCGCGCAGATACTCCTCGGGTGCACCCAGGCCGTAGATACAGGAGACGGTCGAGACGACGACGACGTCGCGGCGGCTCAGCAGGGAGTTCGTCGTGGAGTGCCGCAACCGCTCGACCTCGGCGTTGATCGACGAGTCCTTCTCGATGAAGGTGTCGGTCTGCGGCACGTAGGCCTCGGGCTGGTAGTAGTCGTAATAGCTCACGAAATACTCCACCGCGTTGTGCGGCATGAGGTCACGGAACTCGTTGGCGAGCTGCGCCGCGAGCGTCTTGTTGTGCGCGAGGACCAGTGTCGGCCGCTGCACCTGCTCGATGAGCCATGCGGTCGTGGCCGATTTTCCGGTGCCGGTCGCGCCGAGCAGCACGACGTCGGTCTCGCCGGCGTTGATGCGCGCGGCGAGCGCGGCGATCGCCCGCGGCTGGTCACCGCTGGGGACATACTCGCTGACGACCTCGAAGGGCCGCACGGATCGCGTGGTCTGCATCACTCCAGCGTAGGCGGGGGTACGGACACGGGGTTCGTCCTCCCCCTCGACGGCCTCAGTCCGCGGTCCGAAGCCGCTCCCACAGCGCGTCGGTCTGCGCGATCGTCTCCTCGAGCGACCCCGAAGTGTCGATCACGACGTCGGCGATCTCACGCCGACGTTCGTCGCTGACCTGCGCGGCCAGCCGCGCCGCGGCATCCTGCTCGCTCAGCCCGCGCAACGCCACCAGTCGCGCCGCGCGCTCGATAGCCGGAGCGTCGGCGACGACGACAAGGTCCCACGGGTCGTCCACGCGCGCCTCCACCAGCAGCGGCACGTCGTAGACGACGACCGCGGCGACATCCGCCGCGAACGCCGCCGCGAACCGCCGCGCCGATTCCGCTTGGACGGCGGGATGCACGATCTCATTGAGCCGGGCGAGCGCCGCGCCATCGCCGAAGACGATCGAACCCAGCGCGGCCCGATCCAGACCGCCGTCGGGGGCGATCACGTCGGGTCCGAACGCAGCGGCAATGGCATCCAGCACCGGCGATCCCGGTTGTTGCACGTCGCGAACGATGGCGTCGGCGTCGACCACCACGGCGCCGTGCTCGGCCAGCCGCCGCGCGATCGTCGACTTGCCCGAGGCGATACCGCCGGTCAACGCGATGAGGGGCATGCGATCGACCCTATCGGGCGCACGTCCCGGCGCGCGGTACACGAAAACCCGGCACGGTATGCGGCAAAGGATGTGCGCCAAAGACAGGGTGAACCGGTGTCTTCTGCATCCTTAGGCGAACCGCCGCGCGGTTTACCCTGTGTTTGGCACGGTTTGGGTCAATGTCGGCTGGTCGTAGAGCGACGGAACAGCGACAGGGCCGCCACCCGGAAAGGTGACGGCCCTGTGAACAGCCCGGTAAGGGGATGCGGGTCAGCGACCCGACAGCTTCTCGCGAAGCGCGGCGAGCGCCTCGTCGTCGGCGAGGGTGCCCCCCGCCGATGCGTCGCTCGAGAAGCTCGACGCGCCGGACTCGGCCGGAGCGGCAGCTTCGGCTTCGAGCGTCTTGGCGACGGCAGCCTTGTGCGCCTCCCAGCGGCTCTGCGCGGCGGCGTACTCCTGCTCCCACTTCTCGCGCTGGGCGTCGAAGCCCTCGAGCCAGGCACCCGACTCGGGGTCGAAGCCCTCGGGGTACTTGTACTCGCCGCGCTCGTCGTACTCGGTCGCCATGCCGTACAGCGCCGGGTCGAACTCGGTGCCAGTGGGGTCGACCGACTCGTTGGCCTGCTTGAGCGACAGCGAGATGCGGCGACGCTCCAGGTCGATGTCGATGACCTTGACGAACACCTCTTCAGCGACCGAGACGACCTGCTCCGCCAGCTCGACGTGCTTGCCCGACAGCTCCGAGATGTGCACGAGGCCCTCGATGCCGTCCGCGACACGCACGAAAGCACCGAACGGAACGAGCTTGGTGACCTTGCCCGGCGCGACCTGACCGATCGCGTGCGTGCGGGCGAACACCTGCCACGGGTCTTCCTGCGTCGCCTTCAGCGACAGCGAGACGCGCTCGCGGTCGAGGTCGACCTCGAGGATCTCGACGGTGACCTCCTGGCCCACCTCGACGACCTCGCTGGCGTGCTCGATGTGCTTCCAGGACAGTTCGGAG
>JASGEE010000038.1:0-15430 GCA_047606715.1 Microbacterium sp.
AGAAAACTCGAGAACAGGACGAAAGCGGCCCCGACCGTCCTGTTCTGGCGAGATCTCCTGTTTTCGGTGACGGGGACGGGGACGAGGGCGGTGACGGTGACTGTTTTGGGGTGCGGCGGGCGGCGTCAACCCGCGGCGCGGCGGGCCTCCCAGCCGGTGCGCACCATCTCATCGACGGTATAGCGGTTGCGCCAATCGAGGTCACGGGCGGCCAGCTCTCCCGTGGCGACGACACGGTCGGGGTCGCCCGGGCGACGCGGGCCGATGCGGGGGGTGAAGGCGATGCCGGTGACGCGGGCGACGGCATCCATGATCTCGCGCACGCTCAGTCCGTTCTGCGAGCCCAGGTTGTACGCCGGCTCGATCGGTGCGCCGGTTTCCAGTCGTTGCGCGGCCACCACGTGGGCCGCCGCGATGTCACCGACGTGCACGTAATCGCGTACGTTCGTGCCGTCGGGGGTGTCATAATCGTCGCCGTTGATCCGCGGGGTCTCGCCCGCCAGCAGCTGCTCGAACACGATCGGGAACAGGTTGTGCGGGCTCGTGTCGCAGACCTGCGGATCGGCCGAGCCGACGACGTTGAAGTAGCGCAGCGAGGTGTGTCGCAGCGGCGCGTCGGATCGCGCGGTCGCGATCCCTTGATCGCGGATGAGCCACTCGCCGATGAGCTTCGACTCGCCGTAGGGCGACGCCGGTCGTTTGGGCAGGTCTTCGGTCACGAGCGGCACGTCGGGCGTGCCGTACACGGCCGCCGACGAGGAGAAGACGAGGTTCGTGACCCCGGCATCCGCCATCGCCTCGAGCACGACGCGCGTGCCCTCGACGTTCTGCGCGTACGTGTGCAGGGGACGCTGCACCGACACACCAGCGTACTTGAAGCCCGCGACGTGGATGACCCCCGTCATGCCGTGCTCGCGCATCGTCTGCACCAGCAGGTCACGGTCGAGGATCGTGCCGCGGGCGAACGGAACATCCTCGGGCACGAAGGCGGCGTGACCGCTGGAGAGGTCGTCGACGACGACGGGGGCGATGCCGGCCTGCTGCAGGGCGCGGACGATGTGGGCGCCGATGTATCCGGCGCCTCCGGTGACGAGCCAACTCATGACTGCTCCATTATCGGTCGCGGCCGGCCCCGGCCGACGGCTGCACCGCGAAGACGTGCGGCGCGGCGAATCCGGCGGCGGCGAAGGATGCCGTCACCGCCGAGCCGACGGCATCCACCGCGGCGCGGTCGACGAGGGCGATCGCCGCGCCACCGAAGCCGCCCCCCGTCATGCGAGCCCCGATCGCCCCCGCCGCGCGGGCGGTGTCGACCGCGAGGTCGAGCTCGGGCACCGAGATCTCGAAGTCGTCGCGCATCGAGACGTGCGAGGCGTCCAGCAGCGTGCCGATGGCGCGCGGGCCTTGAGCGCGCAGGGTCTCGACCGTGTCGAGCACCCGCTGGTTCTCGGTGACGACATGCCGCACGCGCCGGAACGTCACGTCGTCCATGACCTCGCGGGCGCGCGACAGGTCTGAGGCGCCGAGGTCGCGCAGCGCGGCGACGCCCATGAGCGCGGCACCGCGCTCGCACGCGGCGCGGCGCTCGCCGTAGCCGCCGGTGGCGTGCGCGTGCTTCACGGTGGTGTCGATGACGAGCAGTTCCAGGCCCGCCGCGGCGAAGCCGAGCTCGACGACCTCGACGTCGAGGCTGCGGCAATCGAGGAAGATCGCGGCGTCGCGCTGGCCCAGCATCGAGGCCATCTGGTCCATGATGCCCGTCGGAGCCCCGACCGCCTCGTTCTCGGCGCGCCGGCCGGCCCGGGCGAGCGCGACGCGGTCGAGGCCCAGCGCCCACGCGTCGTTCAGGGCGGATGCCGTGGCCCCCTCGATCGCCGCCGACGACGACAGGCCGGCGCCGACCGGAACGTCGGAGGCGATCGCGAGGTCGACGCCGGCGATGCCTGCGGCATCCGCTCGGTGCCTCCGCAACGCCCAGGCCACCCCGAGCGGGTACCGTGCCCACTCGACAATCTCGTCGCGGCGGGCGGGGAAGAGGGCATCGAGGTCGGCGAGTGCGACCTCGACCGGCGCTGGGTTGAACGTGGAGGCGACGCGGATGCGGCCGTCGTCGCGCGGGCCGAGGGCGAGCGCCGTGCGGGCATCGATCGCGAAGGGGAGGACGAACCCGTCGTTGTAGTCGGTGTGCTCGCCGATGAGGTTGGCGCGGCCCGGTGCCGACCACACTCCCGCGGGCTTGGTGCCGGTCAGTTCACGGAAGAGGGCGAGGGCGGCGGCGGTCACAGGTCGATCCTCTCGATGGCCGACCGCAGGGCGGCGGCGGCAGCCTCGGGCGGCACGTCGCCGATCCAGGCGCCCATCGCCGCTTCCGACCCGGCGAGGTACTTCAGCTTGTCGGCGGTGCGGCGGGGGCTCGTCAGCTCCAGATGCAGCCGCACGGTGTCACGGCCCATGTGCACCGGGGCCTGATGCCACGCGGCGATATAGGGCGTCGGTGACGCGTACAGCGCGTCGACGCCGCGCAGGAGTCGCAGGTACAGCGGTGCCAGTTCGTCGCGCTCGGCGTCGCTCAACGCCGCGAAGTCGGGCACGTGCCGGTGCGGCATGAGGTGCACCTCGATCGGCCAGCGCGCGGCGAAGGGCACGAACGCCGTCCAGTGCGCGCCGCGCAGCAGCACCCGGGGGCCTGCCTGCTCGAACTCCAGAATGCGCGCGAACAGGTCGGGGCTCGTCCGGTCGATCGCCTCGAGCGTGCGCTGTGTGCGCGGCGTGAGGTAGGGGTAGGCGTAGATCTGGCCGTGCGGATGGTGGAGCGTGACCCCGATCTGCTCGCCCCGATTCTCGAACGGGAAGACCTGCTCGATCCCGGGCGACGCCGACAGGGCTGCCGTGCGATCGGCCCACGCCTCGATCACGGTGCGGGCGCGCGTCACAGTCTGGGTGCCGAACGACCCGGTGCGCTCGGGGGAGAAGCACACCACCTCGCAGCGACCGACGCTCGTGCGCGTGCGGCCGAGGCCGGGGTGTGCGAGGTCGTCGAGCCCGCGCGGCGGGTCGGCGGCGTCATTGGCCAGCGCGGGACCGAACGACGGCGAGCGGTTCTCGAACACCGCCACATCGTAGAGCGCGGGGATCTCCGACGGGTTCGTCGGCGACTGTGGGGCGAGCGGGTCGAGCTCGGCCGGGGGGAGGAAGGCACGGTTCTGTCGGGCCGCAGCGACCGAGATCCAGTCGCCGGTGAGCACGTCCTGACGCATCGTCGCGGTCACGGGGCGGGCATCGAGCTGCCGGGTGTCGATGGCGCGGTCAGGGCCGAGGGCGGTGCCGGGGTCGTCGAAGTAGATCAGCTCGCGGCCGTCGGCGAGGCGTGCGGGGCGCTTGACGACGCCGGCGCCGAGCGTCTCGGGAGTGGGGCCCCCGGCATCCGTGCCGAACTCCTTCATGTTCACGATCACACGGTAACGTAGGGGCGTGTTATCGTCAACATGGATGGAGTGGGAGGAGTTGGCCACGGTGATGACCCCAGCGACGGCATACGAGGGGCCCCCGGCCGCCAGACGCGTGTCGATGGCCGACGTCGCGGCGGCGGCGGGGGTGTCGGGCCAGACCGTGTCACGGGTGGTCAACGGTAGCCCGCGCGTCGATCCGGCCACCCGTGCGCGGGTGGAGGCGGCGATGGACGCCCTGGGATACCGCATGCACCGCGCCGCCCGGGCGCTGCGCACCGGACGCACCGACACGATCGGTCTGATCGTCTCGACGCTGGCCACCGTCGGCAACTCCCGCATGCTGCAGGCCGTCGCCGATGCCGCCGCCGAGCGCGGGTTCGCCCTCACGGTCGTCACGGCCTCCGGGCGCGCGGCGGTCGCGGACGCGTTCGTGCGACTGCACGATCAGGGCGTCGACGGCGCGGTCATCCTCAACGAGGCCACGGCCCTCGCGCGCGAGCTGACGGTGCCGTCCGGCCTCGCGCTCGTCGTCGTCGACTCGCCCCCCGACGATCGCGGTGCGCCCACGCAGCGATTCACGACGGTCCAGACCGACCACGCCGCCGGCGCGCGGGCAGCGACCGCGCACCTGCTCGGGCGCGGGCACGATACGGTGCATCACCTCGCCGGCCCGACCGACTCGTTCGCGGCGGCGGAGCGTGAACGGGGGTGGCGTGAGGCGTTGCAGGCGGCGGGGCGCACCGCGCCGCCGCTGCTGCGCGGTGATTGGAGTGCGGCATCCGGTCACCGCGCCGCGGTGGCGCTGGCCGCCGCCGTCGCCGCCCTGTTCGCGGCGAACGACCAGATGGCCCTCGGCGCGCTGCGCGCGTTCGCCGACGCGGGGCGCCGTATCCCCGAAGACATCGCGGTCGTCGGTTTCGACGACGTCGTGGATGCCGCCGATTACCGGCCGCCGCTGACCACCGTCCGTCAGGACTTCGACGCGCTGGGCGCTGCCGCGATCGCATCGCTCGTGACGCTCATCGAGGGGGGGAACCCCCGCCCCGTGCTGCTCACCCCCGCCCTCGTCGAGCGCGCGAGCGCCTGACCCGCCCCCGCCGCCCCCGCCCCCGCGCTGACACCGAGACCGCCTCCGCGCGCCGAGACCCGCGTTCCGGATGCCGGGTCTCGGCGTGCAGAGCGGGTCTCGCTGTGTCGGGGCGGCGTCGGGCGGGGCGGGGGCGGAGGCGCTCAGGCGCCGCCGAGCGCCTCCGCGACGACGGCGCGGGCCTCGGTCTGCACCTCGGCGAGGTGTTCCGCTCCGCCCAGCGACTCGGCGTACAGCTTGTAGACGTCCTCGGTGCCCGAGGGACGCGCGGCGAACCACGCGTGCTCGGTCTGCACCTTCAGCCCCCCGATCGCCGCGCCGTTGCCGGGGGCGTGCGACAGCTTCGCCGTGATCGGCTCGCCGGCGAGCTCCGTCGCGGTGACGGCATCGCCGGAGAGCTTGCCCAGCGTCGCCTTCTG
Source organism: Microbacterium sp. (assembly GCA_047606715.1). Lineage (GTDB taxonomy): Bacteria > Actinomycetota > Actinomycetes > Actinomycetales > Microbacteriaceae > Microbacterium. The sequence continues at coordinate 4,956 of JASGEE010000038.1, forward strand.
CGCGGGTGTCGCCGGGGCATCCACGCGCTGGTACGCCGACGCACCGAACTCTGCCTCCAGCTCCGCATACCGCTGCGAGGGTGTCTTGCCGGTGACGGCGATGATCTCCGCCGCGAGCAGGCACAGGAGGATCCCGTCCTTGTCGGTCGTCCACACCGTGCCGTCGAAGCGCAGGAACGACGCGCCCGCCGACTCTTCGCCGCCGAACGCGACCGAGCCGTCGAGCAGCCCGGGCACGAACCACTTGAACCCGACCGGCACCTCCAGCAGCTCCCGCCCCAGCGACGCGGCGACGCGGTCGATGATCATCGACGAGACGAGCGTCTTGCCGACGGCGGCATCCGCGGGCCAGCCCGGGCGGTGTCCGTACAGGTAGTCGATCGCGACGGCGAGATAGTGGTTCGGGTTCATCAGCCCCGCATCCGGGGTGACGATGCCGTGCCGATCGGCGTCGGCATCGTTGCCGGTGAGCACGTCGAACTGGTCGCGGCGGGCGACGAGAGAGGCCATCGCCGAGGGCGACGAGGGATCCATCCGGATCTTCTCATCCCAGTCGAGCGTCATGAACCGCCAGGTCGGGTCGACCTCGGGGTTGACGACCGTGAGGTCGAGCCCGTAGCGCTCGCCGATCAGCGCCCAGTACTCGACGGATGCCCCACCCAGCGGGTCGGCACCGATGCGCACGCCGGCGCGCGCGATCGCGTCGAGGTCGACGATGTTCCCCAGGTCGGCGACGTAGCCCTCCCGGAAGTCGTACGAGCCGTATGCTCCGTCGGGAATGTCGGCGAAGCGCGTGCGCGCCACGCCGTCGAGTCCCGCCGCGATCAGCGCGTTCGCGCGGTCGGCGATCCATCCGGTCGCGTCGGTGTCGGCGGGCCCGCCGTGCGGGGGGTTGTACTTGAAGCCGCCGTCGCGCGGAGGGTTGTGCGACGGGGTGACGACGATGCCGTCGGCGCGGCCGGGGTCGTCGGAAGCGCGACCGCGGTTGTAGGCCAGGATGGCGTGCGAGAGCGCGGGCGTGGGCACCCACGCGTCGCGGGAGTCGGCGCGCACGTCGACGCCGTTCGCGACCAGCACCTCGATCGCGGTGCGCTCGGCGGGCAGCGACAGCCCGTGCGTGTCGCGGCCGAGGAACAGCGGACCGGCGATGCCCTGCGCGGTGCGGTAGTCGACGATCGCCTGGGTGGTGGCGAGGATGTGGTCCTCGTTGAAGCTCGTCGACAGCGACGAGCCGCGGTGCCCGCTCGTGCCGAAGGCGACGCGTTGCTCGGGGACGGCGGCGTCGGGCTTTCGGTCGTAGTAGGCGGAGATCAGCTCATCGACGTCGATGAGGTCGGATGGTTCTGCGGGTCGTCCTGCGCGGGTCATTCCCACAGTCTTGCACTGCGGCGCCGTCGTCGCACCGGCGAATCGGCATCAGCCCTGTCCGCGCCGGAAGACCGATGCCGCCGAACCGCCGGAAACCTCCGACACCATCGTCAGCGTGTCGGACGTGCACGTGTAGGCGGCATCGCTCAGCGGCGCCTGGGAGATCTCGTCGGTGATCTCGCCGGCATCCGTCTCCACCCCCTCGACGGTGGCCGTGATCACCAGGTCGTCGGCGACGACGGTCTGGGCGGTCAGATGCTCGTCGGTCGCGGAGTAGGTCCCGGTCAGCTCCCCGGCGAACGTCACGAGGATCGTGACGCCCGACGCCTTGGCGGCGACTTCGGCCTCAGGCGCCCACGAATAGGCGCCGTCGGCATCCAGCGTCATCGTCGCCGACCCGGTCGGTGTGAACCTGACCCCGGAGCCGGCCATCGTGTCGTTGATGTCGGCGTAGAACCCGGCCAGTTCGTCCTCGCCCATGATCCAACTGCCGACGAGGCACGCCGCTCCTGTCGGCACCGGGTCGGGGCTGGGTTCGGCGGTGCTGGTCGTGGCGACCGACGTGGGATCGGCCCGTTCAGTGCTGGTGCTGGTGGTGCTGGTCTCGGCGGCGCAGGCGGTCAGGGCGATGCTGAGGACGGTGGCCGCGAGGGCGATGGCGGGGCGACGGATCACGTCGTCCAGCGTACGGGCGACGAGGGGTGCCCAGTAGGCTTGCCCCCGTGACATCCGCGCCCGAGGCCCCCGTCCGCCGCACCTACAGCTACCTGGGCCCCGCGGGAACCTTCACCGAGGCGGCGCTCGCGCAGGTGCCCGAGGCGCGCGACCAGGTCTGGCATCCGGTGCGCAACGTCGCCGAGGCGCTCGCCGATGTCGTCGAGGGCCGGTCGGATGCCGCCATGATCGCGATCGAGAACTCCGTCGACGGCGGGGTCTCCACGGCTCAGGATGCCCTGGCCACCATGCCGGGACTGCGCATCATCGGGGAGTATCTCGTGCCGGTGAACTTCGTGCTCGTGGGTCGGCCCGGGGCGCGGCTGTCCGATGTCTCGCTCATCGCCGCGCATCCGGTCGCGTACGCGCAGTGCCTGCGGTGGCTCTCGGCGCAGCTGCCCGAGCACGCGCACATCCCCGCCGCGAGCAACGTCGCCTCGGCGGTGGGGCTCATCGACGGCGACAGTGACGCCGACGCCGCGATCGCACCGCCCGGCATCCTGGAGCACCACGACCTCGAACTGCTCGCCGAGGCGATCGGCGACAACGCGAACGCCGTGACGCGGTTCGTGCTCGTCGGGCGCACGGCGACGCCGCCGGCCCCGACGGGCGCCGACAAGACCTCCCTCATCGTGGAACTGCCCGAGGACCATCCCGGAGCCCTGCTGGAGCTTTTGGAGCAGTTCGCAACCCGCGGCATCAATCTGTCGCTGTTGGCGTCGCGCCCGGTCGGCGATGCGTTGGGCCGGTACCGGTTCGTCATCGACGCCGACGGGCACATCGCCGACGAGCGGATGGCCGACGCGCTGCTGGGGTTGCGCCGATTCAGCCCGAAGGTCATCTACCTGGGGTCGTATCCGCGCGCCGACCGCGCGATCGTGCACTACCCGGAGCGCTACGCCGACGACGTTTTCGTCGAGGCGCGCGACTGGCTGCGTGCTCTCATCTCCGGCGAGCCCGACGCCTGAGCACGCCGCGCGCCCCCTGGTCGTGCGCCCCGGGGCTTCGACGTCGGTCTCGCTCCCGGCGGTCTGTCGCTTCGGTCGCGGCGATGTGCGGGTGACGGTCCGCGGGACCCACACATCGCCGCGACCGAGCAGGGATGCCGGGACCGAACAGGGCGGGGATGCCGGGGCGAATGCCCCCCGGCCGTCAGACCGCCAGCAGCTCGAGGGTCTGCGCGCGGCCGGGCGCGGTATCCAACGGCTCGGCGTCGTAGGCACCGGCGACGGGCGAGATCATGATCTCGTCGACACCGTGTGCGGCGGCGAACGACGTCAGGCTCGCACGCACCTCGTCGCCGGTGCCGACGAACCAGCGACGGCGCAGGGCGTCGAGCAGTGGTGCGGCGAGGCGATCGTGCTGCTCGGCCTCGGCGGCCTGCTCGACGGTCTCCAGCGCGATCAGTGGGCGCCCGCCGCGCAGCCGGGCCATCATGCGAGCCTGGGGCAGCATCCGCTCTTGCGCCTCTTCTGCCGTGGGGGCGGCGACGACGTTGGCGGTGAGAAAGGTGCGGGGCCGATCGAGCGTCTCCGACGGCTGAAACTGCGTGCGGTAGAGATCCAGCGCGCGCTCGAGACCCTCGCCCGAGAAGTGGTTGGCGAACACGTACGGCAGGCCCAGGGCGGCGGCCAGCTGGGCCGAGTAGTCGCTCGATCCGAGCAGCCACACCTCGGGCGAAGCGCTCGCCGCGGGCGTCGCTCGCACGGCGTAGGTGTTCTCGGCGGGAGAGCTCGGCGCGCTGACCAGGCGCACCGTCGCACCCTCGGCCGACATGATCGCCGTGATGTCGCGGATGTGATCGGGGAAGCGGTCGACGTCGCTCGTCGTGCCGCTGCGGCGCAGCAGCTGCGTGATCACGGGGTCGCTGCCGGGCGCCCGCCCGAGCCCGAGGTCGATGCGTCCGGGCGCGAGGGCTTCGAGCGCGGCGAACTGCTCGGCGACGACGAGCGGGGCGTGGTTGGGCAGCATCACCCCGCCCGAGCCGACCCGGATGCGGCGGGTGCGCGCCGCGGCGGCGGCGATGAGCACGGGCGGAGTCGTCGAGGCCACCGCGGGCATGTTGTGGTGCTCGGCGAACCAGTAGCGGCGGTAGCCGAGCTCGTCGGCGCGCTGAACGAGAGCGAGGGATGCCGCCACCGCTTGTGCGCTCGTCTGCCCGCCACGCACGGGAACGAGATCGAGCACGGACAGGGCGGGAGCGGGTGTCGCAGTCATCACGGGTGGCAACGCCCGGCGGCATCGGGCGTATTCCGCGACGAAGACTGGCCCTTGGCTCGGCGCCGATCCTGGACCCCGCTCAGCGTTCACGCTGCGAGCTCGTCCTCACCGGCTCTCGGAGACGCACAACGTCATTCAGATCCCGCGATCGCACAACGGCTCACTCCCCGTTCGATCGCGGCGAACGGTGGGTTCTCGGGCAGCGCACCCGCACAACACCGCGATCCAGCGGCCAGGACGACGGACCCGCAAGCGCGTCGCCCTCCATCAGGCGACCACCATCGCGGTACCGCTAGAGAGACGCCGTCGGCGCGGCGCCGCGGGGGACCGTCACGATCAGGGCGGCGGGAGCGACGCGCACGTTCACGGCCGTCGCCTCGCCGAACTCGTCGCCGTCGAGCTGCACGGGTCTGGCGTCGGATGCCGCGATCTGGATGCCGGTGCCTCGGGCATAGCGCACCGTGCTGTCTTTCGTGCGCAGCCGCAGGAACCGGCGGCCGGCGCGGAAGCGGCGCAGCACGCTGTTGTCCCACGCGACGCGGCGCCACACGGCGAGCCAACCGAGCGGGTTCTTCGGCTGGAAGATGGCGATGTCGAGCTCGCCGTCGGCGATCGACGCTTCGGGGATCAGTTCGAGTCCGGCCGGCAGCGAACCGCAATTGGCGTAGACGATGCTCTGCACGGTGGCGCGGTGCATCCGATGTCCCCCCGACACCTGGTACAGCACGGGGAAGGGCTTTGCGCCCACGAGCGATCGGGCCGCCCCGTCGACGTAGGCGACCCAGCCGACGCGCTTCTTGAGGTCGCCGCTCGTGTTGGCGATCATCGCGGCATCCAGCCCCATGCCGCCCATGACGACGAAGGCGCGCTCTTCGCGCGAGCGATCGGGGCGCACGAACTCGGCGAAGCCGACGTCGATCGCTCGTTCGTCGCCGTCGAAGGCCGCCGCGACCATCGCGTCGGGGCTCCCGAGCGGGAGCTGCAGGTTGCGGGCGAGCAGATTGCCCGTGCCGCTCGGGACGATCGTCAGCGGCACACCCGAGGACGACATGGCCTCGCTGACGGCGCGCACCGTCCCGTCGCCACCGGCGACGAGCACGGCATCCACACCCGCCTGCAGCGCCGCACGAGCCGCACCGTCGCCGATGTCCTCGACCGTCGTCTCGAAGAACAGGGGCTTGCCCCACCGCGCTTGGCGGGAGTGCCGGCTGACCGAGGCGCGCAGGGTCTCGGCGTCGACCTTGATGGGGTTGTAGACCAGCGCCGCGCGGCGCTCTTCCGGTCCTCGCGCGGAGCGAGCTTCCGCGTCGGAGGCGTCGGAGGGCATGGCGCAACGATACCGCTCAGTAGACTTGCCGCGTGATCGATCTCGCCCTGCTCCGCGACCACCCCGACATCGTCAAACGTTCGCAACGAGCCCGTGGCGAGTCGCCCGAGACGGTCGACGCAGCGCTGGATGCCGACCGTGCCCGCCGCGGGGCGATCACCGCTTTCGAGGAGCTGCGGGCGGAGCAGAACGCGCACGGAAAGACCGTCGCTCAGGCGCCCAAGGAGGACAAGCCCGCCCTCGTGGCGCAGGCCAAACAGCTCAGCGACCGCGTCAAAGCGGCGCAGGCGGCGGTCGCCGTCGCCGAGGAGGCCGCCGAGGAGGCGCTGTCGCGCATCGAGAACATCATCATCGACGGTGTGCCGGCCGGTGGCGAGGAGGACTTCATCACGCTCCGCACGCACGGTCAGCCGGCATCCTTCGACTTCGAGCCGCTGGACCATCTCGCCTTGGGCGAGAAGCTCGGCGCGATCGACATGGAACGCGGCACGAAAGTGTCCGGCAGCCGCTTCTATTTCCTCACCGGCATCGGTGCGCGCCTGGAGCACGCGTTGATGTCGCTCGCGCTGCAGCGCGCGGTGGATGCCGGGTTCATCCCGATGATCCCGCCGACCCTCGTGCGCCCCGAGGTCATGCGGGGGACCGGCTTCCTCGGCCAGCACGCCGACGAGGTGTACCGGCTGGAGAAAGAGGACCTCTACCTCGTCGGCACGAGCGAGGTGCCCCTCGCGGGCTACCACATGGGTGAGATCATCGACCTGACCGCCGGAGCGAAGCGCTATGCCGGCTGGTCGACGTGCTACCGCAGCGAGGCCGGGTCGTACGGCAAAGACACCCGGGGCATCATCCGGGTGCACCAGTTCAACAAACTGGAGATGTTCGTCTACACGACCCCCGACGACGCCGAGGCGGAGCACCTGCGTCTCGTCGAACTGCAGGAGCGGATGCTGGCGGACCTCGGCCTGAGCTACCGCGTCATCGACGTGGCAGCGGGGGATCTCGGCTCCTCCGCGGCGCGCAAGTACGACATCGAGGCATGGGTGCCGACGCAGCAGGCCTACCGGGAGTTGACCTCGACGTCGAACTGCACGACGTACCAGGCCCGCAGGCTCGACGTGCGCTACCGGCCCGACGGCGCCAAGACGGCGCCGGTCGCGACCCTCAACGGCACGCTCGCAACGACCCGCTGGATCGTCGCCCTGCTGGAGACCCACCAGCGCGCCGACGGATCGGTCGTCATCCCCGAGGCGCTGCGCCCGTACCTCGGCGGGCTCGCCCTCGCGGAGCCGATCGCGTGACCGGCGACACCGCCGCGGGGTTCCGGTCGCCGGCCGGGTCGGTCCGCGTCGCCGCCGAGAGATCGCTCGTCGCTCTCGACGTCGACGGCACCGTGATCTTGGAGGACGAGACCCTCAGTCCCGGCATCGTCGAGGCCATCGCCCACGCGCGCCGCGCGGGCCACGAGGTGATGCTCGCGACGGGGCGCAGCTGGGAGGGGACCCGCGGCATCCAGCACGTGCTCGCCCTCTCCCCGGAGTACGCGGTGTGCTCCAACGGTGCCGTCATCATGAAGCGCGTCGAGGGTGCCGGTGAGGAGAGTCTCTACGAGCGGTTCCACGTCGAGACCTTCGACCCCGCCGAGGTGCTGACCCTGCTGCGCACGCACCTGCCCGCCGCGCGCTACATGGTCGAGCTCGCCGACGGGGAGCGCCTGTACACCGAATATCTGGACAACTGGAACATGACGCATGCCCGGCGTGTGAGCTTCACGGAGCTCACACGGCATCCGGTGTGCCGCATCGTCGTGAACTCGCCGGATGACACAGCCGACGACTTCACCGAGTTGGCGGTGCGCATCGGGCTGAACAAGGTCTCGTACGCGATCGGCTGGTCGGCGTGGCTCGACATCGCTCCGCAGGGCGTCGACAAATCCACCGCGCTGGAGCGGGTGCGCACCTGGCTCGGCATCGGCCCGGAGCGGGTGCTGGTCATGGGCGATGGACGCAACGATCTGGGGATGCTCCGCTGGGCGCTGGGGAACGGCGGGCGGGCGATCGCGATGGCGCAGGGACCCGACGAGGTGCGCGCGGCGGCGGGGGAGGTCACGGCATCCGTGGCCGCAGGCGGCGCCGCGGCCGTGTTGAGGCGGCTCTAGAGGCTCGTACAGCCCCTGCTCAGCCGCATCGGCGAGGATGGGCGCGGCCGCTCGGCTAGACTCGACGCCTGTCGATGGATGTTCCTGGCGTTCGTCGAGGAGGGTTGTCCGAGCGGCCGATGGACCCGGTCTTGAAAACCGGTGGGCAGAGATGTCCCGTGGGTTCGAATCCCACACCCTCCGCTGAAAGGATCCCCGTGAGTCCGCGCTCCACAAAGTCTGCGTCGTCGCGCCGTGAGCCGGTTGCGCGCCACGGCATCCTCCGGTCGCCGCATCCGTTCGCACAGATCCTCACTGTGCTCGGGGCGATCGTCGCGGTCGTCGTGCTGAGCACGAGCGTGGTCGGCGCTTTCGCAGTGTGGGATGCCGCAAACGCGGTCCAAGCCGCCAGCGTGTCGATCGGTGACGACGACGTCCAACTGCCGCCGGAGATCGGCGAGATCGAGGGCGGTGTGAACCTGCTGATCGTCGGCACCGACTCGTGCGAAGGCGACAACGCCGACCTGTCGAAGGCGTGCTCGGCCGGCACCACCTCCGGCGAGCGCAACGACGTGACGATGCTCGTGCACATCAGCGACAACCCCCGCCGGGTGACGGTCATCTCCTTCCCGCGCGACATGCTCGTCCCGATCCCGTCGTGCACGGGCGAGGACGGCACGCAGTACTCTGCGATGAGCTCGCAGATGATCAACGTGTCGTACTCCTACGGGGGACTCTCGTGCAGTGTGCTCACGGTCGAGAACCTGACCGGCGTCGACATCCAGTTCGCTGCGGCGATCCGCTGGACGGGCGTCATCAACATGTCTGATGCGATCGGCGGCGTCGAGGTGTGTCTGTCCGACGACATCCAGGACTCGCACACCGGTCTCAACCTGGAGAAGGGCACGCAGACGCTCCAGGGTGAGGAGGCGCTGCAGTTCCTGCGCATCCGCCACGGCATCGGCGACGGATCCGACCTCGGCCGCATCTCCAATCAGCAGCAGTTCATGAGTTCGCTCGTGCGCAAGCTGCAGTCGGAGGGTGTGCTGGGCAATCCCGCCACCCTGCTGAACCTCGCCTCCACCGCGCTGCAACAGGTCAACGACGGTCAGCTCGTGCTCAGTTCGTCGCTGGCGAACCCGCAACGGATGGTGCAGATCGCGATGGCTGTCAAGAGCGTGGCATATGAGGACATCGTGTTCGTGCAGTACCCCACCGTCTACGCAGACGGCGGTGGGAGCGTGCTTCCGCTGACCTCGGCCGCCGACGTATTGTTCGATGCGCTCGCGGACAACCTGCCGCTGAAGCTCACCGGTTCGACGAGCGACGGCTACGGCACCGAGGTCGTCGGAGAGGCTGAGCAGCCGGAGGCCGACAGCACGGCGACGGCGACGCCGGGCGCGTCGGAGACGCCGGAGGCCACCGAGACCGAGGAGGCGGATGACGAGGAAGCCGTCGAGCTGCCCAGCACGATCCCGGGCCAGACTGCCGCGCAGGTCACCTGCACGCTCGCGCAGGAGTGAGCCGCGCGGGCCACGACCCTCGGAGATCGTCACCAACCTCGGAGAATCTTGGCGAATCACTCCGAAATACGCGACATCCTCCGAACCTCGTGCGGGTGCGGGGTAGCGTGGCGCGCGGGCTATGATGGTCGGGTGCGTCCGTGAGCGGATGCCACGGAGACGTCGCATAGTCAGGCCTAGTGCACCACCCTGCTAAGGTGGAGTCCCCTCACGGGGACCGAGGGTTCAAATCCCTCCGTCTCCGCTGAAAGTCCCTGGTCAGGAGCCATTTCTGCGGCTCGACTGTCGGGTGTTGGCGATCAGAGTCCGAGGCTCGGCCCCTTCGAGGTGACCCCCAGGTGGCCCCCGTTGCGGCCGAACTCTTCGGCGGCCGCGAGGCGGCGCACATGGTCGCGGCGCTGTCCTTAGCCTCGATCCACCGATGAGGTTCCGGCGGGTGGGGTCGGCGTGATCGGCGTTCGATGATGCGTTGTGGGCAGGGCGGAGTCCCGGGCGTCGCATCCCGGCCGTCCACTTGATCCTCGGTTGTGCCGCGGTCGCGGCGATGGTCAGTTCGCGGCGGCGGGTGGTGGTGCGTGCGTGGTGGTGAAGAGCCGGTCGAACGCGTTTTGCCAGGGCCAGGCGGCGGGCAGGTGCAGCGTGATCCGGCGCGCGGAGCGCGCCAGTCGTGCCGGGACCGAGATGAGGGTGCGGCGGATCGTCGCGGTCGTCGCTCTTGCGAGTCGCCCGGCGTTGTCGGCGATGATGCCGGCGGCGCGGGTGAGATCGACGGCAGGTTCACCTCGGCATCCTCGAACGCGATCGAGGGCGCGCAGAACTCGACCGACTCCGCATACTCCGCCAGCAATCGGCCCGACCTTCACGCCGAGCATCGCCCGGATGAGGATGTTCGCGTCGAGGACGATGCGCCTCGCCGTCACGACGCGGCGGCGGCTTCCCGCTGCGCCTTCCGGCGCGCCTTGCGCGCGGCGTCGAACTCGGCCACGACCTCATCCTCATCGATGCCCTGCTCGGCCATCAGCGCGTACAGCTTCTCCGTCGCCGCCCGGTAGGCGGCGATCGCCTCCGCGCGGTCGCCACGGGTCGGCGTGTTCATCCCGACCCGTGGCGACCGCGCGGAGGCGATCGCCGCCTAACGGGCGGCGACGGAGAACCTGTACGCGCTGATGGCCGCGCAGGGCCACGATGA
>JASGEE010000039.1:0-10804 GCA_047606715.1 Microbacterium sp.
GGCGAGCGCGCTTTCGACGAGGGCGACCTCGCGCTCGACGGCCTGCCGCAGGCCGCGCACGTGCCGCGGCTGGATGCCGTGGGCACCGAGAGCGACGAGAGCCCGCAGCAGCGCCAGCGTGCGCTCGTCGAAGCTTTCGGCGGCGACGATCAACCCCGCGCTGACCGCGTCGTTCAGCAGCGCAGCCGGAGCGTGAGCCGCCTGCAGCAGCTCGTCGCGGCGATATCGACGCGGTGCCGTGACGATCGACGGCGGCACGGCGGAACTGCCGTCGTGGGCGTCGAGATACTCTCGAATGCGCACCAGCTTGAAGTCGTGGTCACGCTGCAGCGTGAGTGCCGTGCGCAGTCGCTCGACGTCGCTGGGCGAGAACTTGCGGTAGCCCGACTCGGTGCGCAGGGGCGCGACGATGCCCTGAGCCTCGAGAAAGCGCAGTTTGCTGGCCGTGAGGTCGGGGAACACCGGAGTCAGCCGTGCCAGCACCTGACCGATGCTGAGATAACCCGCCGTCGTCGAACGTGGGCGGGGGGCTGACGCCGCGCTCACCCTCCGGTCACCAACTCGCGGTCGGCGGGCGAGACGAAGAAGTTGAGCCGAAACTTGCCGATGCGCAGTTCGGCGCCATCGTGGAGCAGCGCACGATCGACGCGCTCCCCGTTGACGTAGGTGCCGTTGAGCGAGCGCTGATCGACGAGCTCGAACACGTTACCGGTGCGAGTGATCTCGGCGTGACGACGCGATACCGTCACATCGTCGAAGAAGATGTCGGCCTCGGGGTGGCGCCCCACGGTCGTCACGTCGGTGTCGAGCAGATAGCGAGCACCGGCGGTGGGCCCGGAACGCACCAGCAGCAGAGCCGCGCGCGCCGGAAGCGCCGCGATGGCTTCGCGCTCGACCTCGGTGAGGTCACTGCCGAAGGGGACGAACGACAGATCCGAGTCGTGGCCGAACGTCTGCGTCGTGTCGTGTGCGTCGCGGCCGCCGTGGTCGGCGCCGCGATGGATGTCGCCGTGCGCGGCGTCTCGGGTGTTGTCGTTCACGGGGATCCTCCTTCACATCACCCTAACCGATCGCCTCGTCGACGAAACGCTCGATCGGAGGCCATTGCCGGGGATCCGCCCTCCCTCCCGCATAATGTTTCGCCCCGTGTCGGGCGCGCTCGCCCTTCCGGTGCCCTCGATCTAGCCTGGCCAGGTCGGCATCCAGCCCGTGATGTCCGGAGAAAGAGGAGAGACCCGTGTCCCCGTCGCAGAACCGCCTTACGCCCGCCCCGGTGCGTCAGGACGCGATCTGCATGTGCGCGCACGGGCGGGCCTGCTCGTCGTTCGCGCCGGGACACGCCGTCCACCTCATTCAGGCACGTCTCGTGTCGGCGACGCCGGCCGAGTGGGCCGATGCGATCGTGACCGCGACGGACGCCGACGGCTCCGTCCTCGCGCACACTCTCGAGGGTGAAGCCCTGCGGTTGTGGAACGGCGCCGGTGCGGCCGCCGAGGTGGTCGCGGGCACGCCGGTGGCCTACCACCCGCGCTACCACGTGCTGAACGTGGGCGGGCGACTGTTCAACGCGCTCGTGCTCTGAACCGCGAACCGTGGTCGAACGCTCTCGACCACGGCGGATTCACGCCGCCATCATCATGTCCTTCATGGCCATGCAGGCGTCCATGCAGGCTTTGCACGCGTCAGCGCACATCTGGCACACGGCACTGTCGTCGGCGCTCATCATGCACATGTCCATGCACGTCTGACACATCGCCATGCAGGCGTCGAGCATCGACATCATCGACGCCGGCGTCATCCCCTGCATCCGCATCATCGCCCGCATCATGGTGCCCGCCATGTCGGCGCAGTTCATGCATGCCGGCGCGCACTGCATCATCTGCATGCTGCAGACGGTGCACGCCTGCTCGCAGGCTGCGCACGCGTCCATGCACGCCTGCATCATGCTCATGTCCATCTCGGCCATGCCTTCCATCGACATCATGTCTTTGGACATGGCGCTCATCATCATCGCGTCCATCCGAGTGCCCTCTTTCCGTGTCTGCATCCGGCGGTCGCCGGCCTGTCGCCATGCTAAGCCTGAGACGCCCGCCGCAACAGACGCACGTAGGCTCGTCAGTGTGACCTCATCCACTCCTCACAACCGCCTGGCCGCTGGGGCGACCCTCGTCCTCGTGGCGGTCCTGTCGCTGTTCGCCGCACCCGCATGGGCCCACGACGAGCTGACCGGTGCGACCCCGGCGGCCGGATCGCACGTGGAGGCACTGCCTGACCAGGTCGAGCTCATCTTCAGCGGGGCACTGCTGGATGAGCCGGGCGCGACCGAGGTCACCGTGACGGATGCCGCCGGAGCCTCGCTGACCGCCGGCGATCCCGTGATCGACGGCACCCGCCTGACGCAGCCGCTGCAGGGCACGGCTTCGGGCACCGTGACGGTGATCTGGCGCGTGGTCTCCAGCGACGGTCACCCGGCCTCCGACGAGTTCACCTTCACCGTGGGCGCCGCGCCCACGACAACCGCGACACTCGCCGCGGAAGACCCGCTGACGATCGGCGCCGACATCACCTGGATGCTGTGGGCAGGCGGAGCCGCCGTCGCGATCGGCGGCATCCTTCTCGCCGTGTTTCTCGCTCGAAAGCGACGCCCGCGCGAGGACTAGGCTTGAGGCATGCCTCATTACAACGTCGTCGTCCTCGGTGCCGGTCCCGGTGGGTACGTCGCGGCCGTCCGCGCCGCGCAGCTGGGCCAGTCGGTGGCCATCATCGAAGAGAAGTACTGGGGCGGTGTCTGCCTCAACGTCGGCTGCATCCCCTCGAAGGCGCTGCTGAAGAACGCCGAGATCGCCCACACCTTGAAGCACAAGGCCGATTTCTTCGGCATCTCGGGCGAGTTCACGCTCGACTTCGGCAAGGCCTGGGACCGCTCGCGCGTCGTCGCCGACGGACGCGTCAAGGGCATCCACTACCTGATGAAGAAGAACAAGGTCACCGAGTACGAGGGTCGTGGGTCGTTCACCGGCCCGAAGGCGATCACGGTGACGCGCACCGACGGATCCACCGAGCAGGTGACGTTCGACAACGTCATCATCGCGACCGGGTCGACCGTGCGCCTGCTGCCGGGTGTTTCGCTCAGCCAGAACGTCGTGACCTTCGAGGAGCAGATCCTCACGCGCGACCTGCCGGGTTCCATCGCGATCGTCGGTGCGGGCGCGATCGGCATGGAGTTCGCCTACGTCCTGGCCAACTACGGCGTGAAGGTCACGATCATCGAGTTCCTCGACCGCGCCCTCCCCAACGAAGACGCGGACGTCTCGAAGGAGATCGCCAAGCAGTACAAGAACCTCGGCGTCGACATCCTCGTGTCCACCAAGGTCGAGTCGGTCATCGACTCCGGGTCGGCCGTGACGGTCTCCTACACCGACAACAAGAGCGGTGCAGCCGGCCAGATCGTGGCCGACAAGGTGCTGATGTCGATCGGCTTCGCCCCCAACGTGACGGGCTTCGGTCTGGAGAACACGGGCGTCTCCCTGACCGACCGTGGTGCGATTGCGATCGACGACTACATGCGCACGAACGTCGAGGGCATCTACGCGATCGGCGACGTCACCGCCAAGCTGCAGCTCGCGCACGTCGCCGAGGCGCAGGCGGTCGTCGCGGCCGAGACGATCGGCGGCGCCGAGACGCAGACGCTCGGCGACTACCGCTTCATGCCGCGTGCGACGTTCTGCTCCCCGCAGGTCGCCTCCTTCGGCTACACCGAGGCGCAGTACAAGGAGACCGGGCGCGAATACAAGGTCGCGACCTTCCCGTTCATGGCCAACGGCAAGGCACATGGCCTGGGCGAGCCGGTCGGCTTCGTCAAGCTCATCGCCGATGCCGAGCACCTCGAACTCGTCGGCGGGCACCTGATCGGTCCGGACGTGTCGGAGCTTCTGCCCGAGCTCACGCTCGCGCAGAAGTGGGACCTCACGGCGCTCGAGGCGGCGCGCAACGTGCACACCCACCCGACGCTGTCGGAGGCCCTGCAGGAGGCCTTCCACGGCCTTGCCGGGCACATGATCAACCTCTGACGTCTCGGACGGGCGACGCCTCACGCGCCCAGCGCGCGGCCGATCTTCGACGCGGATGCCGACGGGCGACCGCCCGCGGCCTCGACGAGCGCATCCGCCGCCGCGAACAGGGCCGTGCGGGCGTTCTCGTCGGCGGGCGCGGCGGGCCCCAGCTCGAGCTCCCACTCCCGCCACGACGTGTCGATCCCGCGGCGGAGGTCGGTCGCGACCACACGATCGTCGACGAACTCGGCGATGACTCCCCCGGCGGCATCCTGCAGCGCATAGGCGGTACGCGCGGTGCGGATGCGTGCGAGAACGGCCATCGACGCGGCGGCGATGCCGTCGAGGTGCGCGAACACGGCATCGGGAACGCGCGAGATCCCGTCCCGCGACTCCTCATCGAGCGGCCAGTGCAACTCGACTTTGCCCTCCGCGGTCGCCCGTTTGAGGTGCCAGCCCTCGTCGGGTCCGCCGGTGCGGCGGCGCAGAGCGGTCGCCGCGGCGGCGAGCCGCCCGTCGGGGGTGTCGAGGTACCGCGCGTCGAGAGAGCGGGGCTCGGGCGGCCCGACGACGACCACGCCCGGCAGGGCGGCCCAATCGGGCAGCGGTGTCTGCTCGTCGACGTCGTATTTGCGCTCGATCTCGATCGATCGCGTGGGCTCGTGCATCACGTCGCGCCTCCGTGCTGGGTGGATGCGGTCAGCCTAGCCCTCGGGACAGTCCAGAATGGACTCTCGTGAAACCGTTCCTGCTGCTGGCGACCCGCGCCGAAGACCTGCCCGCCGACGAGGAGTATCAGCTGTTCCTCCGCTACACGGGACTCGAGGAGCGCGATCTCGTGCGCGTTCGGCTGGAGGCGAGCCCCCTCGGGCCGATCGACCTCGACGACTGGTCGGGAGTCTTCGTCGGCGGCGGACCGTTCAACGCCTCGGATGCGCCGGAGAAGAAGTCGACCGTGCAGCAGCGTGTCGAGGCAGAGATGGCCGCCCTGCTCGATGAGGTGGTCGCGCGCGACTTCCCGTTCTTCGGCGCGTGCTACGGCATCGGCACGGTCGGCGCGCACCAGGGCGCCGTGATCGATGCCACCCACCGCGAGCCGATCAGCGTCATCGAGGTCACGCGCACCGCGGCGGGGTCGACCGATCCCCTCCTGCAGGACGTGCCCGATACCTTCACGGCGTTCGTCGGGCACAAGGAGGCGATCACGGTGCTCCCGCCGTCGGCGACCCTGCTCGCACGCGGCGAGGCGTGCCCCGTGCAGATGTTTCGCGTGGGACAGAACGTCTACGCCACCCAGTTCCACCCCGAGTGCGACGTCGAGGGTATCTCGACGCGCATCCGGGCGTACGCCGGGCACGGCTACTTCGCACCGGACGAGCTCGATCTGACCCTCGCGGCGGTGCGCCGGCGGCCCGTCGAGCACACCGGCGGCATCCTCCGCGCCTTCGCCGAGCGCTACGCGCGCTGAGGCGTCGCCTCAGAGCATCGGCGGGGTGTGCCAGATGCGGTCGATGTAGTCGCGCATCGACCGGTCGGACGAGAAGAATCCGGTGCGGGCGACGTTGAGCACCGCCGAGCGGATCCAGGCATCCTGATCCGCGTACGCCGCATCGACGCGCGCCTGCGCGGCGATGTAGGACGAGTAGTCGGCGAGCACCATGAACCGGTCGTCGTACAGCAGGTTCGAGACGATCGGCTCGAACACACTGCGATCGCCGCCGGAGAAAGCACCGGAGGCGATGAGATCGATCGCCCGCCGCAGGTCGTCGTCGGCCTGGTAGAACTCGGCCGGCTTGTATCCCTTGGCCCACAGCGCTTCGACCTCGGGCTCGCTCATCCCGAAGAGGAAGAAGTTCTCGTCGCCGACGAGCTGACGGATCTCGACGTTCGCCCCGTCGTCGGTGCCGATCGTGAGCGCACCGTTGAGGGCGAACTTCATGTTGCCGGTGCCGGATGCCTCCTTGCCGGCGAGTGAGATCTGCTCCGAGAGGTCGGCGGCGGGGATCAATCGCTCGGCGAGGGTCACGTTGTAGTTCGGCGGGAACAGCACCTTCAGGCGCCCCTCGACGCGCGGATCGGCGTTGACGACCGACCCCACGGCGTTGATGAGGTGGATGATGCGCTTGGCCATGATGTAGCCGGGAGCCGCCTTCGCGCCGAAGATGAAGGTGCGCGGCTGCACATCGGATGCCGCGACACGACCGGACACGATGCGCTCGTACTCCGTGACGATGTGCAGGAGCTTGAGCACCTGCCGCTTGTACTCGTGCAGACGCTTGACCATGACGTCGAGGAGATGCCCGTCGCTGATCTCGAATCCGTCGCGTGCGTAGAGGACCTGGCCCAGGCGGCGCTTGTTCGCCGCCTTGACCTCGGCGAAAGCGCTGCGGAAATCAGGATCCTCGGCGTACGCCTCGAGCTCGCGCAGCCGCTCCAGATCGGTCAGCCAGCCCGACCCGATCGCCTGCGTGATCAACTCGGACAGCCCGGGGTTGGCTTGGCGGACGAACCGGCGCGGCGTGATGCCGTTGGTGACGTTGGTGAACTTGCCGGGGAAGAACTCGTCGAAATCCGGAAGCACCTTGTCGCGCAGCAGCTGCGAGTGCAACTCGGCGACGCCGTTGACCTTGGCGCCGGCGATCGTCGCGAGATACGCCATCCGCACCGAGCGCACCGGGTGCTCGCCGATGATCGACATGTTGCGGATGCGCATCTCGTCGTCGCCGAAGCGCTCGCGCACCTCGGCGAGGAACTCGTCGTTGATCCGGTAGATGATCTCGAGGTGGCGCGGCAGCAGACGGCCGAGGAGGTCGACCGGCCACTCTTCGAGTGCTTCGGGCAGCAGCGTGTGGCACGTGTACGCGAAGCACTTCTGGG
Source organism: Microbacterium sp. (assembly GCA_047606715.1). GTDB lineage: Bacteria > Actinomycetota > Actinomycetes > Actinomycetales > Microbacteriaceae > Microbacterium. The sequence goes on from JASGEE010000039.1 coordinate 6,930, forward strand.
TGATCGCCCAGGCATCCGCCCACTCCAGCTTGCGCTCGTCGACGAGCACCCGCATGAACTCGGGCACCCCGATGACCGGGTGCGTGTCGTTGAGCTGGAAGATGACCCGGTCGGGAAGATTGTGCAGGTCGAACCCCGGCGCGAGCATGTGGTCGATGAAATCGCCGATGGATGCCGCGACGAAGAAGTACTGCTGCTGCAGCCGCAGCTCCTTGCCCTGCACCGTCGAGTCCTCGGGGTAGAGCACCTTCGAGATGTTCTCTGCGAACGTCTGCGCGCGCACGGCCTCTTCGTAGTCGCCCGAGTTGAACACGCGCAGGTCGAACGAGTTGGTCGCCTTCGCGCCCCACAGTCGCAGCGTGTTGACGCGGCCGTTCTGGTAGCCGGGCACCATGTAGTTGTAGGGCACGGCCTGCACGTTCCACGCGGGGATCCAGCGCGTGCGCGTGACGCCCTCGTCGTCGTAGGTCTCGGTGTGTCCGCTGAACGGGATCGTCCGGGCGAACTCGGGGTGCGGGAACTCCCACGGAGAGCCGAGCGTGAGCCAGGCATCCGGCTGCTCTACCTGCTGTCCGTCGATGAACGTCTGGCGGAAGATGCCGTACTCGTAGCGGATGCCGTAGCCGATGTTGGGCACCGACATCGTGGCGAGCGAGTCGATGAAGCACGCCGCCAGGCGACCGAGGCCGCCGTTGCCGAGGCCCGGCTCGACCTCCTGCGCGCGCAGGTCGTCGATGTCGATGCCGCACGAGGCCATCGCCTCGGTCGCGATGTCGGTCAGCCCGCTCGCGAGCAGGTTGTTGTCGAGCTGACGACCGAGCAGGTATTCGGCCGAGAGATAGCAGACGCCCTTGGCCTGCGTCACGCGCTGGCGACGCAGGTCTTCGAGCCATCGCGCCATGAGGTAGTCGCGCACCGTGAGGGCGAACGCGAAGTAGCGGTCGTTGTCGCTGGATGCCGAGAGGGTGACACCCCGCTCGTAATTGAGGTTGCGCAGGAACTGCCGTACGAACCCGTCGACGGAGCTCGCGGGGCCGGTCACCGGGGCGAGAGCGAGGGGGTGTGTAGCCCCCGTCGGGTGTGCGGGAACAGAGGCGTTGTCGGATGCTGTCACATAGAAGAAACTACACACTGCGGCAGAGCGCCGTTGACGATCCTGGTCGTGCGCATCGCATAATTTACACACTCGTCACGGCGTCGCTGGTGTCGCCCGACCGCCTCTCGCACGCTCGCGATCCTCGCCGTCCCGGGCGAGCGTACAGATGTAGGAAGTCGCGACGAGGATGACCTGCGCCGACAGGTTGATCCACAGCAGCAGGGCGATGAGCGAAGCGAAGGAGGCGAGCAATGGATTGTTCGCCGCTCCTCCGACGAACAGACCCGACAGCTGCTGCAGGGCAGTCAGTCCGGCCGCTCCGAGCAGCGCGCCACGCCACAGCGCCGACGCGGGCGGGCGCAGCCCCGACAGCACGCGGAACAGCGCTGCGATGGCGACGGCATCCAGCGCGAACGTCACGATGATCGCGAGAACACGGCTGCCCCACGAGAGGATCGCATCGCCGCGGCCGATGCCGAGCCAGCCGACGACGGCATCCAGGCCGGCGGTGCCCAGCACCGTGACGGCGGCCGAGACCACCAGCGCCGCTCCGACGCCGATCGCGAGAGCGAGGTTGCGGAGCATGACCCACACGAAGAAGACGTCGTCGGAGGCGGTGTGGCAGATCAGCCGGATCGCGATGCGCAGCGACGAGATCGCGCCGATCGCGGCGGCGACCAGACCCGCCAGCGACAGGATGCCGGCGACCGAAAGCCCGACCGTGACCTCGATGTCGTCGGGGTCGACGAGCCCATCGGACCCGACGAGCCCGGGGATCGCGTTGTCGACGGCGTCGACGAGGGCTCGCCACGCCTCGGGGTTGCCTGCCAGCCACAGCCCTGCCGCGGAGAACCCGAGCAGGAGCCCGGCGAACACCCCGAACAAGGTGCGATAGGTGACCGAGTCGGCCAGCAGCGCACCGTTGGCGTCGAGATAGCGCAGCACAGCGCGCACCAGCGTCAGCTGCTTCACCCTGGCGACGACGTGTTTCGCGGGGCCCACGACATCCATGCCTCCACGATAGGCGCGGCGTCAGCGGACGGCGATGAGCCCCAGATATCCCTCGGCGATCGGCCCGCCGACGACGATGCCGATCCACGCGCCGAGGATCATGAAAGGGCCGAAGGCGATGGCGGTCGTGCGGGTCGCACGCCGCCCGAGCAGCAGAGCGGCACCGACGAGGCCGCCGACCAGGAACGCGGCGAAGGCCCCGACCGCGAGCGCTCCCCACCCGATCCACCCGAGCGCTCCACCCAGCACACCGGAGAGCTTGACGTCGCCGCCGCCCATCCCGCCGGGGCGGATCAGACGCAGCAGAGCGTAGAACGCGAACAGCACGACTCCGCCGGCGACGGCACGCAGCAGCGCCTGCCAGGGCGCACCGAACAGACACGCCGCCGCCAGCAGCGTCGCCAGCACGCCGTAACTGGACAGCACGATCGGGTTCGGCAGTCGCCGCGTTTCGAGATCGATGATCGCCAGGGCGATGCCCACCGCCGCAAGATACAGATACGCCACGATGATGGTGGCCACAGTCCACCAGCCGTTCGTGGGAACGAACTCCTCGATCCCCCACCACGTCACGCCCACGAACGCCGCCCCGGTCGCCAGTGCGATCAGCCGACGCCGCGCGAGCGTCGACGCTGCGCGGCGGTCGTCGCGCAGCGTCGGGGTCCTGGCCGACACACGCTCGATGACAGCGTTCAGAAACGCCCCCGTGAACGCTCCGATCAGGCCCGCCGCGACGAGCACGAGAGCGAACACCGGGCCGCTCATGAGACCCTCGAGCTCTGCCCGCACAGCGCCAGGGTACCGCGGCGCGTCGGCGCAGGCATCGGGGAATGCGACGACGCCTTCCGCATCCACACCCGGAGAGCTCGGAGACGTGCGCGACAGCAGTGTCACGGCAGGATGATCGCACCCGCCGCGTCGCATGCGCACGGACGCCGTGACTGTGCGTCCGTACGATCCGATCAGCCGGACGTCGCGGCCGTGTAGGCGTCGTTGAGGAACGTGGAGAGCGCATCCGCATCGCCGAGATCGCCCGTGTAGGCCGAGTCGGCCGCGACGACGAGCGCGCCGGAGGTGACGCCCGCTCCATCGCTCGTGTAGGGGGCGGAAGTCACGGCCCGCTCGCTTGCGGCCGTCGCCCACGGCGTGAAGCCTCCGTCCTCGATGCAGTCGAGCGCATCCTCGTCGGTGACGCCGGCGGCGGATGCCGCGTCGGCGAGATCGGCCGCGGTGACGGCCGTGCCGGATTCCGCGCCGTCGATGCCGTACTGCATGATGGCATCCCACAGGGCGAAGGCGCTGTCGGGTTCGGTGTCGGCGACGCATCCGAACGCCGCGACCGCCGCGACCGCGTCGGTGTTCGCCGTGTCGAGGGCGATCGGGTGCAGCTCGACGCTCACGTAGCCCGCCACGACGTACGCCTGCAGCAGGTCGCCGGCCGCCGCCCAGAACGTCGCCGCGTCCGCGGACGTCGGGTCGAGATAGAGCTGGATGTCGAGCACGCCCGTGGCCAACACCTCGGACGCGTTGGTGGTGGGTTGATCGCCGTCGGCGAGCGCCTCGGTCGCGGTATAGGTCATCGAGCTGGAGTCGCCGGCGCTCACCCACTGCAGACCGTCGGTGATCATGTTCGCGGGGCCTGCGTTGGCGACCGCCTCGGCCTCTGCGGCGGCGCGCTCGTGCGCATCGCGGGCGACCGCGTACGCGACGCCGCCGCCTGCCGCGACGACCGCGAGCCCACCCGCCGTCCACCAGGCGATGCGACGCC
>JASGEE010000040.1:0-24215 GCA_047606715.1 Microbacterium sp.
CCGAGACCGCGGTGGTGCCTCAGACCCGGCCGTCGCCCGCCGGCCCGCGCTCGCCGCTGACCGCGCCGCGCACTGTGTGGCCGGGCCGCGCCGCAGCGCACCCCCCGGAACCGCAACCCGAGCCTCGCCGGCACGGCCCGTTCACGTCTGGCCAGTGGGCGGGCATCGTCATCGTGGGTGGGGCGGCGCTGCTGTTTCTCGCGGCGATGACGGTCGCGTTCGTCCGCTTCTTCCTCAGCCTGGAGTTCATGCGCGACTTCGTCGCGACCTACCCCGGCGAGTATCACCTGCCCGAGGCGGCGCCGGTGGGCATCCCGACCTGGCTGGGGTGGCAGCATTTCTTCAATGTCTTCCTGATGGTGCTGATCATCCGCTCGGGTCTGCGCGTGCGCACCGAGAAGCGGCCCGCGGCGTTCTGGACGCCGCGGGGCAACCCCAAGGGAAAGACGAGCCTGACGATCTGGTTCCACCAGTCGCTCGATCTGCTCTGGCTCGTCAACGGTGCCGTCTTCGTCGTGCTGCTGTTCGTCACGGGGCAGTGGATGCGCATCGTCCCGACGAGCTGGGAGGTCTTCCCCAACGCCCTGTCGGCGGCGCTGCAGTACGTGTCGCTGGACTGGCCGACCGAGAACGGCTGGGTGAGCTACAACGCGCTTCAGCAGCTCGCCTACTTCGCGACCGTGTTCATCGCAGCGCCCCTGTCGGCGCTGACCGGATGGCGCATGAGCGGCGTGTGGCCGAAGAACAACGCCAAGCTCACCGCCGCCTACCCGATCGAGTGGGCGCGCAGAGTGCACTTCCCGGCGATGCTGTACTTCGTCGTGTTCATCGTCATCCACGTCGCGCTCGTGTTCGCGACCGGGGCGCTGCGCAACCTGAACCACATGTATGCCGCGCAGGGCTCGGTCGATCCCACGGCGTATGCCGACAACTGGACCGGGTTCTGGATGTTCGCCCTGTCATTGGCCGTCATCGCGGCGGCGCTGGCGGCGGCGCGTCCGCTCGTGCTCGCACCGATCGCGAAGATTTTCGGCACGGTCAGCGGACGCTGACCGTGGCTTCTCCGGTTGTCGAGTAGGCGCGCAGCGCCGTACCGAGGCACAGGACGGTGTCGGGGCGCTAGCCAGCTGTTCCCCCGGCATCCGTCGTCGAGAACAGGAAATCACGCGAAAACAGGATGGATTCGGCCGCAGCCGTCCTGTTCTCGAACGATCTCCTGTTCTCGCGCGCTCAAAGTCGCGTCGTCACCGCGATGCCGACCCGAACCGCTCAGCGGACGAAGCGGACCTCGGTGAGCGTCTCGCCGAGGAACGACTCGGTGTGCGCGGCACCGTCGAGAGCGAAGCCGTTGCGCTCGTAGAAGCGGTGCGCGCGGGGGTTGTCCTCGGCGACCCACAGGTAGACGCCCTCGTCGGACTCGACAACCGCGTCGAACAGGCGCTGCCCCGTGCCGGTGCCGTGGAACTGGTCGAGCAGGTAGATGAAGTACAGCTCGCGCACGCGTACCGCGTCACGGTCGCGCGCCGGCCCGGAGCCGGCGAAGCCGATGATCTCCCCGTCGGCGAGGGCGGCGACCATGCGGAACTCGTCACCCTGCTGCGCCCAGTGCGTCCACAGTTCGGCGAGGCGCTTGGGGGAGACCTTCTCCAGCGCCGCCTGGCTGATGAGGTGGTCGTAGGTCTCGTGCCAGCACGTCGCGTGGACGCGGCCCAGGGCCTCGGCATCCACGTCGCGAACAGGACGCACCACGATGTCGGTCTGCAGCTCGGCTTCCATGGCCAGACTCTACGACGCGGTGTCGGAATCCTGAAATCGATGGATGCCGCCACGGCACCGCACCCGGAAACATCGACTAACATCGCGCCTTGTGAACGTGTGGTGGCGGACTCTGCTGACGATCTGGCGCGCGAAAGCGCTGCTGCGCCGGCGTGGCCCGATCCCGCCGCACAGCATCGGCCGGGTGCGGCTGCGCACTCTCCCCACCGACATCGACCTGCTCGGACACATGAACAACGGGCGTTACGGGTCGCTGTTCGACCTGGGCCGGTTCGACCTGCTGATCCGGACCGGCATCTGGGATGCGATGGGCGAGAAGGGCTGGTACGCGGTCGTCGCGAGCGAGACGGTGACCTTCCGCAAGTCGCTGCAGCTGTGGCAGCCCTTCACCGTCGAGTCGCGCCTCTACGGACATGACGACAAGGCGGTGTATCAGATGCACCGCGCGGTGGTCGACGGCGAGGTGTACGCCGAGATGATCGTGCGTGCGCGGTTCCTCCGCAGGGGCGGCGGCATCGTCAACACCGAGGAGCTGTTCGAGGCGCTGCACCGCCCCGACGACCTGCCGCCCCTGCCGCAGTGGGTCGTCGAGTGGGCCGCCGGCGCCGCCCTCCCCTCCACGAGGGCCCCCGCTCCGAGCGTCTGGGACTGAACCCGACGGAATCGACGGATGCGGCGCACTGCGGAGCAGGGGCACGTGTCCGGGAAGGAAACGACATGTCCGACCCCGCGGCATCCGGCCTCGCCGCCACGGCGATCGAACTGGCCCGGGAGTGGGTTGCCGCATCGGCCGATGCCGCCGTCGATCCCGCCGCCGAGCGCCTCTCCGCAGTGCTGAAGGACCCCAACGGGCTGCCGTTCACGATCGGCTTCGTCGACGGCGTCATGCGTCCCGAATCGCTCGGCGCGGCGGCCGCGAACTTGCAGCGCGTCGCACCCCTCGTGCCGGAGCTCCTCCCCTGGTATCTGCGCGCCGCCGTGCGCGCGGGGGGTGCCGTCGCTCCCGTGCTGCCTGCCCCGACCGTGCCGATCGCGCGCCGCGCGCTGCGTGAGATGGTCGGCCATCTCATCGTCGACGCCCGCCCCGACAAACTCGGCCCCGCGCTGGCGAAGATCCGCGAGTCGGGCGCGCGCCTGAACCTCAACCTGCTCGGCGAGGCGGTGCTCGGCGAGGGCGAGGCGCGACGCCGGCTCGACGGCATCCACGACCTCATCCGACGCGACGACGTCGACTACGTCTCGGTCAAGGTCTCGGCGATCGTCAGCCACATCTCGATGTGGGCGTTCGACGAGGTCGTCGACGAGGTCGTCGAACGCCTGCTGCCGCTGTATCTCACGGCGAGCGGCGACGGCACCTTCATCAACCTCGACATGGAGGAGTACCGCGATCTGGATCTGACGATCGCGGTGTTCACCCGCATCCTCGAAGATCCCCGATTGCAGCACCTCGAGGCGGGCATCGTGCTGCAGGCCTACCTGCCCGATGCACTGCCGGCGCTGCGGGAGCTCACCGCGTGGGCGCAGCAGCGGGTGGATGCCGGCGGCGCGCGCATCAAGGTCCGCCTCGTGAAGGGGGCGAACCTCGCGATGGAGCGGGTGGACGCCGTCATGCACGGCTGGCCGCTCGCCCCCCACGCGAGCAAGCTCGACGCCGACGCGAGCTACCTGCGATGCCTCGACGAGGCGCTGCGCCCCGAGCACACCGCGGCCGTGCGCCTCGGGGTCGCCGGTCACAACCTCTTCGACATCGCCTACGCCTGGCTGCTCGCCGGCGAGCGCGGGGTGACCGCCGACGTCGAGTTCGAGATGCTGCTCGGCATGGCACAGGGCCAGGTGCAGGCGGTCGCGCGCGAGGTCGGACACGTGCTGTTGTATGTGCCGGTCGTGCGCCCCGACGAGTTCGACGTCGCGATCAGCTATCTCGTGCGGCGGCTCGAAGAGAACGCGTCGAGTGAGAACTTCCTCTCCGCCGCGTTCGACCTGCACAGCGATCCGGCGCTGTTCGCGCGCGAGAGCGACCGCTTCGTCGCGTCGCTGGAGCGCGCCGTCGATCCGGAACTGCCGGTGGGCCCGAACCGCACTCAAGACCGCGCGGCGGAAGCCGCCGGGCTCATCCGACCCGAATCGTCGCCATCGGGGGTTGAAAGGGATGATTCGGGCCGGATGAACCGCGGTGCCGACCCCGGAGGAGCGGATTCGGAGCCTGCCGCCGACCTCACGCGGGCGGTGCTGGGCATCGCTCGCGCGTCGTCGCGCGACGACGCGGCCGTCGAGCCCGTGTTCGTGCCCGACGATTTCGTGCAGACGGCGGTGTTCGCCGTGCGCGAATCGGTCGATGCGCCACAGGGAGCGCCCGGGTTCACGAACACGCCCGACACCGACCCGGCGCTGCCCGCGAACCGAGAATGGGCCGCCGGCATCCTCTCGCGCATCGCGACGTCGACCGCGGGTGAGGCGACCCTCGCCGCCGCACGCGTAGACACCGAGGAGCAGCTCGACGCCGTCGTCGCCCGCGTCGGCACCGCGGGGGAGCGGTGGGGAACGACACCCGCGGCCGAACGGGCGGCGGTGTTGCAGGCCGCGGCGCGGGCGCTCGAAGCACGTCGCGCCGAGCTGATCGAGGTCGCCGCCTCCGAGACCGGCAAGGTGTTCGCCGAGGCCGACGTCGAGGTCAGCGAGGCCGTCGACTTCGCGAACTACTACGCCGCGACGGCACGCGAGCTCGACCGCGTCGCCGGGGCGGTGTTCATCCCGGCGCGGGTGAGCGTCATCACCCCGCCGTGGAACTTCCCGATCGCGATCCCGGCCGGCGGGGCGCTGGCCGCGCTCGCCGCCGGTTCCGGCGTCGTGTTCACACCGGCCCCGCAGTCCGCGCGCTGCGCGGCCGTCGTCGCCGAGGCGCTGTGGGAGGCGCTGGCGGATGCCGGCATCTCGCGCGACGTGCTCGCCCTCGTCGACCTCGACGAGGGCGCGTTGGGGCAGCACCTGGTGTCGCACCCCGACGTCGACCGGGTGATCCTCACCGGCGCGTGGGAGACGGCGCAGCTGTTTCGTTCCTGGCGCCACGACGTGCCGCTTCTGGCCGAGACGAGCGGCAAGAACGCCATGATCGTCACGCCCTCGGCCGATCTGGACCTGGCGGCATCCGATCTCGTCAAAAGCGCGTTCGGCCACGCCGGGCAGAAGTGCTCGGCGGCATCGCTGGCGATTCTCGTCGGCCCGGTCGGGCGGTCCGAGCGCTTCGCCCGGCAGCTCGTCGACGCCGCGCAGTCGCTGCATGTGGGTGCGCCGTCCGATCCGCTGAGCGAGGTCGGGCCGATCATCGAAGCTCCCAGCGGCAAGCTGGAGTGGGCGTTGACGACCCTCGAGGAGGGCGAGCAGTGGCTTCTCGAACCCCGGCTCGTCGCGAACGCCGATCCCGCATATGCCGGACGGCTGTGGCGTCCCGGCATCCGCACGGGCGTGAAGCCGGGATCGCGCTCGCACCGCGAGGAGTTCTTCGGGCCCGTGCTCGCGATCATGCACGCGAGCTCGCTCGCCGAGGCGATCGAGCTGCAGAACGCGATCCCCTACGCTCTGACCGCGGGGCTGCACACGCAGGATCCCGCCGATCTCGCGCTGTGGCTGGATACGGTCGAGGCGGGCAACCTGTACGTCAACCGCGGCATCACGGGTGCGATCGTGCAGCGTCAGCCGTTCGGCGGATGGAAGCGCTCGGCCGTCGGCGCGGGAGCGAAGGCGGGCGGTCCGAACTACCTCATCGGGCTCGGCTCATGGCGTCCGTCGTCGGGAGGCGCGACCTCGTCGACGCTGCATCTGCGCGGACTCGACACGCGCATCACGATGCTCATCGAGGCGGCACAGCCATCGCTGGACTACGAGGCGTTCGACTGGCTGCGCCGGGGCGCCCTGTCGGACGCCGTCGCGTGGGACCGTGAGTTCGGCCAGGTGGGGGATGTGTCGCAACTGAAGGTGGAGCGCAATCTGTTCCGCTACCGCCCCGTCGCGGTGAGCATTCGCGCGACGGGGGATGCGCCGTGGCAGGTCGTGCTGCGGGTCGTCGTCGCCGGCATCCGGGCAGGCGGATCGTTCACGCTGAGCGTGCCGCAGGGTGTGCCGGCGCCGGTGCGCCGCGCGCTGGGCGACCTCGACATCGCCGTCTTCGTGGAAACCGCCGACGAGTGGATCGCGCGCCTGCGTGCGGCGCGCGAAGACGAGACCGCGCCGCGCGTGCGGCTCGTGGGCGACGCGGCATCCGTCTGCGTGTTGCACCGCGCGCTCGCGGAGGCGACCGGGGGCGACCCCGACACCGCCGTCTACGACAATCCGGTCACGACCGCCGGGCGCATCGAGTTGTTGCCCTTCCTCCGCGAGCAGTCGATCACGATCACCGCCCACCGCTTCGGCACTCTCGACCGGTGGAGCGAGCAGGTCATCTGAGGCCGGCGCGCGTCGGAAGAACAGCGCGGAGAAACAATTTATCTTTCTGTGTGCCGCGGCGATGACGGGGGAGAATTCCAATGGCGCCTCTGGGGGGCGCTGACGGAGATCGGTTTCAGTGCGGCGCGGCTACGGGAACGTGACTCGAACCCGAAGCCGGGTCGCCGGCTCGACCGTCATCGACACACGGGGAACGTGTCGCCCCGGGGCTGGGGGGAATCACTCGGCCCCGGGGCTCCCGTCGGCAGACGTCGGTTCGGTGGTCTCCGCAGTCATCGGTCCGGCATCGTCGGTACGCGACGACCGCGGCAGCCAGACCGGTATGGGAGTCGCCACGGCATCCGCCGGCGTCATGAACTCGTTGACGAGCGCGCGCACGCCGAGTGCGAAGAGCGACCACGATCCCGGGGGGATCTCATCCGTCTCCTCCACCTGGTAGGTCGGATGCGGGATCCCCTCCAATGCGCGCACCCCGAACCCCTCGCCCATCGCCGCCATCGCCTCGGCGAAGTCCTCGATCGTCAGCGGCGTCCGCATCCGCAGCCCGTATGCCTCCATGAGGGAGGCGTAGAACTCGGCGAACGCCGCGATCGACTCGCGGTGACGCCGATGACTGGCTTCCTTCAGCTGGGGCCAGGTCTCGGCCGCCGTGCGCAGCGCGAGAGCGATGCGGAACTGCTGGGCATCCAACGCCTCGTCCCGATTGGTCACATCCACTGCTGCCGCACGCACGTGCGCGTCAGCAGCCACCTTGATGATCTCGTCGCTGTCGGCGCCCGAGGCGATCAGCGCGTCGGCCGCGGTGTGCAGATAGTCGGCGGGGCCGCCCAGACGCAGCCGCACCATCGCGACCGCGAGGTCGCGCTGATACTCGTCCTGGTCGGCCCACAACCGATAGGCGGCACCCGAGGTCATCCCGGCGCGGCGCAGCACTTCCTGCAGGCGGATGTGCTGGACCCCGGCGGACACCCCGCGCTCGAGCAGCATCTGCACGCCCACACGCAGCAGCAGCGTGCGCGTCTCATCCCCGGTGCGGCGTGCCATGACATGAAATCTACTCACTTCGCACGTACCCGGGGTGTTCGTCATTCACCCGAAACACGTCGCGCACTAGGCTCGCAGCATGGGCGACCTGTTCGACGGATACGGCTCCACGCTGGCACCACGCAAGACCGTGTCGGGGGTGCCAGCGTTCGACGAGATGTTCGAGACCCCCGTGCACGCCGGTGAATCGGCACCCTCGCGCGCGGCATATCGGGAGTTGCACCAGGCTCTCGCGAAGATGACCCAGGAAGAGCTGCGCGGGCGCACCGAGTCGCTCGCCAGCTCCTATCTCGCGCAGGGTGTGACGTTCGATTTCGCCGGTGAGGAGCGACCGTTCCCCCTGGATGCCGTCCCCCGCGTCATCGAATACCACGAGTGGACCCGGGTCGAAAAGGGCGTGAAGCAGCGCGTGAAGGCTCTCGAAGCTTTCCTCGATGACGCGTACGGGCACCAGCACTGCGTCCGCGACGGCGTGCTCCCCGCGGCGCTCATCGCCTCGAGCCAATACTTCTACCGCCAGGCCTCGGGCATCCATGCCGCGAACGGTGTGCGCATCCAGGTCGCCGGTATCGACCTCATCCGCGACGAAAACGGCGAGATGCGGGTGCTCGAAGACAACGTGCGCGTTCCCTCCGGTGTGAGCTACGTCATCTCGAACCGACGGGTGATGGCCCAGACGCTGCCCGAGCTGTTCCACTCCATGCGTGTCCAACCCGTCGGCGACTACCCGAACAAGCTCCTGCAGGCGCTGCGCAACGCGGCACCGCCGGGCATCGACGACCCGAACGTCGTGGTGCTCACCCCCGGTGTCTACAACTCGGCGTACTTCGAGCACACCCTGCTCGCACGCCTCATGGGCGTCGAGCTCGTCGAGGGCCGTGATCTGCAGTGCATGGGCGGCAAGGTGTTCATGCGCACGACCCGCGGGCTCAAGCGCGTCGACGTGATCTACCGCCGGGTCGACGACGACTTCCTCGACCCGCTGCAGTTCCGCGCCGACTCGATGCTGGGCGCGCCCGGCCTCATGCTCGCCGCGCGACTGGGCAACGTCACGATCGCCAACGCCGTGGGCAACGGCGTCGCCGACGACAAGCTGCTCTACACCTATGTGCCGGACCTCATCCGCTACTACCTGGCCGAGGAGCCGATTCTGAAGAACGTGGACACCTGGCGCCTGGAGGAGCCCGCGGCCCTGGAGGAAGTGCTCGGGCGACTCGACGAGCTCGTCGTCAAGCCGGTCGACGGCTCGGGCGGCAAGGGCCTGGTCGTCGGGCCCGACGCCTCGCCCGCCGAGCTCGAAAAGCTCCGCAAGAAGCTCATCGCCGATCCGCGCGGCTGGATCGCTCAACCGGTCGTCATGCTCTCCACGATTCCGACTCTCGTCGAAGACGGCATGCGCCCGCGGCACGCCGATCTGCGCCCGTTCGCGGTCAACAACGGCGACGACGTCTGGGTGCTGCCCGGCGGACTGACCCGCGTCGCCCTGCCGGAGGGGCAGCTCGTCGTGAACTCGTCGCAGGGCGGCGGCTCGAAGGACACCTGGATCGTCGGCGGCGATGCCCCGCAGCGCGGCCTGTACGGGTCGGAGGGGGTCGCGGCACTCGTGGCCGATCAGGCAGCGGTCACCCAGGCGATCCCGATCATCTACGATCCGCAGAGTTCTCCCGACCATGCGCCGGCCGCTGCCGGCCCGCTGTCTGCCCAGCAGGAGCAACAGCAACAGAGTCGTGGCGAACCCCCGCTCACGAAACCGCATCGGTGCACCGAGACGGCATCCCGCAGCTGCGGTTTCGGTGCACGGGTGCCGTCTCGCGGGCACGCACGGAGTGATGTAGCGGGAGGTGGCGAGAAATGCTGAGCCGCATCGCCGAGTCCTTGTTCTGGATCGGACGCTACATCGAGCGTAGCGACGGCACCGCGCGCATCCTCGACGTCCACCTGCAGCTGCTGCTCGAAGACCCGTGGATCGACGAGAACACCGCCTGCCGCTCGCTCATGGGGGTCATGGGATCGGTGCCGTCCGAAGACGCCGAGCGCGTCACGCGCAGCGACGTGCTGACGAGTCTCGCCGTCGACCGCAACAACCCCTCGAGCATCGCGTTCGCCGTGCAGGCGGCGCGCGAGAACGCCCGCCGTGCGCGTGAGATCGTCTCGACGGAGCTGTGGGAGACGCTCAACACGACGTATTCGCGCATGCCGCGGCGAATCAAGAACGAGAAGGTGCACGAGTTCTTCCAGTGGGTGCGCGAGCGTTCGGCGCTCGCCGTCGGGATCACCGGCTCGTCGACCAGCCGTGACGAGGCGTGGCAGTTCCTCACGCTCGGCCGGGCGATCGAGCGCACCGACATGACGGCGCGGCTGCTCGCCACGCGTGCGCTGACCGAGGCATCCGGACCGTCCTGGACGACGATCCTGCGCTCGTGCGGCGCGTACGAGGCGTATCTGCGCACCTACCGGGGCATGCCGTCGGCGTCCAACGCCGCCGAGTTCCTGCTGCTGGATCGCCTGTTTCCGCGCTCGGTCATCTACTCGATCGCACGCGCCGAGAGCTGCATGAGAGCGATCGACCCGGTCGCTGACCGGGTGGGACACTCCAACAGCGTGCTGCGTGCGCTCGGCCGCATCCGCAATGACCTCGACTACCGCCCCGTCGACGAGATCATCGCCGACCTGCCCGAGCACATGGAACAGGTGCAGAAAGTGACTCGCGAGGCCTCCGAAGCGATCCGCGATCGCTTCTTCCCGACGCATGCCGAGCCGAGCTGGATCGGAGAGACCTCATGATGCGCCTGCGGATCGAGCACGCGACCGGATTCACCTACCCGAGCGATGTCGGCGCGTCCTACAACGAGGCACGCATGCTGCCGAGCTCCACCGATTCCCAGTTCGTGCTGTCGTCCCAGCTCGACATCGAGCCGTCGACGAGCGTCAACTACTACACCGACTACTTCGGCACCCGCGTCGCGGCCTTCGATGTGCTCGCGGGGCACAGCGCCCTCGACATCAGGGCGCGCTCGCTCGTCGAAGTGCGGCCGCGGCCGATCGAGTTCACCGAACTCGGCTGGGATCGCCTCCATCGCGAGAGCGCGCGCGGCATCGCGACGGTTGAGATGCTCGGACAGTCGGAGCGCACGGCGCCGCATCCCGAGGTCGCCGAGATCGCACGCTCCATCGCGTCGCACCACGACGATCCGGGGCGCGCGGCGCTCGCGATCGCGACCGCGATCGGCGATGCCGTCGACTACGTGCGCGGCTTCACGGGCGTGCATTCGACCGGCGCCGAGGCGTGGGCCGAGCGCAAGGGCGTCTGCCAGGACATCACTCACATCACCCTCGGCGCGCTGCGTGAGGTCGGCATCCCGGCCCGCTACGTGTCGGGGTACCTGCACCCGAGCGCGCACCCGGAGGTCGGCGTGGCCGTCACGGGGGAGTCGCACGCCTGGGTGGAGTGGTTCGCCGGGGAGTGGCAAGCGTTCGACCCCACCAACGGCGGCGAGATCGGCGAGCGGTACGTGCTCGTCGGCCGCGGCCGCGACTACAACGACGTGCCGCCGCTACGCGGCGTGTATGCGGGCCCGTTCAAGGGCGAGTTGCATGTGCAGGTGACGATCACGCGGGAGGCGTGATCGTCACCGGGGGTGACCAGCACACGACGATCACGCGGGAGGCGTGATCCGGACTTTTTCGCGCGTCGTGAAATACGGAGATGTCGCGAGAAACGGATGTCGCACGGTGTAGCGGTCCGTTTTTCGGGGGAATCTCCGTTTTTCGCGGCAGCGCTCGGGTGCGGGGTGGCGCCAGGGGGATGCGTCGTCACCGCGGGGGTGGGATGCCGGGGCCCCGGCGGCTACGTTGCGATTTCCATCGATACGCTTTCGTAACTTTTCGGTGCTTGCGGTGAACAAAAGCCAATGAATACGATGTGAGCCGACGACCAATTCCGCAAAGGTGGGGAAGGAGTGTCATGAGGCAGCGCGAGATCCGTATCATGGAGCTCCTCGACGAGCACGGCGAAGTCCGCGTGGACGAGCTCGCCGAGACGCTCGATGTCTCGACCGTCACGGTCCGCAAGGATCTGGAGCGGCTGGAGTCGGGCGGGCAGCTGGTCCGCACCCGTGGCGGTGCCGTCGGTGCCACGTTCCGCGAGGGGGAGTTCCAGAAGAGGCTCCGGGTCGACGTCGCCTCGAAGCAGGCCGTGGCCGCTCTGGCGGCTCGGTTCGTGGCGGACGGTGACGTCGTCGCGTTCGACACCTCCAGCACCGCCTACTTCGTCGCTCGCGAGATCGTCGATCGACGAGGTCTCGTGGTGGTCACGCCCTCCTTGCCGATCGCGATGCTCTTCCTCAGCCGCTCGACGGCGCGCATCATCATGCCCGGCGGCATCGTCCGCCGCGAATCCAGTGGTCTGGTCGGCGGCAGCACCGACCAGCTCACCGGGCTCGGGCGCATCTCCAAGGGTTTCTTCGGGATCACGGGTCTCTCGCCGGAGCGGGGTCTTCTCGAGTTCGCGCCGGAGGAGTCCACCATCAAGCGCATGCTCGTCGACGCGTGCACCGAGGTGCACGCCGTGTTCGCCTCCGACAAGGCTGCGGGCTTCGGGTTCCACGCCTTCTGCCCGCCCGAGGCGATCACGAGCCTCGTGACCGATGACCGTCTCGATTCCGAGGTCGCCGCGATGTGGCGGGGTCGCGGTGTGGACGTTCAGCTTGCCCTGTTCCTCGGCATGACCAGTCCGCTGGCCGCCGAGGTGCCCACCGAGTAACACAGCGAAGCTGCCCACCAGGGCAGCTCAAGAAAAGGGAGTATCGATGAAGATATCACGCAGGATCACCATGGCCGTGGCGGCGGGAGCCGCCGCAGCACTGTTGCTGTCCGGCTGCACGTCGCGCAACGACGACGACACGTCCGCCAGCGGAGACACCAGCGGCACCGATGAGCTCACGATCGCCTTCGTGCCGAAGCTGCAGGGCATCCCCTACTTCGAGGCCATGAACACCGGCGGTCAGAAGGCCGCCGAGGAGCTCGGCTTCACCTGGCTGTACCAGGGGCCGACCACCGCCGACGCCGCGGCGCAGGCGGACATCGTCCGCTCCTACATCCAGCAGGGCGTCGACGTGCTGTTCGTCGCACCGAACGACCCGGATTCGCTCGCCCCGCTGCTGCAGGAGGCGCAGGACGCCGGCATCCACGTCGCCACGACCGACACCGACGCACCCGACTCGGTGCGCGAGGTCTTCGTCAACCAGGCGACCGCGGAGGGCATCGGCGAAACGCTCGTCGACACCCTGCTCGAGGCCATGGGCGGTTCGGGTGAGTTCGCGATCGTCTCGTGCGGTGAGACCGCGGCGAACCTCAACTCGTGGATCGAGGTCATGAAGACCCACACCGCCGAGGCGTACCCCGACGCCGAGATCGTGGACATCGTCTACGCCGGTGAAGACCAGGCCACCGCGACCTCGATGGCGACGGATCTCTTGAACGCCCACCCTGACCTGACCGGTCTGATCGGTGTCTGCACCTCGTCGGCGCCCGGTGTGGCGCAGGCTGTGGATGATGCCGGACGCATCGGTGAGGTGTTCACCGTGGGTCTGGGCACGCCGCAGTCGATGCTTCCCTACCTCGAGTCGGGCGCGTCGAGCGGTTCGATCCTGTGGGATGTCGAGGCGCTGGGCTACCTGACCGGATGGGCCGGCGTGCAGCTGGCCGAAGGCACCGCGTTCGAGGCGACCAACGCCGTGAGCGACGCGCTGCCCGCGGTGGAGTACGACGACTCGACCAAGACGCTGCTGCTGGGTCCGCCGACGGTCTTCACCGCCGAAAACGCGGGGGACTACGACTACTGATCCTCGGATCGCACGACCTGTCGGGGTGCGGTGCCACACCGCACCCCGACATCCCCACGACTTTCGCGGCAGACGCCGCACGATGCAGGGAGCATCATGTCCGAACCCATCCCGCGCCTGCAGATGCGCGGCATCGCCAAACGCTATGGCGGCGTGCGAGCGATCAGGCACGCCGACATCACCGTGATGCCGGGGAGCGTTCATGCGCTCGTCGGTGAGAACGGTGCCGGAAAATCGACGCTGATCAAGATCCTCGCCGGAGCCGTCCGCGCGGACGAGGGCACCATCGAACTGGACGGCGCACCGGTTGCCATCGGCTCGACGGCGGCAGCCATCGAGTACGGCATCCAGACGGTGTATCAGGAGCCGCAGCTGTTCGCCGAGCTGACGGTGGCCGAGAACTTCTTCGTCGGGCGTGAGATCACGAAGGGCCTGGTCATCGACTGGCAGTCCCAGGCGCCGCGCATGCTCGAGCTGTTGGACCTCGTCGGACTCGACCGGGGCGTGGCGGCGCAGCCGCTCGGGTATCTCTCGATCGCTCAGCAGCAGCAGGTCTCCATCGCCAAAGCGCTCTTGGACCAGGCGAGCATCCTCATCCTCGACGAGCCGAGTGCGATCCTCACCGACAGCGAGATCGAGATCCTCTTCGGCGTGGTGCGACGCCTCGCATCCGAAGGGGTCTCGATCATCTACATCTCGCACCGCCTCGACGAGCTGTTCCGCATCACCGACACCGTCACGATCATGCGTGACGGGCAGACCGTGACGACGCAGCCCATCGGCGAGCTCACCGTGCGGCAGATCGTCGAGCACATGGTCGGCGGCGAGCTGACGGACGGTACGCGCACGACCGGGACGCTCGGCGAGCCCCTCCTCGAGCTCGACGACCTCACCCTCGCCGGGCGCTTCGAGAATGTGTCGCTCCAGGTGCGGGCCGGGGAGGTGGTCGGTCTCTACGGCCTGGTCGGTTCGGGCGCGGCCGAGGTGGGCGAGGTCGCCTACGGGATGCGGCAGCCGACCAGCGGCGTGTTGCGTGTGGTGGGTAGCGCCGAGCCGGTGCACTCACCCGCGGCCGCGCAGAAGCGCGGCATCCGGATGCTCCCGGCCAACCGTGCCTCGCAGGGCGCCTTCTCCTTCCAGTCGATCGCCTTCAACATCTCGATCGGGTCTCTCGGCCTGCTCGGCAAGCTGCGGGGGTGGGTGTCGCCGACGCGCGAGCGGGAGATCGCCCGTGGCCTCATCAGCCGCCTCGCGGTGAAGACGCCGACAGATCGACAGCCGATCGCCGCCATGTCGGGCGGCAACGCCCAGAAGGTGGTGCTCGCGCGTCAGATCGTCCGCAAGCCGGAGCTGCTCGTGCTGGCGGAACCCTCGCAGGGCGTCGACGTGGGAGCGAAGGAAGAGATCCACGCGCTCATCGGCGAGCTCGCCGATCAGGGCACCGCGATCCTGGTGATCACGACCGACCTCAGCGAGGTGATTCGCGTGTCCGACCGCGTGCTGGTCTTCCGTGCCGGCCGGATCGCGCAGGAGTTCCCCCAGGGCGCGACCCAAGCGCAGCTGCTCGCCGCCGCAGCCGGCGCCGACAGTGAGGAGGAGGCAGCGTGAGCGCCACAGCCACCGCTCGTGCGGAAAGTCCCAGTGTCGACCTGCGGCGCATCCTCCCGCCCGTCGTCACCGGACAGGAGATCGTCCTGCTCGTCGTGCTCGCCGCACTGTGGGTGCTGCTCGGGTTCTTCACCCCGTCGTTCCTCACGCCGGGATCGATCGGACCGCTCCTGGTGCAGGTCGCCCCGATCGCGCTGATCGGCGTCGGGATGACCTGCGTGATCATCACGGCGGGCATCGACGTGTCGGTGGCGGGGATGATCATGGTCAGCGCCGTGGTCACGGCCCAGACGCTCGTGGCCTTCGATGTCCCGCTGATCGTCGCCGTACTGCTGGCGATGGTGATCGGTCTCGTCCTCGGATCCGTCAACGGTGCATTGATCGCGTACGGGGAGGTGCATCCGATCATCATCACGTTCGGTACGGCCAACCTGTTCCAGTTCATCGGCCTGCGGGTGTTCAACTCGTCGACGGTGAACGGGATCCCCGACACCCTCTCGTTCTTCGGGCGGGGCGCGGCGGGGCAGACCCTCGGCATCCCGCACTCCTTCGCGATCGCGGTGGTGGTCGTGCTCGCCGCGTGGTGGTATCTGCGCTACACGAAACCGGGACGCAATCTGTACGCGATCGGTGGCAACGCGAACGCGGCACGGCTCGCCGGCATCAACGTGAAGCCGCGGCTGGTGGGCGTCTACGCGGTGACCGGTCTTTTCGCGGGGCTCGCAGCGTGCATGGTGATCGCCACCGGCACATCGACGCTCGATCAGTCGGTCGGTGCGGGCAAAGAGCTCCAGGTGATCGCGGCCGTCGTCATCGGCGGGACGTCGATCATGGGAGGCCGGGGCAGCGTCGTCGGGACGCTTCTGGGCGCGTTGCTCGTGCAGACGGTCATCACCGGAGTGACCCAGCTCGGCTGGCCGTCACAGCTGTCGTACCTGTTTGTCGGCATCTTCATCATCATCGCCGTCGGCACCGATCTCATCCGTGAACGAGCCAGGAGGCGCTCATGAACGCCATCGACACGACGGCGGTCATCGCCGTCGAATCCCTCCGCCCGGCCGATCGCTTCAAGGCGTGGGTCGCAGCTCACATCGGAGATCGTGCGACGCTGCTGCTCGGCCTGATCATCGTCCTGTTGATCGTGATGGCGATTTTCGACTCTGCGGGCATGACGAGCGGGCGCTTCGACAGCGACTACCTGGCCTCGACGCTCATCGCCTACGTCCCGCTCGCGTTGCTCGCTCTCGCCGAACTCGTGGTGATCACCTCGGGCAAGGGCGGCATCGACCTCTCGGTCGGAGCGATGGTGTCGCTCTCGGGCATCGCGTTCGGCATGCTGTACCAGCAGCTCGGCCTCCCCCTGGGGGTCTCGATGACGCTGGGCGTCATCATCGGGGCGCTCCTGGGAGCGATCAACGGCTACCTCACCGCGTACCTGGGCTTTCCGGCGCTCATCGCCACGCTCGCGACGTTCTACGCGTACCGTTCGCTCGCGCTGGTGATCAGCAACCAGAAGCCCATCTCCGGTGACGCGATCCGCGACCTGTACGGCGCGGCCAAGTCGGTCGAGATCCCGTTGATCGGTGGATCGCTCCCGCTCGTGCCGCTGGGCGTCTTCACCTTCCTGCTGCCGGTGGCGGTCATCGCCTGGTTCCTGCTGAACCGGACCACCTACGGACGCCGGCTGTACGCGATCGGCACCAACGACACCGCCGCGCAGTGGGCCGGGATCGACACGCGGCGCACCCGCATGCTGGCCTACACCTTCGCAGGTGCCGTGTCGGGGCTCGTCGCGGTCTACACCGTCGCGCAGTTCGCTTCGGCCCGCCCGGATGCGGGCACGAGCGGTGCGGGGATGGCCCTGCCGGCGATCACGATCGCCGTTCTCGGCGGTGTGGCCATCACCGGCGGCATCGGGCGTCTGTCCGGCGTGCTGTTGGCGGCG
Organism: Microbacterium sp.; assembly: GCA_047606715.1. Taxonomy (GTDB): domain Bacteria; phylum Actinomycetota; class Actinomycetes; order Actinomycetales; family Microbacteriaceae; genus Microbacterium. The sequence goes on from JASGEE010000040.1 coordinate 16,657, forward strand.
CTGCTGATCGTGTGGTTGAACGCCGCGATCCTGCTGGTCGTTCCGGGCAACGATGGCGCGCAGGTGCAGTTGCTCGCACTCGGCCTGGTGCTCGTCGGGTCGGCGTTGCTCAGCCGTACCCAGTTGCGGCGCACCTCGAAACGTGTCGGTACTGTCCCCGCGAAGCCCGCCACGGCGAAGCCCGCGGGATAGGGGACGGGCCGCGGCGCCGCCTGAGCGTCGGTGCCGCGGTGGTGCGTGAAAAAGAATGAGAAAAGGAGATGACGTCATGCGAGTGGGATGCCACGGGTTCGTGTTTTCGGGGTCGGTCGACGAAAGGGGCATCGCGACGGCGATCGAAGGGGTCCAGCGGGCCGGGTTCGATTTCATCGAGATGCCCCTCATGGACCCCTTCGCCTTCGACGAGAAGGCGGCGGCGAGGATCCTCCCCGACCACGGGATCGAGATGACCGCCTCGCTGGGCCTCGGCGCCGCGACCGATCTGTCCAGCGAGGATCCGGCGATCGTCCAGCGCGGCGAGGGGCTCCTCACCCGCGCGATCGACATCGTCGCCGCCGTGGGCGGGACGGACCTGTGCGGAGTGATCTACTCCGCACTGCAGAAGTACACCGCCCCGGCGAGCGCTGCGGGTCGCCGCAACAGCGCCGAGGCGCTGCGGCGCCTCGGCGACTATGCGCGTCAGGCGGATGTGCAGCTCTCGCTCGAAGTCGTCAACCGTTACGAGACGAACATCTGCAACACGGCGCGGGAGGGCTTGGCATTTCTCGATGAGGTCGACAGCGACAACGTCCATCTCCACCTGGACACCTACCACATGAACATCGAGGAGTCGGGCATGTTCGACCCCGTGCTCGATGCGGGAGACCGGTTGCGCTACGTCCACATCGGTGAGAGCCACCGCGGGTACCTCGGATCGGGCTCGGTCGACTTCGACAGCCTGTTTCGCGCCCTGCACCGCATCCGGTATGACGGCCCGATCGTCTTCGAGTCGTTCTCCAGCGCCGTCGTCGACGACCAACTGACGAGATCGCTGGCGATCTGGCGCAACCTGTGGAACGACTCCGACGACCTCGCGGCGCACGCCAACCGTTTCATCCGCGACGGCATCCGCGCTGTGGAGACGATCGCGATGCACTGAGGGCTCGCGCGGCGCTTTCGCGCGCGAACGTGCGACACGAGAACCGGAAATGTCGCGAGAAACGGATGCCGCGCGGTGCGGCCGTCCGTTTTTCGCGGAATCTCCGTTTTCCGCGGCGGTGTGAGTGCGGCGTCTCAGGTGCGCGGCCGATAGCGGCGCGGGAGTTGCGTGCGGGCGACGAGGTCGCGCAGGGTCTCGAGGGTTCCGGCGATGAGGCCGAGCGAGCGGGCCTGGACGAGGATGTTGCCCAGCGCTGTCGCCTCGACGGGACCCGCGAGCACGGTGAGCCCGGACCGGTCTGCGGTGCGTTGGCAGAGCAGCTCGTTGAGGGCGCCGCCGCCGACGAGGTGGATCGTGCGGAGGTCGATGCCGCCGAGCCGTGCAGCGATGTGCGCGAACTCGGCGAAGGCCTGCGCGAGCGACTCGATGATGCTGCGGACGTACTCCGGTCGGCTCCCGGGCGGGGCGATGTCGTGCTCGGCGCACCACTGGTCGATGCGGGCGGGCATGTCGCCCGCGGGCAGGAAGCACGGGTCGTTGATGTCGAAGACCGGCACCGGGGCGGTGATGGTCTTCGCCGCCTCCAGGAGGAGGGCGAGGTCGGCGGCCTCGCCGCCCCGGTCCCACTGGCGCAGCGTCTCGCTCAGCACCCACAGCCCCATGACGTTGTGCAGGAGGCGGACCCGCCCGTCGACCCCGCCCTCGTTCGTGAAGTTCGCCGCGAGCGCCTCGGGGGTCAGGACAGGGTGCTCGACCTCGACGCCGACCAGCCCCCACGTGCCGCAGGAGATGTAGACGGAGGTCGCGGCATCCATCGGCACGGCGACGACGGCGGATGCCGTGTCGTGCGAGCCCACGGCGGTGACGGATGCGCCCGAGGGCGCTCCCAGGCTCGCCGCGACATCGGGACGCAGCGCACCGAGCGCATCGCCGGGGGCGAGGATCGGCGGCAGGATGTGGCCGGGCAGGCCGAGTGCGGTCACGAGCTCCCCATCCCAGCTCTGCCCGTCGGCGCGCAGCAGACCCGTGGTGGAGGCGTTCGTGGTCTCGGCGCGAGCGATGCCGGTCAGCCAGTAGCCGATGAGGTCCGGGAGCAGCAGCACCGTGTCGGCGAAGGCGAGGAGGTCGGCGGGTTCGGCGGCGAGCTGATACAGCGTGTTGAACGGCATGAACTGCAGCCCGTTGCGGGCGAACAGCTCGGCGTGCGGCATCCGCTCGTGAACGGCCGCGACGCCACGCGCGGTGCGCTCGTCGCGATAGTGGAACGGATCGCCCAGCAGCCGCCCGCCCCGCAGGAGGCCGTAGTCGACGGCCCACGAGTCGACGCCGATGCTGGTGAGCGCGGGGCTCGTGCGGAACGCCTCACGCAGTCCCTTCAGCGTCGCGCCGTACAGGCCCAGGATGTCCCAGTGCAGGCCGTCGCCGGTGTGCACGGGGTCGTTCGCGAAGCGCGCGGCGGTTGCCGTCTCCAGGACGCCGCGACCGACGTGTCCGACGATCACGCGCCCGCTCGTGGCGCCGAGGTCGATCGCCGCGACCGCTCCGGTGGTCATCGCAGGAACGCGGCGGCGACGCCGGAGTCGACCGGGACGTGCAGACCCGTCGTGCGGGACAGCTCGGGGCCGGTGAGGACGTACACGGCATCCGCGACGTTCTCGGGGACGACCTCGCGCCCGAGGATCGTTCGGTTCGCGTAGAACTGGCCGAGGTCTTCCTCGGCGACCCCGTAGGTGGCGGCGCGGTTGGCGCCCCAGCCGCTGGCGAAGATGCCCGAGCCGCGCACGACGCCGTCGGGGTTGATGCCGTTGACGCGGATGCCGTGCGCACCGAGCTCGACCGCGAGCAGGCGCACCTGGTGGGCCTGGTCGGCCTTCGTGGCGGAGTAGGCGATGTTGTTGGGGCCGGCGAAAACGGAGTTCTTCGAGGAGATGTAGACGATGTCGCCGCCGAGCCCCTGGGCGATGAGGGCGGATGCCGCGGCCTTGGAAACCAGGAACGAGCCCTTCGCCATGACGTCGTGCTGCAGATCCCAGTCGGCCTCGGTGGTCTCCAACAGGGGCTTGCTCAGTGACAGCCCGGCGTTGTTGACGACGAGGTCGATGCCGCCGAACGCGAGCACCGCGGCGTCGATCGCCCGTTGCACGGCATCGGCGTCGGCGACGTCGACGGCCACCCCGATCGCCACGTCGGTGCTGCCGAGCTCGGCCGCTGTTGCCCGGGCCTTGGCCAGATCGAGGTCGGCGACGACGACGCACGCGCCCTCGGCGGCGAGGCGGACCGCGGTGGCCTTGCCGATGCCGGAGGCGGCCCCGGTGACCAGCGCGATGCGGCCCTGGTGGCTCTTCGGCCTCGGCATCCGCTGGAGCTTCGCCTCTTCGAGCGCCCAGTATTCGATGCGGAACTTCTCGGCATCCGAGATCGGCGTGTACCTCGAGAGGGCTTCGGCGCCGCGCATGACATTGATCGCGTTGACGTAGAACTCGCCGGCGACGCGGGCGGTCTGTTTGTTCGCGCCGAAGCTGAACATTCCGACGCCGGGGACGAGCACGATGAGCGGGTCGGCGCCGCGGATCGCGGGCGAATCTGCGGTCGCGTGTGCGTCGTAGTACGCCTGATAGTCGACGCGGTATTCGGCGTGCAGCTCTCTGAGGCGGGCGATCTGGTCTTCGAGCGGGGCGGATGCCGGCACATCGAGGATCAGCGGCTTGACCTTCGTGCGCAGGAAGTGGTCGGGGCAGCTCGTGCCGAGCGCGGCCAGGGCGGGGGCCTTCTCGGAGGCGAGGAAGTCGAGCACCGCCGCGGAGTCGGTGTAGTGGCCGACCATCGCTCTGTCGGTCGAGGCGAGCCCCCGGATCGTGGGGGCCAGCGCCGCCGCGCGGGCGCGACGCTCGGCCTCGGGCAGGGCCTGGAAGCCGGGACGGATGCCGCCGAACGGGTCGGGCGCGCCGTGGTCGGCGATGTACGCGGCGGCGGTGTCGATGATCCACAGCGAGTTCGCCTCGGCCTCGTCGGACGTGTCGCCCCACGCCGTGATGCCGTGGCCGCCGAGGATGCAGCCGACGGCATCCGGGTGCTGCGCCTTGATCTCGGCGATGTCCAGGCCCAGCTGGAAGCCCGGGCGACGCCACGGCACCCAGACGACCTTGCCGCCGAAGATCTGCTCGGTCAGGGCCGGTCCGTCGGCGGCGGTCGCGATCGCGATGCCGCTGTCGGGGTGCAGGTGGTCGACGTGCGCGGCATCCACGAGAGCGTGCATCGCCGTGTCGATCGAGGGCGCGGCCCCGCCCTTGCCGTGCAGGCAGTAGTCGAAGGCCGCGACCATCTCGTCCTCGCGGTCGAGCCCCGGGTAGACGCCCGTGAGCGCACGCACCCGGTCGAGGCGCAGCGTCGCGAGGCCCGACTCGGTGAGCGTGCCGAGGTCGCCGCCGGAGCCCTTCACCCACAGCAGCTCGACGCTCTGCCCCGTCACCGGGTCGGTGTCGCTCCCCTTGGCGGAGGTGTTGCCGCCGGCGTAATTGGTGTTCTTCGGGTCGGCGCCCAGCCGGTTGCTGCGGGCGACGAGGTCGGCGACGGTCGGATTCGTCATGAGAGAGTTCCTTCGAGGGTGGTTGCCGGCGCTCAGTCGCGGCGCGTTGTGGGTGTCGAGGGGGCGCACGCGCAGGACGCCGCGACCGAGCTCATCCACGTCACGCGCCCCAGCCGGCCTGGGTGCCGCCGACACGTTCGGCGGCGATCTGCTGCTGATAGCCCGAGGCGAGGTACGCGGCGAGCGGGTCGGCCGGGAGCCCGCGCGCTTCGCGCCAGGCGGCCAGGGCGGGGCGCACGTCGGCGTAGAAGGCATCCATCAGGATGCCGTTGGCGGCGAGCACGTCGTTGCTCTGCTGCGCCGCCGCCAGCGCGTCGCGATCGACGAGCAGGGCGCGGGCGGTCATCTCCTGCACGTTGAGCACCGAGCGGATCTGCCCGGGGATCTTGTCCTCGATGTTGTGGCACTGATCGAGCATGAACGCGACGTTGGGGTTGTTCAGCCCGCCGCCGCGGATGACCTCGAAGAGGATGCGGAACAGCTGGAAAGGGTCGGCCGCTCCCACGATCAGGTCGTCGTCGGCGTAGAAGCGGCTGTTGAAGTCGAACGAGCCGAGCTTTCCGAGGCGCAGCAGCTGCATCACGATGAACTCGATGTTCGTGCCCGGGGCGTGGTGACCGGTGTCGAGGCACACCAGCGCCTTCTCGCCGAGCGCGGCGACCTGCACGTAGCTCGTCCCCCAGTCGGGAACGTCGGTGTGGTAGAACGACGGCTCGAAGAACTTGTACTCCAGCACGAGGCGCTGCTCATCGCCCAGGCGCGCGTAGATCTGCTGCAGCGAGTCCTGCAGGCGGTCCTGTCGGCCGCGCAGGTCGTTCTGTCCGGGATAGTTCGACCCCTCGGCGAGCCAGATCTTCAGGTCGCGCGAGCCGGTCGCATCCATGACGTCGATGCACGCGAGATGGTGGTCGATCGCCTTGCGGCGGATGCGCTCGTCGTGGTGGGTCAGCGCGCCGAACTTGTAGTCCTCGTCCTGGAAGGTGTTCGAGTTGACGGTGCCGAGGGCAACGCCCAGGTCTTCGGCGTGCTTCTTCAGGTCGCCGAAGTCGTCGACCCGGTCCCACGGGATGTGCAGGGCCACGGAGGGCGCGAGGGCGGTGAAGGCGTTGACCTGGGCGGCATCGGCGATCTTCTCGAACGGGTCGCGGGGCGTTCCCGGGGTGGGGAAGACCCGGAAGCGGGTGCCGGAGTTGCCGAACGCCCAACTGGGCAGTTCGATGGCCTGGGCCTGGAGGGTGTCGAGGATCGCGGGGGACAGCGTCGTCATGATGCGGGGCTTTCCTGGTCGGTGGCGGTGGATGCCGCCAGCTGGTCGTGCAGGTGGAAGATCTCGGTCAGTGCGGTGGCGGACTGGTCGGCCCGGCCGCCGAGGTCGAGGAAGAACGGCGCCATCGATGCTTCCCAGCGCGCGGCGACGGGGGATGCGGCCAGATACGCCTGCGCGGCGTCGTCATCGTCGGTCTCGTAGTAGCCGAACAGAGTGCTGCGTTCGCGGTCGAGGTGGATCGAGTAGTTGCGACGACCGGACGCGGCGATCTCGGCGAGCATCTCGGGCCACACCGGGCTGTGGCGGGCGATGTACTGGTCGATCGACTCGGGGCGCAGCCGCAGGGTGAAGGCGACGCGGGTCATGGCACTCCTTCGTGGACGGCGCGGCGGGGATCGGTGTGAAACGATCCATTCGTGAATCGTTTCACACGATAGTCTGGATGCGCCGATCCGTCAAGCGGTCGGCAGGGGAGGGGTGCGGTGGCAGTGAGCGTGAAGGACGTCGCCGCCGCGGCATCCGTCTCGGTGGGAACCGTCTCGAACGTGCTGAACCGGCCCGACAAGGTGGCACCGGAGACCGTCGCGCGCGTGCAGGCGGCGATCGACGCGCTCGGCTTCGTGCGCAACGACGCCGCGCGGCAGTTGCGTGCGGGGCGCAGCCGCTCGATCGGGCTCATCGTGCTCGAAGGCGCCAACCCGTTCTTCGCCGAGGTCGCGCGCGGCGCCGAGGAGCGCGCAGCCGAGGCCGGGATGGCGGTGCTGCTGGGCAACAGCGACCAGTCGAGCGTGCGCGAGGCCGCCTACCTCGACCTGTTCCGCCAGCAGCGCGTCAACGGCGTGCTGCTGACACCGACGTCTCTCGACGCACTGCCGGTGCGTCAGCTCGCCGAGGCGGGGATCCCCCTCGTCCTCGTCGATGCGGAAGACCACGACGGTGTGCTGCCGTCGGTCGCCGTCGACGACGTCACGGGTGGGCAGGTGGCCGTCGCGCACCTGCTGGCGCAGGGGCGGCGGCGCATCGCCTTCGTCGCGGGGCCTCTGTCGATCCGTCAGGTCGCCGATCGCCTCGTGGGGGCGCGTCGCGCACTCGCCGAGGCGCCGGGCGCGACGTTCGAGGTGATCGAGCAGGACGCGCTGACGGTGCTGCAGGGGCGCGCCGCGGGCGAGGCCATCGCGCGGCGGGCGCCGGAAGACCGACCGGATGCCGTGTTCTGCGCCAACGACCTGCTCGCCGTCGGTGTGCTCCAGGGCGTCGCGATCTTCGGCGGAGTGCGCGTGCCCGAAGACCTCGCGCTCATCGGCTACGACGACATCGACTTCGCCCAGGCGACTGTCGTGCCGCTTTCGTCGATCCGGCAGCCCGCGCGCCACATCGGCGCGACGGCCCTCGAGCTGCTGCTGGCCGCCCTCGACGACCCGACCGTGCCGGCGCAGCACGTGCGCTACCGCCCCGAGCTGGTCGTGCGAGCCTCGACCGGTCTCTGAGGCTCCTGTCGCCCGTCGCGAAAAACGGAGATGCCGCGAGAAACGGATGCCGATGGCCGGATGCATCCGTTTTTGGGGAAG
>JASGEE010000041.1:0-32006 GCA_047606715.1 Microbacterium sp.
GCGCCGGTGCGACGCGCAGGTTCGGCCCCATCGCGACGACGTCGGTCAGCTGCGAGCGCGCGGCCCGGCGGCGCAGCCGCGCGATCGTGAACAGCCCCTCCACCTCGGGCGGCGCGGCCCCGTAGCGATCGCGCAGCTCGTCGGCGACGAGGTCGATCGCGTCCGGCGCCGCGGTGACCGACGCCGCCGCCGACAGCTTCTGGTACGCCTCCAGCCGCAGCCGCTCGCTGTCGATGTAGCCCTCCGGGATGCGCGCGTCCACGGGCAGCTCCAGCCGCAGCTCGGCGGGGCCAGCGACTTCGTCGCCGCGAAACGTCGCGACGGCCTCGCCGATCATCCGCAGGTACAGGTCGAAGCCGACGCCGGCGATGTGCCCGGCCTGCTCAGCCCCGAGCAGGTTGCCCGCGCCGCGGATCTCGAGGTCTTTCAGGGCCACCTGCATCCCCGATCCGAGATCGTTGTTGACCGCGATCGTCTCCAGGCGGTCTGCGGCCGTCTCCGACAGCGGTTTGAGCTCGTCGTAGAGGAAGTACGCGTACGCCCGCTCGCGCCCCCGCCCCACGCGCCCGCGCAACTGGTGCAATTGGCTGAGACCGTACTTGTCGGCACGGTCGATGATGATCGTGTTCGCGTTGGAGATGTCCAGCCCCGTCTCGATGATCGTCGTCGAGACGAGCACATCGAAGCGGCGCTCCCAGAACCCGTCGACGACCTCTTCGAGCGCGTGCTCGCCCATCTGCCCGTGTGCGACGGCGATGCGCGCTTCGGGGACGAGCTCGGCCAACTGCGCGGCGACGCGCTGGATCGACTGCACCCGGTTGTGCACGTAGAACACCTGCCCCTCGCGCAACAGCTCGCGGCGGATCGCGGCGGCGATCTGTTTGTCGCTGCGCGCGCCGACGTAGGAGAGGATCGGATGGCGGTCTTCGGGCGGCGTTGCCAGCGTCGACATCTCCCGGATGCCGGTCACCGCCATCTCGAGCGTCCGCGGGATCGGCGTCGCGCTCATCGCGAGGATGTCGACGTTCGTCTTGAGCTTCTTCAACTGGTCCTTGTGCTCGACGCCGAAGCGCTGCTCCTCGTCGATGATCATGAGCCCGAGGTCTTTGAAGCGCACCTTCTCGGTGAGGATGCGGTGCGTTCCGATCACCATGTCGATCGTGCCGTCGGCCAGGCCCGCGACCGTGTCACGCGCCTGCGCGTCGCTCTGGAAGCGCGAGAGCGGGCGCACCTTCACCGGGAAGCCCGCGAACCGCTCGGTGAACGTGTCGAAGTGCTGCTTGACCAGCAGCGTCGTCGGCACGAGCATCGCGACCTGCTTGCCGTCCTGGATGGCCTTGAACGCCGCGCGCACGGCGACCTCGGTCTTGCCGAACCCGACATCGCCGGAAAGCAGCCGATCCATCGGGATCGGTCTTTCCATGTCGGCCTTGACCTCCTCGATCGTCTGCAACTGGTCAGGCGTCTCGGCGAACGGGAACGCTTCCTCCAGCTCACGCTGCCAGGGCGTATCGGGGCCGAAGGCGTACCCTTTCGCGGCCATGCGCGCCGAGTAGAGCTTCACGAGCTCGACGGCGATATCGCGCACGGCCTTGCGGGCCTTGCCCTTGGCGGCCGCCCAGTCCGATCCGCCCATCTTCGACAGTGCGGGCGCGTCGCCCCCGACGTAGCGGCTGAGCAGGTCGAGCTGGTCGGTCGGCACGTACAGCTTGTCACCGGGGTGCCCGCGCTTGGAGGGCGCGTACTCGAGCACGAGGTATTCGCGCGTCGTCCTGACGGCGTTGCGGCCGCCCGTGGACATCTCGCGTTGAACGAGCTCGACGAACCGGCCGATGCCGTGCGTGGAGTGCACGACGACATCGCCCGCCTTCAGTTGCAGCGGATCGACGACGTTGCGACGGCGCGACGCGAGCTTTTTGACCACGCGCGCGTCGGCACCGATCGTTCGTCCGTAGAACTCGCTCTCGGTGAGGACGGCCAGGCGCGCTTCCGGCACCTGGAAGCCCCCCTCCAGCGACGCCACGACGGCGGTTGCCGCGCCCGGCTCGATCGCCCCGTCGAGCGTGTCGACGGCGCGCGCGGCGATGCCGCGCTCGGCGAGCACGTCGCGGGCGCGCTCGACCAGCCCCGCTCCCGATGCCGTGACCACGACGCGCCATCCGGCCGCAACGAGATCGCCGACGTGTGCCGTCGCCCCGTCGACGTTCCCGTGGAAGGAGGGCACGGCGGATGCCGCCACACGCACCGCGGCACCCGCGGCATCCAGGCCAGAGGCTGCGGCATCCGCGGCGCCGGAGTCGAATCCGGAGAGCGTCCACCACACACCCCCGCGGGCTGTCGCGGCTGCGCGCAGCGCAGGAAGGCTCAGGAAGTCACCGGCCCCGAGGTCGACGGGCGTCTGCGCGCCCGCGACGGCGGCGCTCCACGCTGCCTCGAGGAACTCGCGATTGGTCTCGCTGAGGGTCACCGCGCGGGCGATGGCGCGCTCGGGGTCGATGAGGGCGGTCGCCGTGCCGCGAGGCAGGTAGTCCACGAGCGGCACGACGGCGTCGGCGACGGCGGGCAGGAGCGATTCCATCCCCTCCACCGGGATGCCCTCGCTCATCTTCTCCAGCATGCCGCGCAACCCCGGGAAGCGGTCGTGCAGCCCCGCCGCGCGCTCGCGCACCGCGCTCGTCAGCAGCAGTTCACGGCTGGGGAGCAGGGTGACGCGCGTGACCTCTCCGGGCAGCGACCGCTGGTCGGCGACCGAGAAGGCACGGATCTGATCGACCTCGTCGCCGAAGAACTCCACGCGATACGGGTGATCGGCCGTGGGGGGGAAGACATCGAGGATGCCGCCGCGCACGGCGAACTCACCGCGTCGCGACACCATGTCGACACGATGGTAGGCAAGCTCCACGAGGCGCCGCGCGACGGCGTCGAGCTCGTGACCGCGCCCTCCCGCGACGAGGTCGAGCACTCCGGCATCGGTCAGCCCTGCCGCGACCGGCTGCAGCGCGCTGCGCACCGAGGCGGTCACCACGAGCGGGTGACCGGAGCCGTGACGCTCCCATTCGCCGATCTCGCGCAGCACCGACAGGCGGCGTCCGACCGTCTCGGCCGACGGGCTGAGACGCTCGTGCGGCAACGTCTCCCACGCCGGAAAGTGCCGCACGATCGCGTCGGGGACGAGGCTCTCCAGCGCCGTACCGAGGGCTTCGGCGCGTCGGCCGGTCGGTGTGACCGCGAGCAGGACCGCGGGGGATCCCGTCGCCCTGCGCTGCTCCAGGAGCGCGGCCAGCAGGGGCGCGTCGAGGCCCGCGATCAGCGAGAAGTCGGTGTCGACGGCGGCCGCATCCACGGCTGAGCGGACGGTGTCCGCCTGCGCGAGGGCGCGCACGATCCCGGAAACTGTCACCGCACGAGTCTACGGCGCACCCATCTGCCAGGATGGGCGGGTGAGCGAGAATCCGAGCAACTCCCCGCAGCCGTATCAGCAGCCCGCGTACGGTCCGGTCGCTCCGGTGCCCCCGGTGCCGCCCCTGCCTCCCGCATACGCATCGCCGACGGCGCCCGGGCAGCCGGCGCCATACGGGCAGTACGCGCAGCCCGTCGCCGGCTACGCTCCCGCGGGATACCCCAGCCCCGCGCCGGCACGTCCGTCCCGGCCGAAGACGCTCGGGGTGATCGCCCTTGTCGTCGCGATCGTCGCGATCGTGGGCTCGGCCATCGCCTGCGCAGTGGCCGGCGTTCAGATCGGCGCCGGCATCGGCCCGGCGATGCAGGCCCTCGACGACATCGAGTCGACGGACCTGGGACTCTACTCCCCCGTGCGCGGCTGGGTGCTGCTGGGCGAGATCTCGTTCTGGATCGGCACGATTCTCGGCCTGTGGGCGATCGTGCAGGGATCGATCGCGATCGGCACGCGCCGGGGGCTGGGGCCGGGGATCGCGGCGATCGTCGTCGCCGTGGTCGGGCCGGTGATCTTCTTCGTCGTGCTCGTCTTGGCGATGGGCGTCGGAGCGGCGGGGTCCCTCTCCTGACGCGGATCAGGCGCGCGGGGCGTGGTGGCGCTGCTGGGCTGCGAGCAGCCCTTCGCCGATGAGCAGCTCCACGGCATCCGCGGCCTCGCCCACCACCAGCGGCAGCTGCGTGCGCTCGGCCGACGAGAAGGGGTCGAGCACCCAGTCGGCGGGGTCCTGGCGTCCCGGCGGGCGGCCGATGCCGATGCGCACGCGTGGGAAGTCGGGCGTGCCGAGCGCCTTGGCGACATCGCGGATGCCGTTGTGACCACCGTGTCCGCCGCCGGTCTTGAGCTTGATCGCATCGAACGGGATGTCGAGCTCGTCGTGGACGAGCACGGTGCGCCCCGGCGGCACATCATAGAACCGCGCCAGTTGCGAGACGGGCCCGCCGGAGACGTTCATGTACGAGTTCGGCGTCGCCAGCACGATCTTCGGACCGCCGGGGCGCAGCCACGTCTCGGCGACGCGCGCGTTCGCTTTGTGCGCGCGCAGCGTCTCGGCACGCCGGGCAGCGAGCTCGGCGATGACCAGCTGCCCGACGTTGTGCCGTGTGCACTCGTATCGTGGGCCTGGATTTCCCAGGCCCACGACCAGCCAGGTGTCAGCCATCGAGCCTTACTCGGCGGCCTCGGTCTGCTCCGCGTCGTCGTCGGCCTCGGCGGCGGCCGGAACCGAGATCGCGACGATCAGGGTCTCCGGCTCGGCCAGCAGCACCGCGCCCCGCGGAAGGGTCAGATCGGCCGCCGTGATGTGCGTCCCGTCTTCGAGCCCCTCGATGTCGACCTCGATCGTCTCGGGGATGTGCGTGGCCTCGACCTCGAGCGCGACGGTCGCGTTGTCGAGGTTCGAGATCGTTCCGGACGCGGGCTCGCCCACCACCACGATCGGCACGTCGACCTGGATCTTCTCGCCCTTCTTGACGACGAGCAGGTCGATGTGCTCGATGATCTGGCGCACCGGGTCCTTCTGCACGTCCTTGACGAGGGTCAGCTGGTGCGTGCCCGCGACGTCGAGCTCGAGCACCGCGTTGGCGCGGCGGATGAGCAGCGAGACCTGGTGGCCCGGCAGCGCGACGTGCACCGGGTCGGTGCCGTGGCCGTAGATGACCGCGGGGATCTGGCCGGTGGCGCGCAGGCGGCGCGCGTAGCCCTTGCCGAAGTTCTCGCGAAGCGCGGCGGTGACCTTGGTGTCGGTGTCTGTCGACATGATGATTCTCCTTGCGGGCGGATGCCCTCGTGATGGTCTGGGTTCTCGACTCGAACGCTCGCGCGTGAGGAGAGCCGAACCGGAGGTTCCTGCGCCCGCTACACCGCGTCGATCACGGATGCCGTAGCCGCATCCCTCGCCGAAGTACTCCGCAAGTCTACCAGCGACCCCGCTACGATGAGACCGCGGCCGTCACGGGTTGCCGCACGACGGATACGACTCCAGGAGGATCCATGGACTACGGCTGGACGACCCACGCGATCTTCTGGCTGATCGGCCTGATGAGCGTCTGTGCCACCGTCGGCGTGCTCGGCGCGCTGTGCTCGATGGGCCGCTCGGGCTACCGCAAGGACTGAGCGCCCTGCGCGGTCAGCGCCGCATCGATGCGCGCGACGATCGACTCGAGGTCGGCATCGTCGGCGATACGCACGCCGCGCTCGTCCGAGGTCAGCGGCTCGTTGACGGGCTCGGGGGGTGCGGCGGCGAGGCGACGTCGCTGCCGGCGGCTCAGCCGTCGCGTCCGCGTCGCGGTCTGCGATCCGGCGACCAGCTCCACCACCTGAAGGTCGGCGATCGCCTGTCGTAGTCGATCGCGTTCCTGCCGGGTCAGCAGCGGAGTTGCCACCACCGCGACCGAGCCCGCGGCCAGCGCCACTGCGACGGCGGCCAACCACCGCTCCTGCGACGCACGGACCTCGGCCTCGGCGAGGAGCGGGTCACGGATGCGCCGCGGCACTTCGCGCAACTCGGCACCGTCGACGAACCGCCCGCGCCACCGCGCGGCCAATGCTGCACCGATCAATGACGCGCCCGAACCCGCGGGACCTGTGACCACAATCCGCATGACGGCATCCTGCCAGCCCGCTCCCCGCGCCGGGTCGTGCCGCGCCGCGGCACGCCGATGCGACGCAGGCGACGTGGCGAGACCATCGCAACCGACACGTGATCGCGAGGCGCCGGATGCCGCCGAGCAGTATCTCGACGTCGACGTCGTGCTCCCACCGGCACCGCAGGCCGCCTTCATCGCGAGCAGCCTGCGTCTGGTCGGCGAGGCGTGACCACCGCCGATCGAGGCGCCCCGCTACGCTGAACCGTGTCCCCCGCCGTCTCAAGGAGTCTCCCCGTGTCATCAGCCACCGCCAACATCGGAGTCGTCGGACTCGCCGTCATGGGCTCGAACCTCGCCCGCAACCTCGCCTCGCGCGAGGGCAACACGGTGGCCGTGTTCAACCGGTCACGGGTGAAGACCGATGAGCTGATCGCCGCCCACCCCGAGGCGGGGTTCGTGCCGGCGTTCTCGTACGAAGAGTTCGCCGCGTCGCTGCAGCGGCCCCGCACCGCCATCATCATGGTCAAGGCGGGTCGGCCCACCGATGCCGTCATCGACGAGCTGATGAGGGTGTTCGAGCCCGGCGACATCATCATCGACGGCGGCAACTCGCTGTTCACCGACACCATCCGCCGTGAGAAGGCCGTCGGCGAAGCGGGCTTCAACTTCGTCGGGATGGGCGTCTCCGGCGGCGAGGAGGGTGCCCTGCTCGGCCCCGCGCTCATGCCCGGTGGACCCGACGAGGCGTGGGTGACGCTCGGCCCGATCCTGCGCTCGATCGCCGCCGTCGCCGACGGTGAGCCGTGCGTCACGCACGTCGGCCACGACGGCGCCGGACACTTCGTGAAGATGGTGCACAACGGCATCGAGTACGCCGACATGCAGCTCATCGCCGAGGCGTACGACCTCATCCGTCGCGGCACCGGCAAGACGCCCGCCGAGATCGCCGACATCTTCGCCGAGTGGAACCGCGGCGAGCTGGAGAGCTACCTCATCGAGATCACCGCCGAGGTGCTGCGCCAGACCGACGCCGCCACGGGCCTCCCCCTCGTCGACGTCATCGTCGACGAGGCGGGTGCCAAGGGCACCGGTGCGTGGACGACGCAGACCGCTCTCGATCTCGGTGTTCCCGTCTCGGGCATCGCGGAGGCGACCTTCGCCCGCTCCCTGTCGAGCCACCGCGAGCAGCGCGATGTGGCCGGCGGCCTGCCCGGACCCGCCGAGGGCTCGTTGACCGTGACGGATGCCGATGCCTTCATCGAACGCGTGCGCCTGGCCCTCTACGCCTCGAAGATCGTCGCCTACTCGCAGGGCTTCGACGAGATCCGCGCCGGCGCCGCCGAGTACGGCTGGAGCATCGACCTGGGCGCGGTGAGCAAGATCTGGCGCGGCGGGTGCATCATCCGCGCCCAGTTCCTGGGCCGCATCGCCGACGCCTACGCCGCCGACCCGACTCTGCCGGTGCTGTTGACGGCACCGTACTTCGTCGAAGCGCTCGGCCGCGCGCAGGACGCGTGGCGCGACATCGTTCGCCTCGCTGCGGGCGCCGGCATCCCCGCCCCGGCGTTCAGTTCGTCTCTCGCGTACTACGACGGTCTGCGTGCGCAACGCCTGCCCGCCGCCCTCATCCAGGGCCAGCGCGACTTCTTCGGCGCGCACACCTACCGCCGCACCGACCGGCCCGGGACCTTCCACACCCTGTGGTCGGGCGGTCGCACCGAGGTCGAGGCCGAAGACACGCACTGAGCGTTCACGCAGCGCAAATGGCTCCCGGAAAGGGCCATCGAGGAGCATTCACGCCCCTCGATGGCACATTGCTTACCTCATCCATAGAGTTCTGATAAGCGCGCCCATAGCTGAAGCACAGGCGTCCCGCCACAATGGATGCATGACCGCTCTCGCTGCCTCCCCCGCCCTCCACCGCGCCGATGGCTCCGCACTGCGTGTGCTCGTCGTCGACGACGAACAGATGCTGACCGACCTGCTGTCGATGGCCCTGCGGATGGAGGGATGGGACGTGCGCACCGCCGCGTCGGGCTTCGACGCCCTGACCGCAGCGCGCGAGTTCGATCCCGACGCCCTCGTGCTCGACGTCATGCTGCCCGACCTCGACGGGATGTCGGTGCTGCAGCGACTTCGCCACTCGGGCAACGATGTGCCGGTGCTGTTCCTCACCGCGAAGGACTCGGTGTCCGACCGCGTCGCCGGGCTCACCGCCGGCGGCGATGACTACGTCACCAAGCCCTTCAGCCTCGAAGAGGTCGTCGCCCGCCTGCGCGGCCTCATGCGTCGGGCCGGCAGCGCGACCTCCGGCGGTGCCGACCCCATCCTGCGCGTGGGCGAGCTCACCCTGAACGAGGACTCTCACGAGGTCGAGCGCGCCGGCACCGAGATCGAGCTGACCGCGACCGAGTTCGAGTTGCTGCGTTTCCTCATGCGCAATCAGCGTCGCGTCGTATCGAAGGCGCAGATCCTCGACCGCGTCTGGAACTACGACTTCGGCGGACGATCGTCGGTCGTCGAGCTGTACATCTCCTACCTGCGCAAGAAGATCGATGCCGGACGCGAGCCGCTCATCCACACCGTTCGCGGCGTCGGCTACATGATCAAAGCGCCGCAGTGAACGTGGGCGCTCTGCGCATCCGGCCCCTCCCCCGGCGGCGCTGGAGCCTGCAGACCCGCCTGATCGTCACTGCCGTCTCCTTCGTCGCCCTGATCCTCGCGGCGGTGGGTTTGGGCACCGGGACGATCCTCGGTCAGATCTTGTCGACGAACCTCGACGCCCAGGTCAGCGCGGCCTCCGACCGCATCCTGTTCACACCCGACTCCACCGCCGAAGACGTGCTCAGCGGGGGCCGCCAAGAGATCGGCACGCTGCTGATCGTCCGCAGCTTCCCGGGAACGAGCGGTGCCTACATCGACGATGACGGCGCCGTCATCACACTCACCGACGACCAGATATCCAGCATCCTCGTCGACCAGGGTGTCGACGAGCGCGGATGGACGACGATCACGGTGCCCGATCTCGGTGAATACCGCGTACAGCTGCAGGGTCAGCCGTCGGGGGTCTTCTTCGTCGCGGGGATGCCGACCTCGGAACTCACCTCGACGATCACCCAGATCCTCACCACGGTGGCGCTGTTGACGGTGGGCGGTCTGCTGCTGCTGGCGGCGATCCTCGCGCTCGTCATCCGGCACTCGCTGCGTCCCCTGCGAGCGGTCGCCGACACTGCGACGCGCGTCGCGGCGCAGCGCCTCGACTCCGGTGACGTGTCGATCACACGGCGCGTGCCGGTCGTCGACGGCGCCGACGACGAGATCAGCCGAGTCGGCTCAGCCCTGAACACTCTGCTCGACCACGTCGACAACTCGCTCGCGGCCCGACACCACAACGAGGAGCGGATGCGGGCGTTCGTCGCCGATGCCAGCCACGAGTTGCGCACGCCGCTGGCGGCCGTGCGCGGATACTCCGAACTGTCGCTGCGCGCCCTGCGTCAGGTGACGGATGCCGGCCCTCGCGCCACCAAGACCCAGCTGGCCGCGAGCTCGGAGCAGTCGCGGCAGAGCCTGGAGCGCATCCAGTCGGCCTCGCTGCGGATGTCGGCGCTCGTCGAAGACCTCCTGTTGCTGGCGCGCCTCGACGAGGGCAAGGAGCTCGTCGTCGGCGCCGTCGATCTCACGCACGTCGTGGTGGACGCACTCGCCGACGCGCGGGCCGCCGGCCCCGATCACGACTGGGTGCTGGAGGCCGACGAAGACGCCGTCGTCGCCGGTGACGCGATGCGGCTGCACCAGGTGATCGCCAACCTCCTCACCAACGCGCGGGTGCACACACCGGCGGGCACCCGCGTGACGGCGAGCGTCGCGGTCCGCGACGGCGAGGCCGTCATGCGCATCGCCGACAACGGCCCGGGCATCGACCCCGCCGTGGCCACCGAGCTGTTCGAGCGCTTCTCCCGGGCCGACGCCTCGCGCGCCCGCCAGACCGGTGGCAGCGGGCTCGGGCTGTCGATCGTGAAAGCCATCGTCGAGGCTCACAACGGCACGATCACGGTGACCAGCGAGCCCGGCGCCACGGTGTTCGAGGTGCGGCTGCCCGCCCGCCCCGAGGTGCCGGCTGCCTGAGGCCTGTATCGGAAGTCAGCCGCCAACTGCGCGTAACTCAGGCAGATCGGCGGCCGCCTCGGCTGCGGCATCCGGATCGACGGTGATCACCACGTCGGGAAACACCTCTTGCCGCGCAGCGACGGCGCGGACATGAGCGGTGACCGTCGCCAGCGCCGCGGCGGCGGTCGTGCCACCTACGGGACGATAGGTGATGCCGATCGTCCCGCTGAGCGTGTTCGACTCGATGATCTGGCTCTCGATGCCGTCGACCGCCGAAAGATCTGCTGCGAGACTCTCCACGTCGGATTCCAACTCGTCATCCGTGTACAGCAGTCCCCAGATCACCCCGACCCGGTACGGCAACGCAGCCTGGATGTCCGCAATCGTGGCCTCGCCCGGCTGATCCCTTAAAGAGGAGATAGACCGCGAAATCGGAATCCGGAAACCCGGTCAGCGCTGTTGCGTATCCCGCAGACACATAGTTTCCGCTCTCACGTTCAGCGACGGCATCGCGAAGAGTCAGGAAAGCCGAATCCGCCGCGTACCGCTCCTGGATCTCCGAGATCTCCGCGTCACTGAGATCGGGCTCCTCCTGGCGCAGCGCATCCGCGGTCAGGTCCGGCGCACTCTGCTCATCGACCTCGGGCTGTGCAGCCTGTCCTTCGACGATGAGCTGATGAGTGTCGGTCGCACTCGTGGACGTGCCATACACCGTCGCCGTGAGCACCTGCTCGGACTCCTCACTCGTCGCACGATCAGTGGCGGGGAACAGCCCGCCCTCGTACGCAGACGCCGATACAGCGCCCCCGACACCGGCGAGGGCCAACGCCACCACGGCGAGACCACCCCCCATCCTCGAACGCCTGCGTCGATGCGTTTCGTGGTCCACGATGACCTGCCCCTCTCGGACGGGAGTTCGGGCACAAGCACCGCCGGGGGAAGGCTGGTCTTCGCCGAATCGCCCCGGGCGCCGCTGAAGCCCCTTACGCGATACAATGCGCCGAGCGACATCGCCGCCGCAACATCCGTTCGGTGTGCACCGACCTCACGATGAGGAGTCCGTCATGCGCTGGTTCTCGATCCCGGTCGCCGTCGTCGCGCTGGTCGCGATGTCCGGCTGCGCGGTGGACACGGCCCCCGTGCCCGAAGCCACTGCCACCACGGCGACCAGAGCGAGCCTGGAGTGTCTGCCTCCGGCCGCCGACGAGTACGCATCCGAACTCGAAGCCATGGCGACGATCGACCTCGACCCCGACACGCTGCTCGGCCTCACCGTCGAAGACGCCTCCGCGCGGATCTCCGAAGCGGGAGGCGAGGTGCGGGTCATCGCCGAAGACGGCACATGCCATGATCTGACTGCGGACTATCAGGCGGACCGGGTCGATCTCGCGATCGACGGCGGCACGATCAGCTGGGCGGGCATCGGCTGACGGGGGGGGTGGATCCGGAACCTGCGACGGGCCGAATCCACCGGTCTAGTACCCCGAGAAGGCGTCGGTCGTGATCGAACGCGCCTTCTCCAGCGCCGGCGCGAGATCGGCGATGAGCCCGGGAGGACCGGAGACGTAAGCGTGCCGCGATGCGATGTCGGGGACGACGTGCAGCAGACCCTGCGCATCCAGCCGCACGCCGCGTGCCCACCGCCAGTGCGGCGGCAGCGCGACAGGCTCGTCACGAGTGAAGACGATCACCGGGATGCCGGCGGCATCCAGATCGTCGCGGAAGGCGAGTTCTCCGGCATCCGCGGCGACGTAGACGAACACCACATCACGGTGCTCAGCGCTCAGTCGCAGGTGGCGCAACTGCGAGACGAACGGCGTCACGCCGATGCCGGCGGCGACCATCAGCACGGGAGAAGAGGTCCGGGCCGGCAAGACGAAGTCGCCCCACACCCCGGTGACGCGCAGCCTCTGTCCGGGCTCGACGAGGGCGAGCGCCTTCTTGTAGCTGGACTGGGAGCCCTCACGCAACGCGATGCGCACCTCGGGCAGCTCCTCGGGCGCCGAGACGATGCTGAACTCGCGGCGCGTGCCGCGCGCGTCAGGGTGGGGGTGGGGCACCTCGAGCTCGAGGTACTGCCCCGCCGCGAAGCGGAACCGGCGCTCGGCACGGAACGTCAGCTCGCGCACGGTCGGGGTGAGCGGGACGCGACCGGTGAAGGTGAGTCGCACCCCTGTGCGACTGGCCAGCACGAAGGCGAGGAGGTTTCCCACCAGCAGCGCCCGCTCCTGGCCGAGGCTGACGCCGCCCAGATCGATCGGCCAGCCGGCGAGCGTGCCGACGACGATGGCGACGGTGAACTGCTGCCAGCGCCGCGGCGGCAGGGTCAACGGCTCGGACAGCATGAACGCACCGAGGAACAGGAACGGCGACGACCACAGGATCTGCCAGAACAGCGCCGCCGCATCGATGGCGAGTCCGGCCTGCTGGTACTGCATCGAGGTGCGGGCGAAGCCCACCACGACGGCGACGAGGAGGAACACCCCGACGATGCGCAGCTTCTCGGTGCGCGCGAGCACGGCGAGCCCGAACAGCACGACGGGCGCTGCGAGATACGGCGTGCCGACCCACCACGACGATGCCCCCAGATCCGGCAGCCAGACGCTGAGGATCGTTAGGAACGCGGCGCCGACGGCGGCCGGATTGAACACGTGCCGCCCCTGCCACGCGAGCACGAACTTGGATGCCGAGGCCACGACGCCGGCGATCACCAGCCCCGCGATCCCCCACGGATCCAGAGTCGGACGCAGCACGAAGGTCAGGATCAGCACCGTGATCAGGCTCGACTCCCAGCGCCACGCGGTGCCGAGCAGGCGGTGGGCGAGCACGTCGGTGCCCGCGCACGCCGCCGCCAGTGCGGCGATCGAGACGAGCAGCTCGAGCGGCGTGGGCCCCACGAGCGAGAAGGCAGACAGCACGAGGGCGATGACGGCGAGGGCGCCAAGGTCGATCAGAACGAGCCGGTACATCGAGTAGCGGCCGATGACGGCATAGAGGCGGTTCCAGGCCGCGGTGAGCGATGACATCACAGGAACAACTCTGCCGCACACCCGGGCGACCATTCGACCGCCCCGTCGGTCGTCATGCGCACCCAGGCGACGCCGTGCTCGTGAGCGAAGCGGGCGCCGCCGTCGAAGAACAGCGCCGTGGCGGCCGCATCGGCCGTCATGGCGTCGGAGGAGACCGCCCACGTCGCGGCGACCGTGCGCACCGGCTCGCCCGTGCGCGCGTCGAGAACATGGTGCAGGCCGCCGCTCCCATCGACCCCGCCCCACGCGCGCCGGTTCACCGCCGAGGCGCACAGTGCGGCATCCGTCACCGGCCATACGCCGATCGCCCGCGCCGGGTCGTACGGATGCTCCAATCCGATGCGCTGGGTGCAGCCGCGCACCGCGAGATCACCGCTCGCATCGACCACGACGGGACCGTCGACGGCATTCAGCGCGGCCAGCACGAGGTCGACCAGGCGGCCCTTGCCGATCGCTCCGACATCGATCGTCGCGGGTGCGTCCAGCCGCAGCCGGCCGTCGCGCCACCTCAGCAGACGACGCCAGTCGGCGGGCGCCGCAGCGGCCCCGCGATCGACGAACCCGTAGCCGGGGTCGTATCCCCTGCGGGCGAGCACGTCGCCGATGAGCGGGTTGACGGCGCCGTGCGTGGCGGCGGCGAGGTCGACGTACAGCTCCAGCATCGGCGCGGCATCGGGCGGGAGGGGAGCGTCCCCGCCACCGGCGAGCTCGGACACCAGCGACTCGGCCCGGAAGCGCGACCACACCCGGTCGAAGCGATCGATGACCTCGCGCACGGCGTCGCGGGCGTCGTCATCCAGGAGCGCCGGGGTGTCGATGTGCCATCGCGTGCCGATGGCAGCGAACTCCCAGCGGGCGGTGGGGGTCATCAGCTCGCGGCTTCGGCCTTGATCTGCTCGATCGCCTCGTTGAATCCGGTGCTCGTCAGCGACGAGCCGGCCACCCGCGACACCGACAGATCGTCGATGTCCTTGCCGACGACGAGGTCGGCGATGCCCCCGATGAACTCGGCCTGGTAGTCCTCCGACTCGCGCTTGGTGGGGTTGCCGCTCACCTCGACGGCGGTCACGATGTCGTCGTCGAGGGTGACGGTCACCGTGATGGTCTCGACCGACTCCGGTGTGGCATAGGAGCCGTCCGCCGTGTACGTGCCGTCCGTGTAGGTGCTGGTCTCGCTCTCCGTCGCCTGAGCGGTCTCGGTGGTCTCCACCGGGGAGGCAGTGGTCGAGGTGGTGCCGGTGGATGTGGATGCCGCCTCCTCGGCTTCCGCGGTGGATGCCGCGCAGCCGGCGAGCGCGAGCACCCCCAGGACCGAAGCGGCTGCCGCGGCACGCGCGGTGAGGGTGCTCGTCATGACAGGCTCCGTTCGTGAACAACGGATGCGGCATCGGCACATCCGCCCTGTCTACGGTAACCGTGCCGCCCACTCCGAGCCATCGGAGTCGCCTATGCGTCTCGTGTCAATCAGCTACGGTGAAGACGACGGAGCGATCCTCGCCTTCGAAGCCACAGCCGGCGAACGCATCGCCGGCAGAGACGTTCCCCGGACTCAGGCGGCGCCGTCGAACATGCTCGTGACCGAGCCGTCCTCGAAGACCTCGCGGATGGCGCGCGCGAGCAGCGGCGCGATCGGCAGGATCGTCAGAGTCGGAAAGACCTTCTCCGGCGGCAGCGGGATCGTGTCGGTGACGACGACCTCGTCGATCGCGTCGTCCTGGAGGCGCTGCGCGGCCGGGTCGCTGAAGATCGCGTGGGTCGCGGCGACGATGACGCGCTCGGCCCCGTTGGCCTTCAGAGCCTGCGCCGCCTTGACGATCGTGCCGCCGGTGTCGATCATGTCATCGACCAGCAGGCACACCCGCCCGGCGACGTGACCGACGATCTCGTTGACGGTCACCTGATTGGCCACGTTCGGGTCCCGACGCTTGTGGATGATCGCGAGCGGCGCATCCAGGCTGTCCGACCACTGGTCGGCCACACGCACGCGGCCGGTGTCGGGCGAGACCACGGTCAGCTTGGCGCGGTCACCGGACGAGAGGGTGCGCTCGAAATAGTCCAGCAGCACCGGCTTGGCGAACAGGTGATCGACCGGCCCGTCGAAGAAGCCCTGGATCTGCGCGGCGTGCAGGTCGACGCTCATGACCCGGTCGGCACCGGCGGTCTTCAGCAGATCGGCGACCAGGCGCGCACTGATCGGCTCCCGGCCGCGGCCCTTCTTGTC
Source organism: Microbacterium sp. (assembly GCA_047606715.1). GTDB lineage: Bacteria > Actinomycetota > Actinomycetes > Actinomycetales > Microbacteriaceae > Microbacterium. The sequence continues at coordinate 15,400 of JASGEE010000041.1, forward strand.
CTGCCGCGAATACGGATAGTACGGGGCGACGACGGTGATGCGCTTGGCGGAGGCGCGCTTGGCGGCATCCAGCATGATGAGCGTCTCCATGAGCCACTCGTTCACCGGAGGGCCGAAGGTCTGGACGATAAAAGCGTCGCAGCCGCGGATGGAGACTTCGAACCGCGTCAGGATCTCGCCCGAGGCGAAGGTGCGGTGCTCGGTGGGGACGAGATCGGTGCCGAGTGCGCGCGCGACCTGCTCCGAGAGCGCCGGGTGCGAGCTGCCGCTGGCGACGACGAGACGCTTCTTGGTCTTGGCGACCAGCCCCGGGGCGATGCCGCGCTCGGCATCCAGGTCAACTCTGTGCTTCTTGCGACCCATCGTCCGCTTCCTGTGCAGACCGGGCTCGAGCGGCAGCGGAGGCTGCAGCCGTCCCCGGTCGGTGATTGTCGACCCATCCCTCGATGTTGCGCTGAGGGGCGACGCTCAAGGCGAGCGCACCGGGCGGGACGTCCTTGCGAATCACCGCACCGGCGCCCGTCTTGGCGCCATCTCCGATCCTAACCGGCGCGACGAACACGTTATGCGAGCCCGAGTGCACCTCGTCGCCGATCTCGGTGCGGTGTTTGGCGAGGTCGTCATAGTTCGCGGTGATCGCGCCGGCGCCGAGGTTCACTCCGCGCCCGATCGTGGTGTCGCCGATGTAGGAGAGATGCGGCACCTTGCTGTCCTCACCGATCGTCGCGTTCTTCGTCTCGACGAAGGTGCCGATCTTGCCGCCGGCGGCGAGGGTCGTGCCGGGGCGCAGATAGGAGAACGGGCCGACGGTGGCACCGGCGCCGATCACGGCGAGGGTCGCGTCGGCGCGGCGCACGGTGGCGTTCTCGCCGACCTCGCAGTCCTCCAGCGTCGTGTCGGGGCCGATGACGGCGCCGGAGGCGACGGTGCTCGCCCGGAGGATGTGCGTGTTCGGCAGCACCGTGACGTCGGGGGCGAGGGTCGCGGTCACATCGATCCACGTCGTCGCCGGGTCCTGGATCGTCGCGCCGGCGAGCTGCCAGCGCCGCACCGTGCGGGCGTTGAGCAGGCGCGCGGCCTCGGCCAGTTGCACGCGGTCGTTCACGCCCAGCGTCAGGTGCGCGTCGGAGACGACGGACGCCGACACCGCCAGAGCGTCGGCGCGGGCCAGAGCGACGACGTCGGTGAGGTACTTCTCGCCCTGCACGTTGCCGGTGCCGACCCGCGGCAGCGCCGTGCGCAGCAGCGACGCCCGGAAGACGTAGACGCCCGCGTTGATCTCATCGACGGCGGCCTCTGCCTCCGTCGCATCCTTGTGCTCGACGATGCGCTCAACGGATCCGTCGGAGCCCCGGATGATGCGGCCGTAGCCGGTGGCGTCGGCCACGACCGCCGACAGCAGCGTCACCGCCGCCGAGGAGGTGCGGTGATCGCTCACGAGAGCGCCCAGAGTGTCGGCGTCGAGCAAAGGGACATCGCCGGAGAGCACGAGAACGTCGCCGTCGAAGCCGGGCAGCGCGTTCAGAGCCACCTCGACCGCGCGCCCGGTGCCGGGGATCTCATCCTGATCGACGACGATCACCTCGTCGGAGACGCCCGTGACGGCGTCGGCGACGAGGTCGCGCTCGTGCCGCACGACGACGACCACGTGCCCGGGCGCCAGATCGCGCGCGGCGTCGAGCACGTGACCCACCAGCGGCCTGCCGCCGATGCGGTGCAGCACTTTCGGCAGCGCCGAGCGCATCCGGGTTCCCTCCCCTGCGGCGAGGATGACGACGGCGAGGTGCGGGTCCAGTGGGTTGTTCGTCATGCTCCGCCGCCAGGATTCGAACCTGGGCCTCACAGCTCCAAAGGCTGTCGTGCTGCCGTTACACCACGGCGGATCGCGCATGCGCGCGGCATCCAGTCTGCCAGTTCGATAATGGGGGGATGACCATCGAGCACGACGAAGTCGACCGCATCGTCGATGCGTGGAGCACCCAGCGTCCCGATCTCGACTTCTCGCCGCTGGAGGTGCTCTCGCGCGTCGATCGGCTCTCGCGCCATCTCGACCGCGCGCGGCGCGAGGCGTTCCGTCGCAGCGAGCTGGAGCCGTGGGAGTGGGATGTGCTGTCGGCACTGCGCCGGGCCGGCGAGCCCTACCAGTTGAGCCCGAAACAGCTCCTGCAGCAGACGCTCGTCTCCAGCGGCACGATGACCAATCGCATCGACCGACTCGTCGCCCGACGCCTGGTGCGGCGCGAGGCCGACCCCGACGACGGTCGCAGCGTGCTCGTGACGCTCACGGGTGACGGCCGCACCCGGGTGGATGCCGCCATCACTCGCCTCGTCGACGCCGAAGCGGCGCTGCTGGGCGTCCTCCCCCGCGCCGATCGCGAACGCCTCGCCGCGCTCTTGCGCAAGCTCAGCCTCGGCTTCGACGCGTAGCGGCGGCCGGCTCTTCCGATGCGCGGCGGCGCATAACTCAGGCTGTGATGCCACGGAACACCCCCTCTGGCGCGAAAGCCGTGCATTGAGCCTGAGTTATGAGCGTTCGGCTGCCCCATCAACGCGCCGGAACGGGGTACGACGGGCCGCAGCATTGCGACACTAATGACATGGCCGGAAAGATCGACTTCGCGAAGACGCTCGAGCGGTGCTCGACCGGATGCATCGGGAATTCATCTCGGCGAACGGGCTGCGGCTGACCGGCATGCACCACGAGGTCTACCTCAGCGACCCGCGACGAACCGCACCCGAGAGGCAGCGCACCCTGCTGCGCCAACCGGTCTCACGCGAGTGAACCGCACCCTTCAGTGGCCGGGGCAGCGCTGCCCGTCGGGGATGCCGGCGAGCGCCGCATCGATGTGCTCGCCGCAGCCCGCCCAGGTGGTCTTGCCGCAGGTCTCACACGTCACGGGGTAGCACACGGGGTTCTCCTTCGTCGTTCTTCAGAAGATGTTGATGGCGATGCAACTGGAACCCAGCACGACGAACGCCACGAAGAAGGCGATCGTGATCCACACGCTCGCCGCCGACCCCTCGGTCTCGGCGTCGTCGGCATCCGTCACCGGATCGTGCTCGGACAACCCGCTCATGCGCCGCCGAACGATCTGCCGACGTCCATCACGATCGCCACCGCGAGCACCGCGAAGACGACGCCCATGAACCCGGTGTACATCCACCGCTGTCGGTGGTTCGACACCCAGAACCGCCGGACGCTGACCACCCCGTTGACGATCGCGTACAGACACAGCGCGATGCTCAGCGGGGCAGCGATGAGCCCCGCGAGCGCCGTCAGCGGCACGAGGATCGGCACGAGGAGGTAGGTGACGAGGCAGCGGATGCCCGACACGACGATCGAGACGCGGAACGCGCGGTGGGCGCCAGCGGCGGCGGTTCGGTCGATGTCCGAGATGCGCAGCAGTCGGCGCATGAAGCGGTCGGGGCCGGACAGTGCGGGGGCGCTCGGCGGCGCGGTCGACAGCGCGGCATCCGGCACGTCGATCTGCGTCATTCCGTCATCACCCCACCGGAAGGATACCCCGCCACGTCGGCGGAGGGGGCATCGGCTCCCGGGTCGCTGAGCAGCCGCGCGAAGGCGGCGTCGGCGGCGCCGATGAGAAGACGGTCGGCGCCGAGCGCCGCGGAAGCCACCTCGAGCCGTTCCGCCGACACCGCCAGCGCGCCGGAGCGCACTGCGGCGTCGAACCGTTCCGGTGCCGCATCCCGCAGCATCGCGAGAAACCCACCGAGCACGATCTTCGACGGGTTCAGCACGGTGACCGCGTTTCCCAGCGCCGCGGCGAGGATCCGCCGCTGGCGGTCGATCTCCGCGACGGCCGGCTCTGCGACGTCACGCGACAGCGCCGCCGCCAGAGCGGCGTCATCGACGGCGCCGAGACCGGCGGCCTCGACGAGCCGGGCCCGGTTGACCTCGTCTTCGAGGACGACGCGATCGAGGCGTCGGACATCGACGGAGGCCAGCGCGACGGCGGTCTGTCCCCACTCGCCGGCGTAACCCCCGGTGCCGCCGATGAGCCGTCCGTGCAGGATCAGTCCGCCGCCGATGCCGCTGGATCCGCCGTTGAGGTAGACGATGTCGTCGTGATCGCGCGCGGCACCGAACAGGTGCTCGGCGCGCGCGCCGAGGGAGGCGTCGTTGCCGACGGCGACCGGCAGGCCCGTCGCCGCTTCCACCGGGCCGGCCAGGTCCGCATCTCGCCACCCCAGGTGCGGGGCGAGTCGGATGAGGCCGTCCTCGGCACGCACAAGACCCGGCACGGCGACGCCGATGCCGACGACGACACTGCCCGCCCGCTTTCGACGACCCCAGGCACGCACGACGCGCGCGACGATCTCCGCCACCTCGCCCACCCCGGGCATCGTGACCTCGACGCGCTCACGGGCACACACGCGACCGCCGAGGGCCACGACGGCGAGCTCGACGGCGTCGACCTCGGGGTTGACGCCGATCGCAACCACGTCCTCCCGGCACGAGACGATCGGGCTGGGACGCCCGACCCGGTGCGTGCGGTCGGGCTGCTGCTCGCTGACGAGTCCGCGCGCGGCCAGCTCGGCGACCAGATCGGCGACGGTCGAGCGGTTCAGGCCGGTCTCGGCGGTGATCGTCGCACGCGAGCGCGGGCCGCGCTCGTGGACCAACCGCAGAACCTCACCGAGGTTCGCCCGTCGGAGGCTTTCCAACCCCGACCGTCGGTCCGTCCGCACCGGTGCACCGCCCACTCGGGCCTCCCCTGTTCTCGCTGTTGACACCGTAACCTCTCCGCTATATGTTTCCAATAGCAACATTTCATCGACGACGCTGAAGGCGGTTCCCCATGGCACTCACCCCCACCCCGGCCGACAAGTTCTCCTTCGGCCTGTGGGCCATCGGCTACAACGGCACCGATCCGTTCGGCGGCCCCACGCGCCCCGCGCTCGACGTCGTGCACGCCGTGGAGAAGCTGGCCGAACTGGGCGCCTACGGTCTGACCTTCCACGATGACGACCTGTTCGCCTTCGGGTCCACCGACGCCGAGCGCCAACACCAGATCGACCGCCTGAAGGGCGCTCTCGCCGACACGGGTGTGACCGTTCCGATGGTCACGACCAACCTGTTCTCCGCCCCCGTCTTCAAGGACGGCGGCTTCACCTCCAACGACCGCGGTGTGCGCCGCTTCGCCCTGCGCAAGGTGCTGCGCAACATCGATCTGGCCGCCGAGCTGGGCGCCACGACCTTCGTGATGTGGGGCGGTCGCGAGGGCGCCGAATACGACGCCGCGAAGGACATCCGCGCGGCGCTGGAGCGCTACCGCGAGGCCGTGAACCTGCTCGGCGACTACGTCGTCGACAAGGGCTACGACATTCGCTTCGCCATCGAGCCCAAGCCCAATGAGCCGCGCGGCGACATCCTGCTGCCGACGCTGGGCCACGCCCTCGCGTTCATCCAGTCGCTGGAGCGCCCCGAGCTGGTCGGCCTGAACCCGGAGGTCGGCCACGAGCAGATGGCGGGGCTGAACTTCGCCGCCGGCATCGCCCAGGCGCTCTACCACGGCAAGCTCTACCACATCGACCTCAACGGGCAGCGCGGCATCAAATACGATCAGGACCTCGTCTTCGGGCACGGTGACCTGCACAACGCGTTCGCTCTGGTCGATCTGCTCGAAAACGGCGGACCGGGCGGCGTCCCCGCCTACGACGGCCCCCGCCACTTCGACTACAAGCCCAGCCGCACCGAAGATGAGACCGGCGTCTGGGATTCCGCGGCGGCGAACATGCGCACCTATCTGCTGCTGAAGGAGCGCGCCGCGGCCTTCCGCGCCGACCCCGAGGTGCAGGAGGCGCTGGCCGCCGCGCGCGTGCCGGAGCTGTCGGTGCCGACCCTCGATGCCGGCGAGTCCTACGACGACCTGCTCGCCGACCGGTCGGCGTTCGAGGACTTCGACACCGACGCCTACCTGGGCGGCAAGGGCTTCGGCTTCGTGCGTCTGCAGCAGCTGGCAACCGAGCACCTGCTCGGCGCACGCTGACCGTGAGCCTGGTGATGGGGGTCGACTCGTCGACCCAGTCGTGCAAGGTCATCGTCACGGATGCCGACACGGGCGCCGTCGTGCGCACCGGCCGCGCCGCGCACCCGGAGGGCACCGAGGTCGATCCGGAGCGCTGGTGGCAGGCTCTGCAGGCCGCGATCGCGGATGCCGGTGGCATGGACGGCATCGCCGCGTGGGCGATCGGAGGGCAGCAGCACGGCATGGTCGCCCTCGACGCCGAGGGTCGCCCCGTGCGGGACGCGCTGCTGTGGAACGACACCCGCTCGGCCGGGGCGGCGAGCGAGCTCATCGCGCAGTTCGGCGCCGAACAGCTCGCCCGGCGCACCGGACTGGTCCCGGTGGCGTCGTTCACGATCACCAAACTGCGCTGGCTGCGCGACCACGAGCCCGCTCACGCCGCGCGCGTGGCGGCGGTCGCGCTGCCGCACGACTGGCTCACCTGGAGGCTGCGCGGCTTCGGACCGGCAGGCTCTCCGCGTACAGCGGTGCTCGAAGAGCTCGTCACCGACCGCTCCGACGCATCCGGCACCGGCTACTGGGACCCGGTCACCGGCGAGTACGACCGCGAACTGCTCATCGCCGCCCTCGGCCACGACGCCGTGCTGCCGCGCGTGCTCGGCCCGGCAGACGCGGTGACCGACAGCGACGGGCGGCTCGTCGGTGCCGGGGCCGGCGACAACGCCGCCGCCGCACTCGGCGTGGGGACGGCATCCGGCGACGTCGTCGTGTCGATCGGCACGAGCGGCACCGTCTTCGCCGTCAGCGACGAGCCGGTGCGCGACGCGACCGGCACCGTCGCCGGCTTCGCCGATGCCTCCGGACGCTTCCTGCCCATCGTCGTCACCCTCAACGCCGCCCGGGTGCTCGACGCGATCGCGCGACTTCTCGGCGTCGACCACGACGAGCTGTCCCGTCTCGCCCTGGCCGCCGAGCCCGGTGCCGGCGGCCTGACGCTGCTGCCCTACTTCGAGGGCGAGCGCACACCGAATCTGCCGGACGCGACGGCGACCCTGTCAGGGATGACCCTGGCATCCACCACGCGCGAGAACCTTGCCCGCGCCGCCGTGGAGGGAATGCTCGCCGGCCTCGGTGCAGGGCTCGACGCGCTGCGCGCGCACGGGGTGCCGCTGAATCGCGCGCTGCTGATCGGGGGCGGTGCGCACTCTGCCGCCGTCCGCGAGATCGCCCCCCTCGTGCTGGGGATGCCCGTGGAGGTGCCCGCACCCGCCGAATACGTCGCCCTCGGCGCCGCGCGCCAAGCGGCGGGGCTGCGGAGCGGAGGGGCTGAGGGGCTGGGGTAGCGGCGCGACGGCGGGTCGCCGGGGCGGGCGCACTGCCGCGAGCCCTTCCCCTCGCCTCAGCCGAGCTCTCTCATCAGAGCGTTCAGCAGGTTCACCCGCCACGCAGCCCAATCGTGGCCGGCCTCGAATGTCCTCACGTCCACCGAGCGGGCGCCGCGGCGTGGGTCAGGCCTCAGCGCCGCAGCGGCATCCGCCACATCGCGCAGCATGTCCGGCTCGAAGCTGCCCGCTTCCAGCGCGAGTCCGTCCCACCGGGGCTCGTCCAGCAGAGCATCGACGAGCGCGAAACGCCACAGCGACGGGGATTGCGCGATGGCGCGGCGCACCTCTCCCTGCCCCAGAGCGAGTGTCCACAGCGCCGCGAGCCCGCCGAGGCTCTGCCCCGCGACAAGGGTCGCAGCACCCGACGGGTCGACCGGCCACCGGGAGCGCACCCGCGGCAGCAGCTCGTCGAGCACCGTGTGCACCTGACCGCCGGGAACGCCGAGCCGCTCCCACCGGGCGTCGGCAGCGCCCGAGTCGAGCAGCGCGACGTGCAGCGCGGGGAGGCGTCCGGATGCGATGAGAGCGTCGAGCAGGCCGACCACACCCAGCTCGCACCACACCTGCCCGTCGAAGAGCACGAGCAGCGGCGTGGCCACGGGCGCGACTCCGGGGCTGTAGACCCAGGCCCGCTCGCCGTGGGCGAGCGGCAGGGCATCCACCCGCGATGCCACTCGGCGTCTCCGCGCGATCCCCCGCCAGGGCTCACGCGGCGCCGCCGGCCCCGCCGCCACCGAGGCCAGGCGCCCGTCGGCACCGCGAATCGTGTCGGGGCACCGCCCGTCGGGCGTACCCGCGCCCATCGCGGCGAGGATCACCGGCCGTCGGCCGACGGCGGTGCGCCATGGCGCGGGCCCGGACTCACACCAGACGGCGATGCGGTACGACGTGCGCAGCGCCGCCGGCAGGCGCAGACAGATCGTCCACAGCGTCGAGTCGGGCAGCCGCGTGAACTCCGCCGCCGTCACGTCCCGGTGGTCGAAGACAGCGCTCGTCCAGAGGGCGACCGCGCTGGCCTCGGGGGAATCGACCACCCAGGTCCACAGCGCGCCCGCCGGGTCGTCGGGATCGGGGTCGATCCTCGGGTTCGCGTCAGAGAGCACACCGCGGGCCAGCATCCCGCGCCGATCCCGCTCAGCCCACGCCCGCTCGACGGGCCCGACGACGCCGACCATGCGCGGCTCGTCGCGGTGGCCCGCCGGCGGACCCTCCACGTACTCGCGCCCATTCCGGGCCCGCCAGAGCGGGGGCTCGGAGTGGGCGGAGTGCGCACTCACGCGCGATCAGTCCGCCAGCACGGACTGCAGCGCCGGAGCAAGGTGCGAAGCGGCCCAGGTCGCCGACAGCGGGCCGCTGCGGGCCAGCGCCCAGGGGAGGTTCCCCGCTTCCTCGACACCGTCGATGACGAAGGAGGTCCCGAGGTTCTCGATGAGGATGAGCTGCCCGTTCTGCACCGCGCTGAGGCTCTGGAACAGCGGTTGATCGGTCAGCGATGCGGAGTCACCGTCGGAGTTGTCGGAGACGATCAGGATGTCCGCATCGATCTTCGACAGCAGTTCGTCGCTCACCGTCTCGCGGTACTCGAACTCCTCGGCGAGAGGGTTGGCTGCGAAGCCCATCTGCTCGAAGACCCAGGTGGCGGGCCCGTCCGATGACGAGTGGTACTGCAGTCCGTCCTCCTGCCCGTAGTACACGGCGTACGTCGCGGTCAGCCCCTCCAGCTCGGGGTGCGCTTCGCGGAAGTCGGCGAAGAACTGATCCTCGGCGGCAAGTGCCGCCTGGGCGGCATCCTGGAGGTCGAGCGCCTCGCCGACGCGAAGGATGTTCTCCTCCCAGTTCGCCGCGGCGCTCTTCTCGTTCTCTCCGCTCTCGGTGGCCCCGAGGACCGGGGCGATCGCGGCGAGTTTGTCGTAGGCCTCGCTCAGATCGGTACCGAGGACGATGATCAGATCGGGCTCGGCGGCGGCGATCGTCTCGAGGGGGAACTCCTCGTCGCCGGTGGTGAAGCGGAGCGGGATCTCCTGCGTCAGGTTCTCCTCGATGAAGGCGTCCGTCGTCCACTCGCTCGCGAGCACCGGAGTCCCGCCGAGAGCGACGACGATCTCGACATCGTCCTGCGAACCGGTGATCGTCGCGATGCGCTCCGGCCGCTCGGTGAGCTCGGTCGTGCCCCACGGCGTCTCCAGCGTCAGCGGATACGTTGTGTGCCCCTCGGCAGCGGGCAGCAGAGCGGATTCCGCGGTGTCGGTGCTGGTCGCGGACGAGGTCTGGTCGGCCTCGACCGACCCTGCGCACGCACTCAGGCCGAGGGCTGCGGCAAGAGCGAGGGCGCCCACGGAGGCGTACCGGCGCGAAGAAGTGAGCTGAGGCATGTGAGTCCTTGGAGTTCGTAGAGCAATCGGTGGAGGTCCCGCATACCGGCGGCATCCGATCGATAAACTTAGGGCAGCCTATCCTAAGATGCAAGATGGAACGGGTGCGCGACCGTCACCCGTCGATCGCGTACCGCGCCGAATACTCGGTCGGTGTGATGCCGAACCGGCTCTTGAACACGCGCCGGAAGGCATTGACGTTCGTGTATCCGACACGCCTTGCGACCGCCGGCAGCGAGGCGGCCTGCCGCAGCAGCAGTGCAGCAGCCTCCAAGCGGTTTCGGATGCGCCATTCGCGCACACTCACCCCCGTCTCGGCGAGAAAGACCCGCTCGAGAGTGCGCCGCGAGGTGTGCGCCGCACGCGCCAAATCGTCGATGCTCCGATCGTCTCCCGGGTTGGAGCGAAGAGTCTCAGCGACCAGCCGCGCCGGCGCCGAAACCGGCAGGGGAAGCGCCGCTGCGGCAGGCTTGCCCTCGATCAGAGCGAAGAGCTGACGCGTGATGTTCGCCTGCGGCTGCAGAATGCTCGTGCTCGATTGCAGGTAAGCGAGCAGGAGCGTGCGCAGATCGCGGTCGACCGCAACGAGCGTCGGCTCCCGCAGGGTCGTCGCGGTCACATCGCAATCGAAGAACAGCGGGATGACCACCGAATTCGCGCGCACCGTCAGGGCATGCCGCACCTCCGCCGGCACCCACAGGACATGACCAACCGGGAGGAAGGCGGCGATGCCGTCGAGCAGGAGGTCGGTGCCGCCGCCACGCACCTGCCAGAGCAGCACGTGGTGATCGTCGTGCATCCGCTCGGGGATCTCCACCGGCGGCAGGCTCAGTCGCAGCGTCGCGAAGTCGTCGGCCGGTTCCGCCGCGGCGCTCACCGCGGGCGAGGTGCCGCCGATGCCCATTGACCGCCTCCCGTCTTCGTGGCCGCTCCGACACGCTGTCTGTCGCATTCTGCGCATAGCTTGGCGCCAACGGCGCGCCAGACAAGCTTAGGCTCACCTAACCATGAGCGATACTGGATGCGCCCATCCGCACGCCCCCGATCAGGTACCGCAGCGGCCCATCCGCCGCCTCAGAGAGGAAGTCAGCATGTCCGCATGCGTTCGCACATTCAGATCGACGGCAGTGCTCGCCGCTCTGCTCACCGGCGGGCTCGCCCTCGCGGGCTGCTCGACGAGTGTCGCGCCGGAGACCACCGCGACGGACACGGCCAGCCTGCTGCCCGAGGCCGAGGAGACGACGACGTACCCGCTGACGCTGGAGACCTCGTACGGCGAGACAGTGCTCGACGAACGGCCCGAACGCATCGCCGTGATCGGCGGCCTCGGCGATCAGGAGTCGGTCCTCGCGCTGGGGATCACGCCCGTGGTCGGCTCCGACGACGTCGCGTACCCGTGGGTGTCGGACACCGGTCTCGCCGACATCGAGACGTTCGTGAACCCGTGGGCCGATTCCTTCGACTTCGAGGCGCTGGCCGCTGCCGACCCCGACCTGATCGTCGCGAGCACCTACGGCAACCTCGAAACCGACTTCGAGAGGCTCTCCGATATCGCTCCCGTGCTGGCCGTCGACTCGATCGGCGACTACTCCTGGGACTGGCGGGAACTGGTCAGCGCGGTCGGTGAGGCGACCGACCTGGCAGCCCGGGCCTCCGAGGAGATCGCCGAGACCGAGAGCGCCACGACCGATGCCGCCGCCGCTCACCCCGAGTACGCCGGCCACACGGTCGGGATCATCATCAACCGCGGCGAGGAGTACGGCATCGAGTTCGTCAACGTCGCCGGCTCCCCCGCCGAAGAGCTCCTCACCGACCTGGGCTTCGCCGAGCACCCGAACGTCGAAGAGCTCAGCAGCTTCGAGTGGGGCGAGGTGAGCCTGGAGAACATCGGACTCGTCGACGCCGATGCGTTGCTGGTCGCGCGCCACGGCGGCGACGGATCGATCGAGGACGCCACCGACTGGCTGGAGGGCAACGCGCTGTACCAGAAGCTCACCGCGGTGCAGGGCGGCACCGTCGCCTACCTCGACCCGAGCGAGGAGACCGGCACGCTCGACCTCGCGTGGGCATTGAGCTACCCGAACGTGCTCTCCAACCGGTGGACGGTCGCAGAGTTCACCGACGCGTTCGAGGGACTCTTCGACTGAGCGCGACGATCAGGGCGCCACGGGCGCCGGAGACCGGACGAGGGCGTCAGAGCGCGTCCCCGCCCGGTCGGCGTGCGCTGGGGCTGGCCCTCATCCTCGCCTCGCTCGTTCTCGCCATGCTCGCGAGCCTCGCGTTCGGCGCGAACCCGCTGGGTGTGACCGCGGTGTGGCATGGCCTCTGGCATCCGGATGACTCGGATGCCTCGATCATCGTCTGGACGCTGCGGCTCCCCCGCACGATCGTCGGCGTCGTGGTGGGTGCGGCATTCGGCGTTGCGGGCGCTTTGATCCAGGCGCTCACACGCAATCCTCTGGCCGATCCCGGCATCCTCGGCGTGAACGCGGGTGCGGGCTTCGCCATCACCATCGGGGTGGGCATGTTCGGGCTGTCCGGCATCGCCGGGTACATCTGGTTCGCCTTCCTCGGCGCCGCCGCAGCGACGATCCTCGTCTACGTCATCGGCACGGCCGGCCGCGGCACCGTCAGCCCCGTCACACTCGTGCTGGCGGGCGTCGCACTCAGCGCCGTACTCAACGGGGTCTCCACCTTCCTGATCCTCATCGACAAGTACCTCTTCGAGTCGGTGCGCAACTGGGGCGTCGGCTCCATCGCCCGCACCTCGCTGGAAGATGCCGCCTTAGTCCTGCCGTTCCTGCTGCTGGGCCTTCTCATCGCGGTGGCGCTGTCGGGCCCGCTGAACTCGATCGCGCTGGGCGACGAGCTGGCCGCCTCGCTCGGCACGAGAGTGATGCGCACCCGCGTGCTGGGAATCGTCGCCGTCACCCTCCTCGCCGGCGGGGCGACGGCGCTCACGGGCGGGATCGCGTTCGTCGGACTCATGGTCCCGCACATCGCGCGCTGGTTCACAGGCCCCGATCAGCGCTGGATCATCGCCTACTCGGCGCTCGCGGCGCCCGTGCTCGTGCTCGTCGCCGATGTGATCGGGCGGGTCATCGCCCGGCCCGGCGAGATCGAGGTCGGGATCGTCACGGCCGTGATCGGCGCGCCGGTGCTCATCGCCCTCGTGCGCACCCGCAAGGCGAGCGCGCTGTGACCGGGGCCGCGGCATCGCACCGACGTGCCATCGACTTCGGGTACGCGAGCCGGATGCTGCGCACTCGTTGGTTCTCCGCTCGACTCGCGACCCGCCTGCTGGCCATGTCCGCGGGCTGTTTCGCCCTCGCGATCACCGCGGCCGTCGTCGCGATCACCCTGGGCGACTACCCGCTGACCTTGAACCAGGTGGTCACGGCGCTCGCCGGCGGCGGGGAGGACTTCCAGCGGATGATCGTGCTCGAGTGGCGCCTGCCGGTCGCCATCGCTGCCGTGCTCTTCGGCGCCCTGCTCGGCATCGGCGGGGCGATCTTCCAGTCGCTCACCCGCAACCCGCTGGGCTCGCCCGATGTGATCGGATTCGATGCCGGCTCGTACACGGCCGTCGTCATCGCCATTCTCGTGATCGGTTCGAGCAGTTACTGGTTCCTCGCCTCCGCCGCACTGGTCGGCGGGCTTGCGACCGCCTTCCTCGTCTACCTGCTCTCCTACCGGCGCGGCGTGCAGGGATTCCGGCTCATCATCATCGGCATCGGCATCTCCGCCATGCTCGGATCGATCAACTCCTACCTCATCACCCGCGCCGACCTCGACGACGCGATGACGGTCGGATTCTGGGGGGCCGGATCCATCGGCCGCGTCTCGTGGGGCTCGATGGGCCCCTCCCTCCTCGTCGCCGCCCTGATCGTGGTGGCCGCGATGATGCTCGCCCCCGCCCTGCGCGGGCTCGAGCTCGGCGACGACGCCGCCACGAACCTCGGCACGCGGCCCACCCCGGTGCGCCTGGGTCTCATGATCGTCGGCGTTGCGACGACCGCACTGGTGACGGCGGCGGCCGGCCCGATCGGCTTCATCGCTCTCGCCGCCCCGCAGCTCGCACGGCGCCTCACCCGCTCCCCCGGAGTGAGCCTGCTGTCGTCTGCCGCGATGGGCGCCCTGCTCCTCTCGCTCGCGCACCTGCTCTCGCTGCTGATCGCGCAGGTCTTCCGTGCCATCCCGGTGGGCCTGATCACGGTGTGCCTGGGCGGGCTGTACCTGATCTGGCTGCTGATTCGCGAAGCCCGCACCCCCTCCGGAGCCACCCGATGACCCACACCCCGCAGAACAACCCGAGCCCATCCCGCGTCGTCGCCGAGGACACCACGATCGGCTACGACAAGCACGTCATCTCTCAAGGGCTGTCCGTGGCGGTCCCGGACGGGTCGTTCACGGCGATCATCGGTCCGAACGGATGCGGCAAGTCCACCCTGCTGCGCGCCTTCGCCCGTGTGCTGACCCCCACCTCGGGCCAGGTGCTGCTCGACGGCAAGGCGATCGGGTCGTACCGGTCGAAGGACGTCGCACGGCAGCTCGGGCTGCTGCCGCAGACCTCGCTCGCCCCCGACGGCATCCGCGTCGCCGACCTCGTCGCCCGTGGCCGCGCCCCCTACCAGGGACTGTTCCAGCAATGGCGCCTCTCCGACGAGGATGCCGTCGCCCGGGCGCTGGAGACGACGCGGCTGACCGAGCTGTCGGGCCGACTCGTGGATGAGCTCTCCGGCGGACAGCGGCAGCGGGTGTGGGTGGCGATGCTGCTCGCGCAGGACACCCCGATCATGCTGCTCGACGAGCCGACGACGTTCCTGGACATCGCCCACCAGTATGAGCTGATGGAGCTGTTCCGCACCTTCCACGAGGCGGGCAAGACCATCGTCGCCGTCCTGCACGACCTGAACCAGGCCGCCCGCTACGCCGACCACCTCATCGTCATGAAGGACGGCGACGTCGTCACCGCGGGGCATCCGCAGGAGGTCATCACCGCCGAGCTGATCGGCGATGTCTTCGGCCTGCGCGCCCTCGTCCTACCCGACCCGGTCACCGCAACCCCCACCGTCGTCCCCCTCGACCCGCGCACCGCGCCGGATCCCGAAAAGGAGTGAGCATGGCCCGCAGTCTCCGCCCCCTCACCGTCTACCCGATCACCACCCGGACGCTGGAGGTGCTCCGCGTCGCCGACGTCACCCCCGGGATGCGCCGAGTGACCCTCGGGGGCCCCGAACTGGCCGCGCACACCGCCGCGAACGGGTACCCCGTGGCGGCCTTCCGCTCCGACGGGTTCGACGACGAGGGGAAGCTCATCCTCCCGCATCCCGACTTCCCCCACGCCATGGGGCCCACCCAGGCCGACGGAGTGCTGAACTGGCCGCACGGCGACGAACGCCCGATCGTGCGCACGTACACCGTGCGCCGCTGGGACCCCGAGTCCGGCGAGGTCGACCTCGACTTCGTCCGGCACGGCGTGGGGCCGGCGACGACGTGGGCGTATCGGGTGCAGCCGGGCGAGCGCGTGCAGTGGGCGGGTCCGAAGATGTCGGCGCCGCACCCGCTCGGTGCCGACTGGACTCTCGTCGCGGGTGACGAGACGGCGCTGCCGGCGATCGGGCGGTGGCTGGAGGAGTGGCCCGCAGGCGCCCGCGGGCAGGTGTTCATCGAGGTCGCCGAGGCCTCGCACCGCCAGCTCGACCTGCCCGTGCCCGACGGGGTCGAGGTGACCTGGCTCAGCCGCGACGGAGCGGAGGCCGGCACGACCACGCTGCTGTTCGACGCGATCCGCGGCGCCGAGTGGTGGGAGGGGACCGTGTTCGCCTGGGTCGCCGGCGAGACACTGACCCTGACCCCGATCCGTCGCTGGCTGCGCAACGAGAAGGGACTGCCGAAGGAGCAGGTCGAGGTCACCGGTTACTGGCGGCGTCAGGAGGTCGTCGTCGACGAGTCGGGGGCTCTCGACCTGGAGGCGACCGAGGAGGAGGGCGGCGTCTTCCATGAGCTCAGCGAACTGGCGCCCGGGTTCGCGCTGCGCGTGGCGGCGACCGTCGGCCTCGGCACGGCTCTCGGCGCCGACACCAGATCGGTGACCGACCTCGCTGCGGCGACCGGGACCGATCCCGTCGGCCTCGGCAAGCTGCTGCGATATCTGGCCTCCCTCGGTGTCGTCGATATCGCCGACGACGGGAGGTTCGGGTTGACGAGCCTCGGTCGCGAGCTCGAAGACGACGACCACGCCGCCGAGCTCGACCTCGGCGGCATCCACGCGGCGCGCGAACTCGGTGGCCTGCTCGCCCTCCTCTCGGCGGTGCGCACGGGGCACGGCGACCATGCCCGCTGGTTCGGCACCGAGTGGACCACGCGGAGCGTGGAGGATCCGGCATTGCTCGCGGCGCGGGTCGAAGCCGACGCCGAGTTCGCCGACTACGCGGCGGGCGCCCTGGCATCCGCCCCCGCGTTCGCCGGCCTCGGCACGGTCAGCGTGATCGGCACCGCCGCGTCGACGTTCGCCGCAGCCCTGGTCGAGGCGCACCCCGTGCTGCGGGCGAGCGTCGTCGCCGCGCCCTCCGAACTGGCCGCGCTGCGTGCGCTCTCCGGCGACCATGAGCGCATCGCCTACACGCCGGGCAGCGCGCTGGCGCGACGGGCCGAGCGAGCGGATGCCGTGCTCCTCGCCGGCGTTCTGCCGGCGCTGGGCGATGCCGACGCGGTGCACGTGCTGCGCGAGGCGGCGGCGAGCGTCAACCCGGACGGGAGCGTGCTGGTGTTCGGCAGGATCCTGGAAGCCGAGCTGGCCGACGAGCACGACTACGAGGGCGACCTGATCGAGTTCGCCCTCACCGGCGGCGGTGCCC
>JASGEE010000042.1:0-6507 GCA_047606715.1 Microbacterium sp.
CGTTGCACTTCGCGGAATGCGCCGACGAAGCGGTTGTGGTAACCGACCTGAGTGACCAATCCGCGCTCCGTGGCCAGAGCGGTTAGATTCTCACTGTCCACGGGATCGATGACGAGAGGCTTTTCGCAGAAGACGTGGATGCCGCGCTCCAACGCGGAACGAATCATGCCCGCGTGCAGATGCGTCGGAGTTGCAATGATGATCGCCTGGGGTTTTGCCTCATCGAGCATCTTGGCCAGGTCCTTGTAGGTGCGCACCCCCGTGTACTTTGCCAAGATGTCCAGGAGGTAGCCGGTCGCGTCGCACACACCGACGAGATTCACATCGGGATGCGCTTTGATCATCGACAGATGGGAGAGTCCCATCTTCCCTAGTCCAACGACGGCGAGATCGATCACAGGGTGGCCTCCTGTTGGGTCGCGGTAGTCCGCAGCTTGGGCGACACGTTCAGCGCGGACAGCAAAGCATATTCATACTCTGAACCGATCTTCTCCCATGTGAACTCGTCGAGGAAGCGTTGGCGCACCGCCGCCCCCATTCGCTTTCTGCGCTGAGCGTCGGGGAGCACGCGGGAGAGAACGGCGGCGAGGTCCTCTTCCGAGTCGAAGTAAGCACTCTGGTCGCCGGCAACCCAGGTGTTGTAGGGGTTTCGGTGGGCGATGACAGCGTTCCCCGCTGCCATCGCTTCGACTAGTGAGGGGTTTGTTCCGCCCACGGTGTGCCCATGGAGGTAGACCGCGCTGTGGAAGCGCAGCGCGCCCAGGCGCTCGGCATCGAAGATCGGTCCGGGGAAGATGACCTCCTCGGATGCGGCGGCCCGAACCTTGAGGTGGTATGGATCTTCGCCTCCGTAGGGGCCTACCACAACCAGAGGCATCCCACGGTGCTCGCGCGACCACGCCGAAACGATCTGCAGGATGGAGTTCTCCGGGATCGGTCGGCAGACGACGATCCCGTAGCCGCCGGGCGTGAGGCCCATGTCTCTCACGGCAGAGGTCGGCGCATCGGTGACTTCATGCGCGCCGTAGGTGATCGTCTGCACTCGGCGTGCGCCGAAGTGTCGGCGCAGATACCTGGCGATCACCGGGTGATCGGCGATCAGGACATTGCCGACCAGGCCCGCCAGACGCTCATTGCCGAGAAGGATCGCCTGCTTCGCGAGCCCCCACCGGCGCCTGGTCCACTCCATCCCGTCCATGTTGATGACATTGGGGATGCCGCGGAGTCGGGGGAGGACATCCAGCACCCCAGTGTTGTAGCCAAAGGTGAGCCACACATCGCCGTCGACGTGCTGCCTCGTGGCGTGCCGGATCGACGTCAGATCGAACGCAGAGGTGCCACGCCAGCCGTCGTGCGGCTCAGGGATCAGCACACGCTCGATGCCCTTCCACACGTCGGTGCGGATGGGGCCGTTTCCTTCGAGCTGGCAGTAGACGATGACCCGCCATCCGTGGTCCCGTAGGAACAGACCGACATTCTCTGCGGCGGTCTCAAAGCCACCGTAGGCGGCTGGCACGCCATGCGTTCCGAGGATACGAACGGTTTTTTTCACGACTGTGCTGTCCTCCCCAGGCTTCGATGTGGTGTTGCGCTCCCCGCGCGGGAGAGTGTCCCTCAATACGCCCCCTCGGGCTTGATCATCACCTTGACGGTGCGCCACATCAACTGCAGATCGCCGAAGACCGACCAGTTCTCCACGTAGCGAAGGTCGAGGCGCACGCTTTCCTCCCAGGACAGGTCGCTACGGCCGCCCACCTGCCAGGGGCCCGTGATCCCCGGCTTGATGTAGAGCCGGCGGAAGACGACGCCGTCGTAGGAGGTCACCTCATCGGGGAGCGGCGGACGAGGGCCGACGACGCTCATGTCGCCCCGTAGGACGTTCCAGAACTGGGGAACCTCATCGAGCGAGAAGCGCCGCAGCACCTGGCCGACGCGCGTGATGCGCGGGTCGTTCTTCAGCTTGAACAGCGGGCCGGCTCCCTCGTTCGCGTCACGGAGCGCGGCGAGTTGCGCCTCGGCATCCACGCGCATCGAACGGAACTTGACCATCTTGAACTCTTGGCCGTCACGCCCGACGCGCGACTGGCGGAAGAAGACGGGTCCGGGATCGTCGATCTTGATGAGCACGCCGATCACGAACGCGATCGGCGCGAACACCAGGAGCGCGGCCGTCGCGACGAAGATGTCGAGCGCCCGCTTGAGAAGGTAGGCGCCGCCTTCGAACTGCGCGATCCGGACGTGAATCAGCGGCAGCCCTTCGACGGGGCGCAACGACATGCGGGGACCTGCGACATCGGCGATGCGGCTGGAGAGCACGACCTCCGCTGCCGTCCCCTCCGACTCCCACGCGAGGCGCTTCACGAAGGACGGATCCCCGGCCGGCTGGCTGGCGACGACGATCGCATCGGCGCGGAGAGCCGCAGCGGTCGCGCTCGCAGCCGCCGGAGCATACTCGACCGAGCGAGCGTGCCCCTCCTTGTCGCGGAGTTCCGACGATGTCTCGTCGAGGATCGTCGTGCCGACCACATGGTATCCGAGGCTCCCTTCATGGGTGCCGAGGATGCCGACGGCGTACTCGACGTCTTCGCGGTACCCGACGACCACGGCGCGAGAAGAGTAGTGGCCCGTCGCCCGCTGCCTGATGAGCCACCCGCGCCACATCTTGCGTGACCACAACAGCACGGCGAGGCCGAAAGGCAGAGCGATATACAGCTGCGCACGGATGCCCTGCCACTCGAAGAGCGCAAAGACGGCCGCGAACGAGCCGAACGCAAGCCACGTCGCGTTGCCGACACGTTTGTACTCGGCCACGCCGACGCCCGTGACGGAGGCGTCGCGCGTGCCAAGAACAGCGAGCGCGACCAGCCAGATGATCGCCGTGCTCAAGGGAATGCGAACGAGCAGCCACGGATCGGTCACGAGGACGCCCGGGGCTGTCACCTGCAGCGAGAGCACCGATGCGAGCATGCACGCGAGCACGACTACCAGGGTGTCGTTGACGCGCAACAGCGCGCGATAGCGGCGCTCCCACTGCTGGCGGCTCACGATGGCGGCGGAAGCGCGCGGAGCGACATAAGCCGCGCGTCGGTCGGAAGGGGCGGCGAATCCCGAGATCGGAAGCGAAGACGTTGTCATCGCGCCGCCCCAACGACGTATTCATATGTGCGCACCATGCCCCCCAGCAACGTGCATCAGCAGACGCGCGAAGCGTCAGCCTTCCCAGAGAACGCGCGACCCCCCTGGACCAGCAACGACCCCATCGTTGCTTTGCGTTCGGCATCACTATAGCGCGTGTTGAGAGCCGATGTGACGCAGTCTGTCAACACGTCGTTAAACCTCGTTCGGGTTGGTGGTGTCGTCGCGTGGAGTGCCCGGAGCGTGCGGAGCGGCAGTCGGCACCGAGGTGCTCGCGCTGGAGTTGTGGCTTTGATATGTGTTTGCGCGACATTGCCTGAGCGGTGTGGGCAAAGTGAGTGTTGCCTGATAAATTCGGCACTGTCTACGGTGCAGCGACTGCTTCCCCGAGCGGTGTCGGGGGGAGCTACCCCAGTTTCGTTCCCCTCTGAGCCCGTAGATTGGGTCCTTGTGAGGTCCGATTCCCCGTCGGAGTTCTCCAAGGACCCCCCCTTTTTTCGGTCGCATCCCCATCCATCGGTAGGGTGCGCAAGACCACGCCCCCTAGCATGGACCGCATGTGTGGAATCGTCGGATACGTCGGCCCTCGGGACAGCCAGGCAATTCTGCTGTCGGGGCTCGCCCGCCTCGAGTACCGGGGATACGACTCGGCCGGAATCGCCGTGATCGACGCTGCGGGCGGCCTCGGCATGCGCAAGCGCGCCGGCAAGCTCCAGGTGCTGCGCGACGACCTCGCCGCCCACCCCCTGCCCGACGGCACCACGGGCATCGGGCACACCCGCTGGGCCACCCACGGCGGTCCGACCGACGCCAACGCCCACCCGCACCTGGCCGACGATGACCGGCTCGCGGTCATCCACAACGGCATCATCGAGAACTTCGCCGAGCTCAAGGACGAGCTGCTCGGCCAGGGCTTCACGTTCCGCTCCGAGACCGACACCGAGGTCGCAGCGGTGTTGCTGGGGCGCGAATTCGCCGCATCCGGTGACCTCGTCGAGGCCTTCCGCGCGGTCGTGCGCCGGCTCGACGGCGCTTTCACCCTGCTCGCGATGCACCGCGACCTGCCCGGCATCGTCGTCGGTGCGCGCCGCAACTCGCCGCTGGTGATCGGACTCGGCGAGGGCGAGAACTTCCTCGGCTCCGACGTCGCCGCCTTCGTCGAGCACACCCGCCACGCCCTGGCGATCGGCCAGGACGAGATCGTCGCGATCCGCCCGGGCTCCGTCGAGGTCACCGATTTCACCGGTGCGCCGGTCGAGGTCGAGCCGTTCGAGGTCGTGTGGGACGCGTCGGCGGCAGAGAAGGGCGGCTGGCCCTCGTTCATGGCCAAGGAGGTCTCCGAAGAGCCGGATGCCGTCGCCAACACCATCCGCGGACGCGTGCGCGATGGCCTCGTCGCCATCGGCGAGCTCGACGGGCTCGACGAGCTGTTCCTCGGCATCCGTCGCATCGTCATCATCGCGTGCGGCACCGCCGCCTACGCGGCCCAGACCGGCAAATACGCGCTCGAGCAGTGGACCCGCATCCCGACCGACGTCGAGCTCGCGCACGAGTTCCGCTACCGCGACCCGGTGCTCGGCGAGGACACGCTCGTCGTGTCGATCAGCCAGTCGGGCGAGACGATGGACACCCTCATGGCCGTCAAGTACGCGCGCGAGCGCGGCGCGAAGACGCTGTCGATCTGCAACACGCAGGGCGCGACGATTCCGCGCGAGTCGGATGCGATCGTCTACACGCACGCCGGGCCCGAGGTCGCCGTCGCCTCGACGAAGGCGTTCGCCGCGCAGATCACGGCGCTGTACCTGCTGGCGCTGCACATCGGACGCGTGCGCGGGACGCTGTCGCCGGCAGAACAGGCGCTGCACGTGCTCGAGCTGGAGGCGATTCCCGACAAGATCGCCCGCGTGCTCGAGCGCGAGCAGCAGCACATCGAGCAGTTCTCGCGCTGGATGGCCGACACCCAGTCGGTGCTGTTCCTCGGCCGTCACGTCGGATATCCGATCGCGCTGGAGGGCGCGCTCAAACTCAAGGAGATCTCCTACATCCACGCGGAGGGCTTCGCGGCGGGCGAGCTCAAGCACGGCCCGATCGCCCTGATCGAGCCGGGGCAGCCGGTGTTCGTGATCGTGCCGTCGCCGCGCGAGTCGGCCGTGCTGCACGCGAAGGTCGTCTCGAACATCCAGGAGATCCGCGCCCGCGGCGCCCGTGTGATCGTCGTCGCCGAAGAGGGGGATGTCGCCGTGCTGCCCTTCGCCGACGAGGTGTTGCGCATCCCCCTGGCCGGCCCGCTGTTCGAGCCGCTGCTGGCGGTCGTGCCGCTGCACATCTTCGCGATGGGTCTGGCCGCCGCCAAGGGTCTCGACGTCGACCAACCCCGCAACCTCGCCAAGTCCGTCACCGTCGAGTAGCCCGCCGGCCGCCTCGCGCGCGGCCGCCTCGTGCGCTGGCCGCCTCGTGCGCTGGCCGCCTCGTGCGCGGCGCGTCTTCCCGCGAGACGGCATCCGCGCACCGAGACGGCGATCGCCGTCGGCGGTTTCGGTGCACCGATGCTGTTTCGCGGGTGCGGGTGCGGGTGCGGGTGCGGGGGGCGGGGGGCAGCGGGATAGGCTGATGCGATGATCGTCGGCATCGGCGTCGACCTCGTCGACATTGCGCGGTTCGAGCGGTCGATCCAGCGCACCCCGAGGCTGCTGGAGCGGCTGTTCGCACCCGCCGAGCGCAGGCTCAAACCGCACTCGCTCGCCGCCCGCTACGCCGCGAAAGAGGCGCTGATCAAGGCCCTCGGCGGCTCGGACGGCGTGCACTGGACCGACATCGAGATCGCCTCGGAGCCCTCCGGCCGCCCCGTGTTCGCCCTGCGCGGGCAGACTTCAGAGACGGTCGCGGGGCGCGGCATCCACACGATGCACCTGTCGCTGACGCATGACGCCGGGCTCGCCGCGGCATATGTCATCGCCGAGGGCGCGGATGCCGCCGCTCCCGGGGAGGGCGCTTCATGAGCAGCCTGCCGGCGGGCGTGTTGCGCGAGGCCGTCATCGACACCTCCGCGATCGCCCGCAATGTGCGCCAGTTGCGGCGGCTCACCGACTGCGAGGTGATAGCCGTCGTCAAAGCCGACGGCTACGGCCACGGGGCGGTGCGTTCGGCGCGGGCAGCGCTGGCCGGCGGCGCGACCCGGCTCGGGGTCTCCGACATCGACGAGGCGCTCGCGCTGCGGCGCGCCGGCATCGACGCACCCATCCTCGCGTGGCTGCACGCCCCCGGCGCCGATTTCGCCGAGGCGGCGGCGCACGGGATCGAGCTGGGGATTTCCAGCCTCGATCAGTTGCAGGCGGCGGCATCCACCGACCAGCCCGTGGCGGTGCACCTGAA
>JASGEE010000043.1:0-2501 GCA_047606715.1 Microbacterium sp.
CGAGGAGTCGGCAACCGGCATCCGGTACCTGCTCGATCCCCGTGTCGTCGACGGCTCAAGCTGGATCACCGGTGCCAATGTCGACCAGAAGCACGTGCACTCGCTCGTCGCCGGCCGCGACTTCACCGGCGACGGCTTCGTCGAGGTGGCGAGCGTCCGGGCGGGCGACCCCGCACCCGATGGCTCCGGCCCGGTCGAGCTCGCGCGCGGCATGGAGATCGGCCACGTCTTCCAGCTCGGTCGCTTCTTCGCGGAGACCCTGGGGTTGAAGGTCCTGGACGAGAACGGCAAGCTCGTGACCGTGACGATGGGCTCCTACGGGATCGGGGTCACGCGCATTCTCGCGATCCTCGCCGAGCTGAACAACGACGAGCGGGGGCTCGTCTGGCCGGCATCCGTCGCCCCGTTCGACGTGCAGGTGGTCGCCGCGGGGCGTGACGAGACCGCGTTCGCGCTCGCCGCGTCGCTGTCGGCGTCGCTGGAGGATGCGGGCCTCGATGTGCTCTACGACGACCGGCCCAAAGTCTCGCCCGGGGTCAAGTTCGGCGACGCCGAGCTGATCGGTGTGCCGCGGATCGTCATCGTCGGGCGCGGTGCCGCCGCTGGCGAGGTCGAGCTGTGGGACCGTCGCACCGGTGAGCGCGAGGTCGTGCCGGTCGCGGATGCCATCGCGCGACTGACCGCGCGCTGAGTGCGCCTGCGGGTGCGCCCGGTGCGTGGCGGGTCGACGGCATGTCCGACAGCTCTCCCGTGCCAAGAGCAGGCCGAATCGCGACTGCCGGGCCCCGGGTGCCCTCGAGCGCACGCTTGAGCCTGCTTTTGGCACACCCCAAGAGCTGCTGGCGCAGCATCCGCTAGCCTGGAGGGATGCCGCCGGGGACACCTGCGCGGCAAGAGCTGAATAGGGAGGCCACCGTGGACATCGACATGGGACTGCTGCGTACCGTTTCGCGCGAGAAGGAGATCCCCTTCGACGAGCTCGTCCGGATCATCGAGCAGGCGATCCTCACGGCCTACGCAAAGCACACCTCGCCCACCGGTGAACTGCCCGACGGCGCCCGCGCGGAGCTCGACCAGAAGACCGGCCACGTCGCCATCTACGTTCCCCTCCTCGACGAGGAAGGCGCGGTGGTCGGCGAGGAGGAATCGACACCCGAGAACTTCGGGCGCATCGCCGCTTTCGCCGCCAAACAGGTCATCAGTCAGCGTCTGCGCGACATCGCCGACGACGCGATCCTGGGCGAGTTCCGCGGGAAAGAGGGCGACATCGTCGCCGGCGTCATCCAGCAGGGTCCCAACCCCCGCATGGTGCACGTCGACCTCGGCACCATCGAGGCGATCCTGCCCCCCGAGGAGCAGGTGGCCGGTGAGGAGTATCCGCACGGATCGCGCCTGCGCGTCTACGTGACCTCGGTGTCCAAGGGCGTGAAGGGCCCGTCGATCACGGTCTCGCGCACTCATCCGGGTCTGGTCCGCAAGCTGTTCGCCCTCGAGGTCCCCGAGATCGCCTCGGGGCTCGTCGAGATCACCTCGCTCGCGCGAGAGGCCGGGCACCGCACGAAGATCGCAGTGAAGGCGAACGACCCCGCGATCAACGCGAAGGGCGCCTGCATCGGCGAACTCGGTCGCCGCGTGCGTGCCGTCACGGAAGAGCTCGGCGGCGAGAAGATCGACATCGTCGACTACGACCCGGACCTGGCGACCTTCGTCGCGCACGCCCTGTCTCCGGCCAAGGTCACCTCGAGCTTCGTGCTGGATGCCGCCATCAAGGCGGTTCGTGCGCTCGTTCCCGACTATCAGCTGTCGCTCGCGATCGGCAAGGAGGGCCAGAACGCGCGGCTCGCCGCCAAACTCACCGGGGCGAAGATCGACATCCAACCCGACAGCATCTTGGAAGACTCCTGACGGGGTAGGATGGAACCCGTTCGAACGTGCGTGGGATGCCGCGCGCGCGCCCCGAGATCCGCACTCCTGCGGGTCGTCGCGCAGGGCGGTGAGCTCGTCGCAGACGAGAAGGCCGTGTGCGTCGGCCGGGGTGCGTGGGTGCATGACACGGATGAGTGTGTGGACCTCGCCATCCGGCGCCGCGCCTTCGGACGCGCATTGCGTGTGTCGGGTCCGCTCGACACGCAGACCTTTCAGAACACCCACCAGCGAAACGGCTGAACGGCTATGGACACAAAGTGAACGGCTCGAAATGAGACCCGTCCGCAACTAACGGTCTGCCCTGTCCGGGGGAGACCTCAGACAGGAGAATTGTGGCAAACCCACGCGTGCACGAGATCGCTTCCGAGGCCGGCGTCGACAGCAAAGTCGCCCTCGCGAAGCTGAAGGAGCTCGGCGAGTACGTCAAGAGTCCTTCGTCGACGATCGCCCCGCCGGTCGCTCGGAAACTCCGCGCGGCTCTCGAGGCCGACGGGGCCGGCACGACGGCTGCGCCGGCCGCCGCCGCGTCGGCGACGCCAGCGAAGCCCGCCGCCGCGAAGCCCACCGGTCCGCGC
>JASGEE010000044.1:0-4814 GCA_047606715.1 Microbacterium sp.
GACGCAGGCGGATATCGATGCGGGTGCGGTGGTGAACACGGCGACGGCGTCGGGTGTTTCGTCGGGTGGTGTGCTGGTGGAGGGTGAGTCGGTGACGGATACCGATGAGGTGACGGTGTCGGTCACTCCTGTTCCGGCCGTCGAGCTGGTGAAGGTGGCGTCGGTGGGTGGTTCCGGTGCGGTTGGTGATGTTGTGACGTATACGCTCACCGCGACCAACACGGGCAATGTGACGCTGAGCGGTGTGGAGATCGTTGACCTGTTGACGGGTCTGTCGGGTCTGTCGTATGACTGGCCGGGGGATGAGGGCACTCTGGCTCCGGGGGAGTCGGTGGTCGCGACTGCGACCCTCGTGTTGACGAAGGCGCATCTGACTGATGGTGAGGTGGTCAACTCTGCAACGGTTACCGGTACGTCCAGTGGTGGTGATGTGGTGGAGGGGTCCGATTCGGTCACTGTGGTCACTGGTGAGTTGCCGTCCACGGGTGGCGTGTTCGGTTACGCGTTGCCGGCGGGAGCGTTGCTGATGGTGGCGGTCGGTGTCGGTGTGTTCCTCGTGGCATCGCGTCGGAGGGAGAACGCGTGAGGTTGGGTCGTCGGGCCGGGGCGTTTTCCGCCCTGGCCGCGGTCCCCGCGTCGGCTGGCCGTGCTGGTGGCGCTGTGGGGCAGCAGACGGTGGTGGCTTCTCCCGGGGCGTCTGACTCTATCGGGGTGCGCGTGTCGAGCTCGCCGTGGAGGCGGGCAGCTCGCTCTCAACCTGACCGCCGCAGCCGCACGTGACACCGCATAGCTTGTGACTGACCAGGTGAAGTCGCTCAGGACAGGCAAGCGAACCTGGGGAGAGGTCGTCACGTATGACACCAGGCTCGCAGAAGCCGCCCGCGCACACGGGCTGCAGGTCATCGCCCCGGAATGATCTTCGCTGGAGGCGCCTCGCAGAGACCCTGGTCTTCGCGCTGCACAAGCCTGCTCGCGCTGCGCAACTTTCCGTAGCGCGAGAAGGATGCCGCAGCGCGTGCACCATCGTCGCTCCGCTGCATGACCGATGCGAAGTGCGTGCGCTCGGCTCGTGTCAAGAGGGGGGCGAGCGTCGGGCGAAGTCGTCCGCTATCCACCGCGACACCGGATCACAGTCGTGGTGGTCGAGGACTTTGGTGGCGATCGCCCGGAGCTCGGGTACTGCGTTCGCTACCGCGTAACCCTCGTCTGCCACGTCGAACATCGGAACGTCGTTGTGATTGTCACCGAAGACGACCACACGGTCGGCGTCGACGCTCGCCGCGAGACGACGGATCGCCTTCGCCTTCGTGCCTTCTGCGCTGAGCAGCTCGAACCAGTCGTGACCGGGCGTGTGCGCATCGGCGCTGAGGAACTGCGCGACGCCGTTGAGCGCAGCGCAGGCCCGGTGCCGTAGGGATACCAGCGCTGGGCGGGCGGCAAGGACGGAGATGTAGAACACGGAGCCGGTGTCGACTGGGTCGTCGCGCGTGATCGGGCGCAGGCGGCGATCACCCACGCGATCTGAGAGAAACCGCTCGATCCCCGACGTGCGACGGTGCGGGTTCCAGCGCAGCCAGTCCGTTCCGTCTTCGAAGGTGTGCAGGACCGGCGCGGTGGTGTCGTCAACCTCTGCTGCATCGACCAGCGCGTGGACCACGCCGTTCGCGAGAAGACGCACGTCAATTGCCGCCCCCGTCTCGGGGTGCGCCATGATCGCGCCGCCGTAGGTCGCAACGGGAAGCGCGAGGCGGAGCTGCGCGGTCACGCGCCGAGATGAACTGAACGACCGCGCCGTCGCGTACGTGAACAGCCCGCCGGCCTCCACGGCCGCGTTGATGAGCCGAGCGGACTCGTCGCTGAGCGTGCCATCCGAACGCAGGAGCGTGCCGTCGAGATCGGACACGTAGAGCGTGCGGATCATGCTTTAAGTATCGCTTCGCGGGGGCCAGCGTTCTTGCGCGCTCGAGCGGCGTTGCTCGACTGCGTTGCGAGGGTGGATGCCGAGGTGCTGTCGTCCCGGCGTGCGCCCGGTACCCTGAACCACGGAGTATCGCGGTGCAGGAGCCGCTGCAGAAAGAGGTCGCACCATGTCCGTTCCCCTCTGGATCGCCGATCGGATCGCCCGGCTCATGCAGCGCGGTCCCGGCAGTGCGAAGATCGATGAGGAGATCGCCTTTCGCGAGCTGCCGGCGACGACCGAGGCCGTGACGATCCCGACGCGGCACGGTCAGGTCGCGGCCACCCTGTATCTCCCGCCGGGCGGCGCGGTGGGCCGGGGAGTGCACATCAACCTGCACGGCGGCGGGTTCGTCATGCGGCATCCGGAGCAGGATGACCCGATCTGCCGGTATCTCGCGGCCCGGGCGGATGTCACGGTCATCAACGTCGACTACGACCCCGCGCCGCAGCTTCGCGCGCCCGGATCGATCGAGCAGGCCCTGGACGTCGCCCGGTGGGCGGCGCGATCCGAGCGAGACTGGGATGGTGCCCGGCTGACGGTCGGCGGCGCCTCTGCCGGGGGAGCGCTGGCCGCCGGGGTCGCACGTCTCGCACTGGAGGAGGGCTCCCCGCGGATCGGCCTGCAGGTGCTGCTCTACCCGCCGCTCGATCTCACCGTCCCCGCGAAAGTGAAGAAAATCCCCGGCAAGGAGAACTTCCTGGTCACGCTCGGCCCGATCTTCGACACCGCGTACGTCCCGCGACTCGCCGACCGCGCCGATCGACTCGTCTCACCTGCCGGCCCCGCCGATGCGGCGGCCCTCGACGGCATCGCTCCCGCCGTCGTCATCACGTGCGAGAAGGACATCCTGCGCGAGGAGGCCGTTCGCTACGCGCAGCGGCTGGGTCGGGTCGGGGCGCTCGCCGAGCACATCGACCTGCCCGGCGTCGGGCACGGGTTCAACATCCTCGGCAGTGCGCGGGAGCTGGTGGAGGGCGCCTACGGCCGCATCGTTCAGCACATCATCGCGGTGGGCGGGGATGAAGTGGATCGGGGGCGCTGAGTAAGAGGTTCCGCCGGTAGGTGGCGCATAACTCAGGCTGGGCGCCGCCGCGGCTGGTCGAAATCCGCGGAATCACGCGGCTGCCTGTGGAGCGCTGACGAACACAGCCTGAGTTATGCGCAACCGGTCGGATGCCGCCCCGTGATCTCGGCAGGGGCATCGAGACGGCGCGTGCGCACGGCGGCTTCGGGGGGTGGCGCTGCGATCGTCAGCCCTTCACGGCGCCACCGGACATGCCGGCGACCAGGTTGCGCTGCACGATCAGGAAGAACACCACGACGGGGATGGAGAACATCACCGACGCGGCGATCAACCCGCCGTAGTCGATCCCGGTGTCCTGGTTGAACGACACCAGCCAGACCGGCAGGGTGTACCGCGCCTGCTCCTGCAACAGGATGTAGGCCATGATGTAGTCGTTCCACGCCTCGATGAAGGTGAAGACGGCTGTGGAGATGAGTCCCGGCAGCACGAGCGGGAAGTAGATGCTCCACAGCACTCGCATGTCGCCCGCACCGTCGATCCGAGCGGCTTCGTCGATCTCCGCGGGGATCGACTGGAAGAAGCCGCGCAGCACCCAGATCGAGAACGGCAGTGCGCTCGCGAGATAGGCCAGCATCAGCGCCCAGTACGTGTTCAGCATGTTCGCGTCGCGGAACGTGAGGAACAGCGGGATGAGGAGCGCGATGGAGGGGATCATCTGGATCGCGAGGATCGTGATGAGGATCGCTTTGCGCCCGAAGAAGCGGAATCGGGTCAGGGCTGCGGTGGCCAGGAACCCGATGGCGATCGATGCCGCCACCACGCACACGGCGACGAACAGGCTGTTCCCCAGCGACGTGAGGAAGCCGGCCTTCTGGAACGCCCGGATGAACGCATCCAGGCTGATCGGGGACGGGAAGAACTGCGGCACCACCGAGGTCAGGTTGTCCGGCGTCTTGAAGGCGGAATTCACCATCCAGTAGGCGGGGAAGGCCCAGATGAGCGCGAGCAGGAGCGCCGTGCCGTGGGCCACCGGCCCGCGGCTGCGCAGGTTTCGCCGTCGACGCGGAACGGGGATCGTGTCGTTGTTCACAGCTCTTCTCCCGAACGGACGAGGCGGCGGACGTAGAACGCGGTGAGGCACATCAAGATCGCCGCGGTCACGACGGCGATGGCCGCGCCGTGCCCGTAGGCGTTCCCGGCGAAAGCCTCGCGGAAAGACCAGATGCCCAGCGTGGTCGTTCCCCCCTCGGGGCCGCCGCGGGTGAGGATCCAGATCTGGTTGAAGATGTTGAAGCGCCAGATGATGGTGAGGATCGAGACGAGGTAGATGATCGGCCGCAGAAACGGCAGGGTGACGGCGGTGTAGATGCGGACGGCGCCGGCACCGTCGAGCATGGCTGCCTCGTAGTACTCTCGCGGAATCTGCGACTGTCCGGCGTAGAGCGTGAAGGCGATGAACGGCGCTCCCTGCCACACGACGAGCAGGGTCACCATGACCCAGGCATCCTCGGCCGTGGACAGCCAGTTGTGGTCGGTGAAGTCCCCGAAGACGCCCATCTGGGTGACGAGCCAGTTGACGACACCGTAGGGGGGCTGGAACAGCCACTGCCAGATGAGTGTCGCGGTGACGGTGGGAATGGCCCACGCCAGGATGAGTGCAACGTTGAGCACCAGGCGCACCGGCTTGTTCAGGCGCGTCATCAGCTCGGGAATGCTGAGCTTTTGGTTGACTCGTTTCCTTATGCCGCCAGGTCGGCGGTGGTCTTCATGATTGCTTCGAACTCGATGGGGGTCAACTTCCCGAGTCGGCGTTGACGGCGGCGGCGGTGA
>JASGEE010000045.1:0-11046 GCA_047606715.1 Microbacterium sp.
CCGTGCGAACACCACCGCGGTCACGTACGCGGTCATCCGTCCGGCGGGGGGTTCCGCGCCGTCCGACAGAGCCGTCTGGTCGGCGGGCAGCCGCCAGAATCGGGAACGCAGCGCGTCGGGGGCGAACCACGGACGCACGAGCGTCGCCGAGCTGAACTCGAACGACAGCGATGCCACGTCGGTGCTCGCCGCGCCGAGGCGCTCGCGGGTCTCGGGCGGCACGCCGTCCAGCAGTGCGCGCACCTCGGACGCCTCGAGGGTGAACGGCTTCCACGCCTCGTCCGACAGCGCGTTCGACGGTGCGAACGACGTCGGGAAGAAGGTGGATGCGTCGGTCGTCACGCCGGTCATCGCGTCGAGGTCGCGGTTGAACAGCGCGCGCCACTCCGCCCAGCGCACGAGCGGCGAGCGGGCGCCGAGCGTGGCGACGAGCGCCTGCGCGGCCTCGACCTCGTTGCGGTGGCCCTTGATGATCCAGTCCTGCGCGAGCTGGGCGATCTGCCCGCGCATCGCCGGCTCCTCGACGGAGTGCCACTGCGCCACCGTGGCGCTGTCGGTGGAGCTCTCGGCCGTGCTCTTGGCCGCCAGATACTGCTGCTGCGCGACGAAGTACGCGTCCCTGTACTGGCGGTACGCGACGACGGCGTCGGAATCGCCGTCGCCGTCCGCCGCCCGCAGGTACGCCACCGCGGCTGCGTAGCGCTCCTCCTCCTCCGCCGTGCGCGTCGACGAGGCCACCTCGGCGTCGCGCAGCACGCTCTCGTACACGTCCCACACGACGGTCGACTCCCCGGGCAGCCACACCTCCCCGCCCGGCACGAGGTTGACGAGCGTCGCGAAGGCCTGCTGGTTGGCGAGGGCCTGTCGCACTCCGTCTGCGTCGGCATCCGCGTCCGGGACCAGGTCGAGATCGTCGGGGGTGAACGGCAAAGGGGTGACGGGGAAGCTCAGGAACGTGCCATCGCTTCCGAACACCGTCCGGGCCTTCACCATCAACGCGAGCTGGGCTGCGGCATCCATCGTCTGCACTCCCTCGTCTCAACCGCCGTCAGATCCACTGCGTGATCGACGGGTCGGGGTCGGGCGACTTCGGGAAGACGTGGCACTTGAACCCGATCACCTGCACGCCCGGGACGGTGATCTCCTGGCGCTGCGAGTCGTAGTGGAAGTCGGAGGACGACGAGCCGCTCCCGCCGCCGCCGGAGTGCGAGCCGCCGAGGTGGAACGGTCCGAACGAGACGACGCCGCCGCCGCTTGCGCGGTGCGTCTCCCATTCGCTCGCGAGCTGGCTGAAGCCGTTGGCCGAGGTCGTGCGCAGCACGAGATCGCGCACGCACACGAGCGACGTCGGATAGGCGGGGATGAGCCCCTTCGCCGGAGTGCCGCCGTCGCTGACGACTTGGCTCTTGGCCTCGGGGTCGCCCTGGTCGAAGCGCCACAGCTTGCTCATGAGGTACGCGGTCTTGAACCACGGCCGCACGATCGGCACCTGCGCGATGCGGAAGCTCATCGACACTGAATCGGAGTCGAACCGCATGTTCGAGTGCGACTCGCCGCCCGCCGACGAGGAGCCGCCCCCGCCGAAGATGCCGAGGAACCCGCCGCCGGCCCGGGTCGACGAGCTCGAGTACGAGTAGTCGCTGTCGCGGTGGCGGGTGAAGTCGGTGGCGTCGTAGCTGAATCCCGTCCAGCCGCCCGCGGTGATGAAGTTCCCCGGCACGACCGACGTGTAGTAGAAGTCGCTGCCCGACGCCAGCCCGGTGAGCCTCGCCTTGTCCAGGTCGTCGCGGTACTGCTGCTTCAGCAGCGCCATGTCGCGCTGCATCACCTGGTCGATGAACGCCGCGATCTGCTCGTACTCGTTCTTGTAGCCGTTGCTCACCCAGTCGCTCATCGCGGCCTTGACCTTGTTGCGCAGGATGCCGGCGTTGATCGCCCAGTCGTGCACGGCCCGCGCGCTGTCTCCGGCGAGCGCCTCGACACGGCGGGTGTTGTACTGCAGAGCGGCGTCCTCGTAGGCGGCGAGCTTCTCGTTGTAGGCCACGACCAGCGGGCTGGGCTCGGTGACCTGCGTCTCGGTGTCGTCGAGGAGGTTCTTCTTCGTCACCGTCACGGTGAGCAGTCCGCGGAACTTCTCGATCTTCTTCTTGGTCTCCTCGGGCAGCTGAGTCTCCATGACCTGGCTCATGCGCAGGATGTACTCGAAGCGCTCCGAGAGCGAGCCCTCGTTGTTCATGACGCTCAGTCGCGAGAAGGCGTCGTTCGTGGTCGCGGCGAGATCGGGCACGAAGTCCACGAGGCGAGCGAAGTTCTCCGCCTGCTGGTAGAGGCCCTGCGTGTCCGCGGCGCGCAGCTGCTCGAGCCGCTGCGGCGTGACCTCCGCCTCGGGGTCTCCGGCTTTCAGCTCGGCGACCTTCGCGGCCTTCACGACCCCGCCCAGCCCCTGGGAGAGGAAGGTCAGATCCCCCTCGGCGATCGGGATGCCGGGCGTGGCCCAGCTGAAGAAGTTGTCCTCCGAGGCGGGTGCGGTGTCGTCCCCGTTGGTGAGGACGTCGTACAGCTTGCCCATGATGGCGTTGAGCATGACGCTCGGTTCGAGCTCGGCCACGGCCGTCTCCTTTCGTTGTGTTCGTGATGCGGCGGATGCCGCCGGTCGTGCGTCTGCGGACGGGGTCTCAGGACCCCGTGAACGGGAGGATTTCGCTGACGAGTGCGAGCGGCACCGGTCGTCGCCGAGCCGGCGCCGGGACGGCTGCTGGTCGAAGCCGGCCGCGCCGACACGACGTCGCACAACCGCATCGCGGCGGCTGCGCCGGTGCCGGCGATCGGCTGCGCATCGTCGACCATGAGTCATCCCCTCATCGAGCGAAACACTTCTTGTCAGGACAAGAGCGGCCCGCACGGCCGGTGATACGGTCCCGCCCGGCCCGTCACGGGGCCGGTCGCGCATGGCCGCCTCCGTGAGACGACCCGGTGGGTGCGGCATCCGTCGACGTGTGCCTGTTCGTCTCGGGCGTCTCGGTGACCCTGTTCAAGGCACCGAGAGGGGGTTGCCGGTGAGCTCCAGGGCAAAGCGAAAGCCCCGCGATCCCAGTGTTTTCATGGGTTCGCGGGGCTTCGACAGTGGAGGTGACGGTGAGGTAGTCGATCGATGAGTGCAGTCGGTTCTCGTTGAACCAGCGCACCCAGGGGAGCGTGGCGAGTTCGAGTTCATCGGCGGTCCGGAACGGGCCGTCGAGCAAGCGCCGGCACGCTCGTCCAGTTAGCCGCAGTCGTACGCGCCGAGGCTCTCGCTCCCCAGAACCAGACTCGTCACCTGCGGCTCGGCGCCGCCCGATGTGTTTGCCACGTAGGCGGTCAGCACCACACCGTCGACAGAGCTCCACCAGATGTCACTGTCGACGTTCGAGTAGAAGCCGGCGGCCTTCAACTCGGAGAGCGTGGTGCCGATGGTGATGCCGGTCGTCGTGCGTGGAGCGGGAACGTCCCCGGTGACCTCACCGACAGCGCTGATCTGGATCCACGGTCCGCGTTCACCCCCGCCGATGTTGCCGTCCGCGCCCCCGGCGACAGCCCACGCCACGTCCGCACCGGAGCAGAGGTATCGACGCTCGCGCACAAGCGCGAAGTCCTCCTCAATGTGCGCGAGACGGATCGGCCCGACGCCTTCCGCGGTGATGAGCCAGGACTCGTCGGGGTCCGGCGCCGTGACGGCGGCAGCGGAGATGGTGAGGGACCGCGCGTTCTGCGGGAGTGCCATTTCGGCGATGTAGTCGATTGCGTTGATCGCCGCGGGCAAGAGCGCCAGAGCGACGCTGATCTTTCCCACCAACTGCCCGGCCAGCTTTCCCGCGGCGTTCTCCTGCATCCCGTTCGCAAGGAGTGCGAGACCAATCATCTGCGCGATCTTCTCATCTGCCGATCGGAGGCATCTGAGGGTGGCCCCCGCGCCATTGCCAATGTCCGTGACACCAGCGAGCGACGATCCACAGTTCGCCACCGCGAGAGCAGCCGCGAGCGTGCCGTTGATCTTCGACACGCCCCACGCAACAAGCTGCTGCGCGATCATCGACATCAGGAATTGCGAGACGGAAGGCAGCCGCATCTCAAGCAGGTACTCGCTCGTGAAATCCGTAAACGCGGAAGAGGGGATGCCGAAACTGATCTCCTCGCCAGCGCCTACGAACCGGCCGTTGTTCAGTAGCTGAGAGGTGGCGTCTGCGGTGGCTTGGTCGATGCTTCCGACCTGTTCGAGCAGCCTACCAATCGAGTTCTCTGAAGTGGAGTTGTACTCCCACGTAGGCTCCACGTTCAACGTTGCAGGGAACCCATAGCCGCGGTTTGCGCGGGCCTTCACGACCAGCAGGTCAGGGTTTACCTTGTCGTATCCGGCGCAAAACCTGACGGGGTCATCAACGCCGACACTGACCGGGAGGTCGATGACCCAGGTGGGTGTCGGGAGGTCGCATTCGGGGAGCTCGACGCGCTTCGTGAAGATGTTGCCGAGCGACCAGTGCAAGGCTTCGCTCGCAGTATTGACCGCGCCCTCCGTCCACTCTGTGACCGCTTGTCCTGCCTTCGCCGCGCTGTCACGGATGGTGGTCAGCGCTTGCTGCGAGCCAGAGATGAAATCGGTCCAGATGGAGAAGTGGTCGACGTCAGCGGTGACCGTGAGTCGGTCCTTTGAGATGGACGTGGGAACCGCCTGCCAGGTCTCGAACTCCTCGTCCCAATATGCGAACGTCGCTGCAACTTCCTCGGGGAGCGGCTGTGCGTACGTGCGCGTGAGCGTGGCGCCGCCCGAGGGGAACTCTTTGGCGAACTCGATGCTCATTGGAGTGCCCATGACAAACTCCGCCGCCTGCCCAAGCCCTGTGATTTCGGTGGCCGCTGCCTCCGGGAGAGCGGCGACCTCGACAGTGGGCTGGTCCCCACCTGCAACCTTGACTTCCAACGATCCCGGGTTCGCTGGTTCCACGGCCGCCGGCGCGCACGAGACCAGAGGCCCCATCGCGACAACGGTCGTGACAATGGCGGCGACGAACTTTCCCCCAACTGCATTCATGTGATCTCCCCAGAACAACGAGCGTGTGTTCAGCATGGCGCATGCAGGATCCACCGCGCACTTGCCGATCACGTCTCGGGAAGAGCCCACGCGCGCAAAGCGGACAGGAGTACGCCGACTCCTGCCCGCTCCTGTCATGATGGGTCAGCGTGCGATCCCGGCACCGGTGTAGGTACGGGACTGATGCTGCTACCGGCCCCGTGGCGGATACGTCCGCAGCGGGGCCGTTAGCTTTTGGGGAGCGGTCGACGGTGACGTTGGCGAACTTCAGTGACGCACCGACGTTGTCGGCGATCACGTCGCGGGTCTCGCGTGTGGTGCCGGACTCCTTGTCGACGTACGTCCCGAACCGTAGCTCGCCGGCGACCACGACGGTGTCGCCCTTGTGCAGCGAGTTCGCGACGTGACGCGACTGCTGGTTGAACACCACGACCCGGTGGAACACCGTGCCCGTGTCCTCCCAGACGCTCGTCAACTGGTTGAGGCGCCGATCGTTGACGGCCACGGTAAATCGGGTGTATTCGTTGTCCGATTCGCCGGCGCCATGCTCGGGGTTACCGGTGAGGTTGCCCTCAAGGGTGACGGGGATTCGTGTCGTCATCCTTCGTTCAAGGCCTTCGCGCTGGCGGTGACGGTGGGATTTGAACCCCTATCGCAGGTCAATGGATGCGGGGCCGACCGGCGAGGTCCGCGTGATTACGCGGAAGTCGGGCACATGTGCGCCCACCCGGGAACACCACCCCGCAGACATTCCGTTACCGCTGCGTTACCGCGAGCCACCATCGTTCGGGCCCGGTGGGGCGTCGGTCAGAGTCGTTCCTCCACCGTCCGCGAGCTGCGGGCATCGTGAAGGATGCCGAACACTTCGACGTGCTCGATGTCCTCGAAGACACGGAACCACACGTGATGGTGCTTGAACACTCGCAGCGCCTCATGCCGCACGCCTGTGCGAGATTCACTCCGAAGCAGTGGGTTCTGCCCGATGAACCGCAGCGTCGACGTGAGGTCGTCGTCGAACTCGGGTATGAGATGTGCCAGCTCGTTCTCGAGGAAGTAGGCCTCGATCTGCTCGTAGTCCTGCCACGCTCTCGAGTCGAGGACGACGCGGAAGCTCACGCGGATCGTCGCGCGCGCAGCCGCGCCTCGAACTCATCCAGCGAGATCGCATCCGCATCCGGCCGCGGTCCCTTGCTCGCGAGACGCGCATCGACGATCTCCAACATCTCAGCCGAGACGTCGTCGTAGTCCAGCGAACCCTCGACAGCACGGATCAGCTCACGCCGAGACTCGGCGTCGAGCTGCAGAACCTTCTCGAGGAGCGCGCTGTCGACCATGCCACCATGATACGCGCCTACGCCGACCCGGACTCCGGTGAATCTCGCGCTATAGCGACGCGTAGTACTTCTGATAGGCGAGGAACTTCTCGTACAAAACGAAACCGACATCGCCGAGTTCATCCGTCATCGCGGAGTGCTGTTCGTACGCCTCCTGTGGAACGTCGCGCATGAGCCTGGTCGTGAAGTGGTCGCCCTCCATGGTGATCAGCGGCAACAACTTGGAACGCCACAGCTGCGCGGACTCGGTGAGCGCACCGAAGTGCTGTGACAGTTCAGCGTCGTGAGCCGTCCGCGTCATCGACAGCTCCCCGAGCTCTTCGATCACGCGGACTGTGTCGCGAGGGATCTGGTAGGGAAAGAACGACCCGAGCGTCATAAGCACTTGCGGGTCGGACGCATACGCGTAGAGCTGATCGGCAAGGGCTGCCGTGCCACGGGGCAGCCCACCATTGCAACCCCTCGCACGGCACCAGTGCTATCGACGACGGCGAGCGAGAACTTGTGCCCGATGACGGTTCGATGGTGCCGGTGGAACCGGTCAATGAAGGCGTTCGCATCGCGGAGACTGATCGCTTGGATCTTCAGGTTCTTCATGGCCACTCCCAGGGTCGGATAACCCAGGAGAAAGCTGGGCTCGACAACCGACCCGCGGCGGCTCCGCCGCCGGGATGGAGAGTAGGTGAGTCCACAGAGCGGCAGGCGGTTGATTGGGGCGTCGGAATGGCCACGGACATGTGCGCGAGATTCTCGTTACCGCTGCGTTACCGCCAGGCGTTGTCCGGGCATAGCAGAAGCCCCGCGTTCCCTGTGTTTCCAAGGGTTCGCGGGGCTTCGACGCTGGCGGTGACGGTGGGATTTGAACCCACGGTAGGGGGTTACCCTACACAACTTTTCGAGAGTTGCACCTTCGGCCGCTCGGACACGTCACCGCCGACGAGTGTACTTCACGGGGCAGGATGCCGCGAATCGCGCGCCGCGCCCGACGCCACGCGGAAGCGTCGTCCGTCGATGTGCGCCGGCGTGATCTGCAGGAAGACGAACTTCTCGGTCGGCATCGCGCTGACCAGGTCCAGGATGCCGGAGGCCTCGATCTCGTCGTCGGCATCCAACCGGCGCGCCGTCCCGCGCACGACAACGCTCCACGCGAGGCCGCCCTCGAGCCCGTCGACCTCGAACGCCACCCGGTCGTCGCGCGCGATCGCGACGAGCTTCGCCCCCGGCCCCGACCGGACGAACAGCTGGTCGTCGTGCACGAGATGGGTGACGGGGAACACATCCGGGGCGCCGTCGGCATCGAGCACGGCGAGCCGCCCGTGCGGCGCCGCCCGCAGCACGTCCCAGCACTCGGCCAGGGGCAGGCCCTCGACCTCGGCCGACAGGGGTCGTCGCACAGGTCCCGCATCGTTGCCGAACATGTCTTCATCCTGCCCCGTGGAACCCCCTCCTGTCACCCCCCCGGCGTCGCGCGGAGCAAAAGCGCCGTTGCGCCTGGGGCCGGGTCGGATGCCCACATGTCGGCCCCGGCCCGGGCGGCAACCTTCGGCACCCGGCGTCGCCCGCCTGTCAGACTGAGAGCATGAGCGCTATCGAGAACTCGAAACTCACTGTCATCGGGGCCGGCGCGGTCGGCTCGTCCGTCGCATACGCCGCTCTGATCCGTGGTTCCGCCCGACACGTCGCCCTCTACGACATCGCCGCCGAGAAGACCCGGGCCGAAGTGCTCGATCTGGCCCACGGCGCCCAGTTCACCGGATCGAGCGACATCATCGGCGGCGACGACCTCTCGGTCGCGGCCGGCTCGCACGTCGTCGTCATCACCGCCGGCGCGAAGCAGAAGCCCGGCCAGACCCGCACCGAGCTGGCAGGTGTGAACGCCGGCATCCTCAAGAAGCTCATGCCGCAGCTGCTCGACGTCGCCCCCAACGCGATCTTCGTGCTCGTCACCAATCCGTGCGACGTGCTGACGGTGCTCGCGCAGGAGGCGACCGGACTGCCGCCGCATCGCGTCTTCGCCTCGGGCACGGTCCTCGACACCTCGCGCCTGCGCTGGATGATCGCCGAGCGCGCCGGCGTGTCGACCACGAGCGTGCACGCCTACATCGTCGGAGAGCACGGCGACTCGCAGTTCCCGCTGTGGTCGCAGGCGACGATCGGCACCGTCCCGATCCTCGACTGGGAGCCGCTGGACGATCAGCCGAAGTTCACGGTCGATGAGCTCGACCAGATCGCCGTCGATGTGCGGGATGCCGCGTACACCGTGATCCAGGGCAAGGGCGCGACCAACTATGCGATCGGCCTGTCCAGCGCCCGCATCGTGGAGGCGATCCTCGGCGACCAGCACGCCGTCATGCCCGTCTCGACCGTGCTCGACGACTTCCGCGGCATGAGCGGCGTAGCCCTCTCGGTGCCGTCGATCGTCAGCGCCTCCGGCGCGCAGCCGATTCGCCAGACGATCTTCTCGCCGAGCGAGCTGGGTCTGTTCCGGCGTTCCGGCGACGCGCTGCGCGAGGTCGCGGACTCGCTGCGCTGAGCGGAGGATGCCCGGAGAGGCGTGTCGGATGCCGCGACTAGCCTGAACTCATGGCATCCAAACGCACGACGACGAGCGCCTTTCGCTGCACCGAGTGCGGCTGGACGAGCGCCAAGTGGGTCGGTCGCTGCGGCGAGTGCCAGCAGTGGGGGACGGTCGCAGAGACGGCGGCTTCAGCCGTGCCCGCGCACGCGACGGTGCCGGTCGCCCCGCTCCGCTCGGCGCGGCCGATCACCCAGGTCGACACGCGCGACACCCCGCGCCGCACGACCGGGGTCGGCGAGTTCGACCGCGTGCTCGGCGGTGGCATCGTGCCCGGGGCGGCGATCCTGCTGTCGGGCGAGCCGGGCGTCGGAAAGTCGACGCTGCTGCTGGAGGTCGCCGCGCAGAGCGCGCGGGCGGGTCGTCGCGTGCTGTACGTCAGCGCCGAGGAGTCGCTCGGCCAGGTGCGGCTGCGCGCGGAGCGCACCGGGGCGCTGCACGACGAGCTGTTTCTGGCGAGCGAGACCGACCTGGCGACGATTCTCGGACACGTCGACGAGACAGCCCCCGAGCTGCTGATCGTCGACTCGGTGCAGACGGTCGCCTCCAGCCTCGTCGACGGGTCGCCGGGGCACCCCAGCCAGGTGCGCGAGGTCGCCTCCACGCTCATCCGCGTCGCGAAGGAGCGTGGCCTGCCGGTCGTCATCGTCGGCCATGTCACGAAGGACGGACAGGTCGCCGGCCCCCGCGTGCTGGAGCACCTCGTCGACGTCGTCTGCCACTTCGAGGGCGACCGGCAGACCTCGCTGCGTTTCGTGCGCGCGCTGAAGAACCGGTTCGGTGCGACCGACGAGGTCGGGTGCTTCGAGCAGACCGCCGGCGGCATCGCCGAGGTCCCCGATCCGAGCGCGCTGTTCCTCGGGCACGGTTCGCTTGAGCCCGGCACATGCGTCACGATCGCCCTGGAGGGCCGGCGGGCGCTGCCGGTCGAGGTGCAGGCTCTCACGCTGCCGAGCGCCGGGCCGAACCCGCGGCGCATCGTCAGCGGCGTCGACGCCGCCCGCGTCGCGATGGTGCTCGCCGTGCTGGAGAAGCGCGCCCAGATCAAGGTGTCCGATCAGGATGTCTACGTCTCCACGGTGGGGGGCGTGCGGCTCACCGAGCCGGCCGCCGACCTCGCGATCGCGCTCGCGGTCGCCAGCGCGGTGACAGGTCGCGCGACGCCGCAGAAGCTCGTCGCGATCGGCGAGCTGAGCCTCGCCGGCGAAGTGCGGGCGGTCACTCAGCACGAGCAGCGCCGCACAGAGGCGGCTCGGCTGGGGTACCGCTCTGTCGTGGACACGGCATCCACCACCCTGAAGGGCGCTTTGCGCGACCTGACCGGCCTGCACCCGGTGCCCACAGGCCGCGAACCGGGGTTCTAAGCGCCGAGATCGAGCGCGGCGATGAGGTCGGCGGGGCTGGCCTGCATCGGATGCGGCCCCGCCACGTCGAAGAACACGGTCGTGATCGTGTCGCGATGAGCGCTCAGGAATGCGCGCAGCCACCCGGGCGCATGCAGTGCGACGGCGGGCGGGAGCGCGGCGGGCTTGTGCGC
Source organism: Microbacterium sp. (assembly GCA_047606715.1). Taxonomy (GTDB): domain Bacteria; phylum Actinomycetota; class Actinomycetes; order Actinomycetales; family Microbacteriaceae; genus Microbacterium. The sequence continues at coordinate 10,512 of JASGEE010000045.1, forward strand.
GGCATCGCTGAACAGCAGCAGGGCGACCTCGCCCGTCTTCGGATCGCGGTAGGTCCACACCTCGCCGCCGTCCCGCTGGCCGGGCGACATGAGCGGGACGACCGTCGGTCCGTGCCGCAGCGCGAAGGCGAGCGCCGCCATGTCTTGTGTCTGCAATGCATCGGCCAACTGCGTGTTGCGGAACTCCAGGGGCGCGTTCGCTCGCTTCTTTCCCGCCATGACCCCAGCCTACGGCGGGCGGTCCACACCCCGAACGCCTGGGACAACGAGAAGGGCCCTCTCGATCCCTCCATTGGGGACTGGAAGAATCGAGAGGGCCAGAGCTCACTGTGTGATCGAAGTCCGAACGCGAGTCGCTGGGGATGGCATCGACGACCGCTGCTGGGGACAGCGGGGACTTTCACCAGGAGCTAACGACAAGAATACGCGCGTGGTGACCGAACATCTCCAGATTCGACGCTGTCAAGGATGAGAATCCTCTTAGATATCCATCTGCTGTGACCGCCGGAACGTCAGCGCAATTGGAACGCCTTCG
>JASGEE010000046.1:0-14557 GCA_047606715.1 Microbacterium sp.
CTGCGACAGCACCGCGAGGTCGTGCGTGATGAACACGAGCGACATGCCGTCCTGCTCGACGAGCCCGTCCAGCAGGTCGAGGATCTCGGCCTGGATCGTCACGTCGAGCGCGGTCGTCGGCTCGTCGGCGATCAGCAGCCGCGGTCGGCACGCCAGGGCCATCGCGACCGCGACGCGCTGACGCTGCCCGCCGGAGAGCTGATGCGGATAGCGGCGGACGATGCGCTCCGGGTCGGGCAGGTGCACGCGCTCCGCTGCGGCGACGGCGCGCGTCGCCGCCTCGCGGTGCCCGAGCCGTTCGTGGATGCGGACCGACTCCGCGATCTGCCGGCCGATCGTGCGAATCGGGTTCAGCGCCGTGTGCGGCTCTTGGAACACGATCCCGATCTCGTCGCCGCGCAGCGCAGCGAGCGTGCGATCCTGCATTCCGATCAGCTCGCGATCGTTCCAGCGGATGCTGCCGCCCACCGCCGCACCGTCCGGCAGGAGCCCGAGGATCGCGAGGGCGGTGAGTGACTTGCCCGAGCCCGACTCGCCGATCAGCCCCACCCGGGCGCCGTCGGGCACGTCGAAACAGACACCGTCGACGATGCGGCGGCCAGCGAGGTCGATCGTCAGATCCCGCACCGACAGGCTCATGCGGTCACCGCCGGCTGATGTCTCCCGGCCGCCGTGCGGCGCGGCGACAGGGTCGGGTCGGTCGCCTCGCGCAATGCGTCGCCGAGGAGGTTCAGGCCCAGCACCGTGAGGGTGATCGCCAGACCGGGCCAGACGACGGTGAGCGGATACACCGAGATGTAGGTCTGCAGATCCTTCAGCAGCAGTCCCCAGCTGGGCTCGGTGATCGGGGCGCCGAATCCGAGATAGCTCAGCCCCGCCTCGGCCAGGACGGCGACCGCCATGGCCCAGGTCAGCTGCACGATGAACACCGGCGCGACGTTGGGCAGCAGATGCCGCCAGAGGTTCTGCAGCGGGGTGAGCCCTGACGCACGTCCCGCCAGCACGAAGTCGCCGTGCAGCACGCGACGCAGCTCGGGTCGGGTCACGCGGGCGATGCTGACGCCGAAGCCGATGCCGACCGAGACGATCACGACCCACAGCGATCCACCCCACACCGAGGAGATCATCATCGCGATCAGCAGGACGGGGAAGGCGACGAGGATGTCCACGAGCACCGCGACCGATTCGCGCACCCAGCGCGCCGTGAGCGCGCCGAGGGCTGCGAGGGCGAGTCCGATGAGCGTCGCCACGACCCCCGCGCCGACGGCGACCCACATCGTCGTGCCGGCGCCGGCCATCAGCAGGCTCAGGATGTCGCGCCCCGAGCCGTCGGTGCCGAGCAGATGCGGGACACCGGGGGAGGCCCAGCGCCCCGCGACGTCGACCCGCTGCGGGTCGAACGGCGTCCACACCTGCGAGACGAGTGCCGTGAGAGCGGTCACGAGCACGACCACGATGCCGAATCTCCCCGTCCACAGTGCCCACAGGCGCCGCGGCCACGCGAACCCGTTCATTCCGCCTCCCGCTGTCGCGGGTCGATGACCCGGTGGACGAGATCGACGGCGAACCCGACGACCAGGACGAACCCGGTCAGCACGAGCAGCTCGCCCTGCACTTTCGGGAGGTCGCGGTTGCCGACGTCGGCGACGAGCATCCGCCCGATCCCGGGCAGGCCGAACAGCTGCTCGACGACGACCGCGCCCACGATGATGCCGGCGACCTGCAGCCCCAGCACCGTGATGATCGACAGACCGACGGTGGGCAGTCCGTGCCGGATGAGGGCTTGGTTGCGCGTGAGGCCCTTCGCCGCGGCGGTGCGCACGAAGTCCTGTCCGGTTGCCTGCAGGGTCGCCGAGCGGACGAACCGCATGAGCATCGCGCCCTCGATCACGCCGATCGTGATCGCCGGCAGCAGCAGTGAACGCAGCGCCGCCCCGGGGTCGGACCAGCCTCCCCGCGGGAAGCCCTGAGCGGGCAGCCAACCGAGCCACACTGCGAAGACGACGACGAGCATCATTCCTGCCCACACGACCGGGACCGCCGCGAGGATCTGGGCGCCGACGCTCAGTGCCGTCCCGCCCGCGTGGCCGCGGCGCATCGCTGAGACGACCCCGAGCGGCAGGGCGAGGGCGATGGCGATCGCCATCGACAGGATGCCGAGGGGGATCGTGACCGCCGCCTTCTGCGCGAGCTCGCTCGCGACGGGGCTGCCGGTCACGAGCGAGAGCCCGAGGTCGCCGCGGACGATCCCCCCGATCCAGGTCGCGTACTGCGTCAGCAGCGGCTCGTCCAGCCCCATGCGCTCACGCAGGGCCGCGGTCTGTTCCGGGGTGGAGCTGATCCCGGCGATCAGCTGTGCGACGTCCCCGGGGAGAATCCGCAGCGTGAGGAAGATCAGCGCGCTGGCCACGAACAGGCCCAGCACCAGCAGGGCCAGGCGGGTCAGCGCGTAGCGGATCACCCGTGTCCTCTCGTGCGGTCGGCCCTCATCCGCTCCCGTTCTCCCGGTTCTCGGTCAGCTCGGCGAGGTTCATCCGCTCGTTCACGCCATCCGACGGGAAGCCCGTGATGTCGGTGCCGACAGCGACGACGGATGCCCCGTTGTAGAGCCAGTCGGCGGCCTGGTCCTCGGCGACGATTCGCGCCGCCTGTGCCAGGTAGCCGGCCGCCGTCTCGTCGTCCGTCGCGGCGACGGCGGCCGTATAGAGCTCCTGCACCTCTGCGTTGTCGTAGGTGAAGTAGTAGTCGGGGTTGGCCCAGTTCTCGAAGTCGCGAGCCTCGGTGTGCAGCACGAAGCTCAACTCGTAGTCATGGTTGACGTAGACGTCGTTGAGCCACGTCGAGAACTCCACGGAATCGACCTTGAGCGTGATGCCGACGTCGTCGAGGTTCGAGACGAGGATCTGCAAGAACGTCGTGGGGTAGAACGACGGGATCGTGAGAGTCAGGGTGATGTCCTCGGCATCCGCCTCGGCGAGCAGCGCCTTGGCGGCATCCGGATCGAACGGCGCCGTGTCGGACAGGTCTTCGTAGCCGGGGTCCTGCTCGGGGATCGGCCCGTAGAGGGTCTGGCCGGCCCCGAGCGCCTCGATGATCGCGTCGTGATCGATCGCCTGGCGGATCGCCTGGCGCACGCGGATGTCGGCGAGCGGTCCGCTCGTGGAGTTCATCGCGAGCGTGCCCTTGTCGGTGGATGCCCCGACGACGAGGGCGAAGTCGCCGTTCGCCTCGATCTGGTCCTTCAGGGTCGCATCGAACCCGGTCACGACGTCGAGCTCGCCGGCGAGCGCTGCGGTCAGCGCCGCCTGGTTGTCGGGGATGATGTCCAGGACGACCTCGGCGACCTGGGCTTTCTCGCCCCAGTAGTCGTCGTAGCGTTCGAGGGTGATCGAGTCGCCCTGCTTCCAGTCGGTGAGCGTGAACGGTCCCGTCCCGTTCGCCGCGGTCTTGCGGTCGATCTCGTCGTCCTTCTTCAGGACGAGGCCCGCCCGACCGGTGAGGTTCCACAGCAGGGTCGAGTCGGGCGCGCTGAGGGTCAGCACGATGTCCTGACCGTCCGCCTCGATCGACGAGACGTTCGCCAGGCGTGCCGAGTCGACGTAGGTCGCGTTGTCCTTGACCTGCTGCAGCGACCAGACGACGTCTTCGGGGGTGAGCTCCTGTCCGTCGTGGAAGGTGATGCCTTCGCGCAGGGTGAAGGTGTAGGTCAGCCCGTCGTCGGAGATCGTGTGGCTCGATGCCAGCGTGTCGACGATCTGCTGGTCGGGGGTGCGCGAGACGAGGCCCTGATAGACGTTGTCGATGAGGATCTGGTCGAGGGCGACGCCCGCCGTCTCGCGGATGTCGAGATTGCTCGGCTCGAGGACGAGCCGGACATCGACCGAGGCATCCGGGTCGGGCGTTCCCGCGATCACGGTCGGTGAGGTCGTGCCCTCGCCCGCGCAGGCGCTGAGCAGCAGGGCGCTCGCCGCCAGCAGGGCAGCGGCGACGGTGAGGCGGCGAGGCATGGAGGAAGGTCCTTTCGCAGGGTGCGGACGTGCCGTGGCGCTGGCTTCGCACGTCCCGCGGGCTCGGGTGCGGGTTACAGCCTAGGGTCAGCGCGCCGCCGAGCGCTCATCGGACGGTCACACTCGTCAACAACGCCCGTCACGTGTCAGCTGTTCCGTGCGACGGCCGCGATGATCTGCGCGAGCTCGGCCGCCCTGTCCTCCTGCACGTTGTGACCGGAATCGACGATGATGACCGATGCTGCCGGCACGCGCACGGCGAAGTCCTCGACGTCGGTGGGCGTGACGAATCCGCGCTCTGCGCGCACGAGTGTGATCGGTGCGCGCACGGTCGCCAGATCGTCCCATCCGGATGCCGCCAGGGCATCGCGCAGCACGCTCTGCTCGGCTGCCGCGGCCGCTGCCACGGCCGGGTCGGCGGCGGCGGCGTGTGCGATGCGGGCGAAATGGTGTTTCCACTCGACGCGCCCGTCGGCGCGCTCGCGCGAGTTGTGGAACACGCCCCGTGTCGCCGCCGCGCGCGTGCCGCCGAGGCCGAACGAGAGCGCCCGCTCGACGAGCTCGTCGCGGCTGGCCCAGTCGGCGGGCCCCGCGTAGAACGCCAGCAGTGACGCCGCCCCGCCGTCGGGGGCGATGCCCGGGGTGATGTCGACGACGACGAGCCGGCGCACGAGCTCCGGGTGGGATGCCGCCAGAGCGGCGGCGGTCAAGCCGCCCAGCGACTGGCCGACGAGTGTCTGCGGAGCGTCGGTCCACGCCGCGATGGCGCCGGCGACGTCGGCGGCGAGGGCCCTCCCGGTGTAGGCGGCGTCGTCTCGCCAGGAGGAGTCGCCGTGGCCGGGCAGGTCGATCGCGAGGGCGGGCAGCCCCAGCGCGAGCACGGTGACATCCCACGTATGCGCGTTGAGCCCCGCCCCGTGCAGCAGCGTCACGACCGGTGGGGGGAACTCGCCGGTGTCGGCGTCGCCGTACTGCAGGGCGCTGACGGTGCGGCCATCCGAGAGGTCGTGCGTCAGGCGCCGCACCGGGGGCACGGCGACACCGAGCTCGACGGCCTGGGCGGGGAGGAAGGAGAACTCGTCCATCCCGCCATTGTCCGCCATCGCGTGACGCGGCGCGGCAGTCGATCGGCCCCTCGGCTTCCGGGCCGGCTTCACCGCCCGCGGACGCGGCTTCGCAGCCTGCGAGAGCCGGCGCCGGGCATCGTCGCGCGACCAACCCGTGACCGCGACCACCTCGTCCAGCAGCCGGCCCCGCTGCTTCTTCGACGCCTTCGCATACGCTCTGGCGTACTTCGCCGTGATCTCCACTCGTGACCGCATCGACAACTCACTTCCCATGCCACCACGGTCACCGTTTCGCGGGCATTCTCAGTTGAGGCACCGAGGGCGTTTCGCGGGCATCTTTCGTGAGTCTCGTCGGGTTCTTGACCTTTCGGCTCTCTCGCTGCCATGCTGCCCTGAGGAGTCGATTCGAGCAACGAATCAACTCCCGGGGAACGACCCTGTCGCAACGTCGCGAAGGAAAGGACCGCAATGCCCCTCTCCCCCCGCTTCCGGGCGCTCGCAGCGTTCGTCGTGAGCGCGGCTGCGGCCGCGCTTCTGACCGGATGCTCCACTGACGGCACCGAGACCATCCGCTTCGCCTTCAGCAAGCGCGAGGCCATCACGTGGATCACGGAGCTCGTCGACGAGTACAACGCGTCGCAGGACGACGTGAACGTCGTGCTCGACACGTCGGGCGTCGACGCCGTCGCGGCGAGCTTCGTGCGCGGCAATCCGCCCGACATCGCCCTGGCCAACTACAACATGGAGACCTCGCGCTTCGTGGAGCGGTGTGCGCTGAGCGATTTGTCCGACACGGTGGCGGCTGCCACCATCATGGACGGTCTCGACGTGCTGATGGATCAATACGGCACGTGCGAGGGACGCACGAGCGCACTGCCGTATTCGGTCATGGCCTCGGCGGTCATCTACAACAAGCAGATCTTCGCAGAGTACGACCTCGAGGTGCCGACGACCTGGGATGAGCTCATCGAGGTGTGCGAGACGCTCAAGGCGAACGGCGTCGATCCGTTCTACGGCACGTTCAAAGACGGCTGGACGATCGGGCAGGGCTGGTTCGACTTCACGAGCGGCGGAATGATCGACACGGTCGACTTCTTCGACCAGCTCGCCGAAGAGGGCACGAACGTCGGGGCCGATTCGGCGGTGTCGTTCGAGAAGGACTTCGCCGAACCGGTCGAGAAGATGCGCGAGCTCGGGAGCAACTACACGAATTCGGATGCCAACAACAAGGGCTACAACGACGGAAACTTCGACTTCGCCAATGGGCTGGGTGCGATGTACATGCAGGGGCCCTGGGCGATCGTGGAGATCTCCAGCATCCTGGAGTCCAACGGCGAAGACCCCGACGAAGTGCTCGGCACCTTCCCTCTGCCGATGAGCGACGACGCGAGCGAGAACAGCGTGCGCGTGAACATGGACCTTGCGGCGTGGATCCCGGAGGCATCTGATCACAAGGAGGCTGCCACGCAGTTCCTCGAGTACCTCTACCAGCCCGAGGTCATCCAGTCATACAACGAGTCGCAGCTCGGCTTCACCCCGACCACGGATGCGCCTGCCTACGACGATCCCCGCATGGAGGGCGCGTACGAGGCATATGCGGCGGGCAAGGTCTACCAGGGCGCATCGGTGCTCGTGCACCGGTCGATCCCGATCATGAACTACATGCAGGACCTGATGAACCAGGACGACCCCAGCGTCACCCTGCGCATCATCGATGCCGACGTCGCGCGCATCGCGTTCCGACAGTAGATCCCGCAGCGAGTCACAGAGGAGCTCTCACACCATGACAACGACAACGACGTCGCCTGCGGGATACAGGCAGACGAGACGCCGCATCGAACCGGTCTACTGGTGGATGCTGCTGCCGACACTGATCATCTTCACCCTCGCCATCACGATCCCCGCGGTCATCGGCATCTTCTACAGCTTCACCAACTCCATCGGCATCGGAGATTGGGAGTTCATCGGGCTGACGAACTACATCGCGCTGTTCTCCGACCCCGCCATCTTGCAGGCCTACCTGTTCACGTTCGGGTTCTCGTTCGTCACGGTCATCGTCGTCAACGTGATCGCGTTCCTGCTGGCGGTGGGGCTGGTCTCGCGCATCCGCTTCAAGACGGGGCTGCGGGCGATCTTCGTGATCCCGATGGTCATCTCGGGCATCATCATCGCCTACGTCTTCAATTTCCTGTTCTCCAACTCCTTCACCTCGCCGGACGGCTTCCTCGGGCTGCCCTGGCCCGAAGTGAGCATCCTCGCCAATCCGGACCTGGCGTGGCTCGCGATCGTCTTCGTCACGGCCTGGCAGGCGATCCCCGGCACACTCCTCATCTACATCGCGGGCCTGCTCTCGGTGCCGGGAGAGGTGTACGAGGCGGCAGACCTCGACGGGGCGAGCAAGCTTCAGACGCTCCTGCGCATCACGGTGCCGCTCGTGTTCGGCTACGTCGTGATCAACTTCATCCTCGGCTTCAAGGGCTTCCTCAACGCCTACGACATCATCAAAGGTCTCACCGACGGCGGTCCCGGCACCGCCACCAGAAGCATTGCGATGTCGATCGTCACCGGCTTCACCAGCGGCGACTTCGCCTATCAGATGGCCAACGCGACGATCTTCTTCATCGTCGCTGTGATCATCTCCATCCTCCAGCTCTCGCTCACGCGCGGAAGGAACGCACTCTGATGTCCGCCGAACCCCTCATGACGACATCGACGATCACCACCGCGGGCCGAGGGCCCAAGGTCAAGATGGAGCGGGTGAACTGGTCGGGGACGATCATCCTCTTCCTCTGCGCCGTCACCGTGCTGCTGCCGCTGTACGTCACGATCTCCATGGCGTTCAAGACCCAGGATCAGGCGCGCGACACGAGCCAGGCGTTCGCCCTGCCGGCGCCGTTCAGCATCGACGGATTCCTCGAGGCATGGAACCTGACGAACTTCCCCGTGGGCGCCGCGATCTCGCTGTTCGTCACGGCCGGCACCGTCGCCGCGACGATCTTCCTCGCCGCGTTCGCCTCGTACGCGATCGTGCGCAATTGGGATCACAAGCTGTTTCGGTACGCGTTCTTCTACCTGCTCGCGGCGATGTTCATCCCTTTCCCGGTCGTCGCGCTCCCGCAGATCCAGCTCACCGGCCAGTTCGGACTCGACAACCCGGTCGGTGTGGTCATCCTCGCCACGATGTTCCAACTGAGCTTCTCGGTGCTGCTGTTCACAGCGTTCCTCCGGTCGATCCCGATCGAGCTGGAGGAGAGCGCCCGCATCGACGGGGCGACGACGTGGCAGACGTTCTGGAAGCTCATCTTCCCGCTGCTCGCACCGATGAGCGCGACGGTCGGCATCTTCGCCTTCCTCTACGCGTGGAATGATTTCATGATGCCCTCGCTCATCATCTCCGACCCGGCCCTGACCACCCTCCCGGTGCGTCAGAACATCTTCCAGACCCAGTTCAGCAACAACTACAACATCTCCTTCGCGTCGTATCTGATGGCGATGGCGCCCGCGATCGTCGCCTACCTGTTCACCCAGCGGTGGGTCATGGAGGGCGTCACGCAGGGCGCGGTGAAGGGATGACGGACGCACCCTGGTGGCGTCAGGCCGCCGTCTACCAGATCTACCCGCGCAGCTTTGCCGACGCGAACGGTGACGGGATCGGCGACATCCCCGGCATCCTGTCGCGTGTCGACTACCTGGCGGGCCTCGGGATCGAGGCGGTATGGCTGAGCCCGTTCTACCCGTCGGCGCTGGCCGACGGCGGCTACGACGTCGACGACTACCGCGACGTCGACCCCCGCCTGGGGACGCTCGAGGATTTCGACCGGATGGTCGCGGCGCTGCACGAGCGCGGCATCAAGGTCGTCATCGACATCGTGCCGAACCACACCTCCGACCGGCACGTCTGGTTCCAGGAGGCGCTGGCGGCCGGGCGCGGTTCGGCGGCGCGCGAACGGTACATCTTCCGAGAGGGGAAGGGCCCCGACGGATCCGAGCCGCCGACCGACTGGCCGGCCGCGTTCGGCGGCTCGGCGTGGGAGCGCGTCGAAGACGGGCAGTGGTACCTGCACACGTTCGCGATCGAGCAGCCCGACCTCAACTGGGACCTCCGTGAGGTGCGCGACGAGTTCCTGACGACGCTGAGATTCTGGTCGGACCGGGGCGTCGACGGATTCCGCATCGACGTGGCGCACCTGCTCGTGAAGGACCTGACCGAGCCGCTGCCGTCGACGGACGAGCTCAAGGCCCTGCCGCAGGACGGCACCCACCCGCTGGTCGACCGCGACGAGGTGCACGAGATCTACGCCGAATGGCGCGCTCTGTTCGACTCGTACGACCCGCCGCGCACGGCCGTCGCCGAAGCGTGGGTCGACCCGTCGCGCATACACCTGTATGCGAGCCCGGAGAGCCTCGGCCAGGCGTTCAACTTCGACCTGCTCGAAGCCGACTTCGACGCGGCGCAGTTCCGCAGCATCATCACGGCCAACCTCGCCCTGGTGGCCGAGTCGGGTTCGTCGTCGACCTGGGTGCTCTCCAACCACGACGTGGTCCGTCATGCGACACGCTACGGACTGACGTCGCAGCCGGAGTCGGAGATCCCGACCAGACACGGCGGGCACTGGCTCAGCGCCGGGGGCGATGAGGCGTTCCTCGACCGAGCGAAGGGCGTGCGTCGTGCGCTCGCGGCGACGACCTTCATCATGGGGCTGCCCGGTTCGACGTACCTCTACCAGGGCGAAGAGCTCAGCTTGCACGAGGTCGCCGACATCCCCGCCGAGCATCGTCAGGACCCGACGTTCTTCCGTACCCACGGGTTCGTGGTCGGCCGGGACGGATGCCGCGTCCCACTGCCGTGGACCGCCTCCGGCCCCTCGTTCGGGTTCGGCGCCGCCGGTGCCCACCTGCCGCAGCCGGAGTGGTTCGCCGGGCATGCGGTCGAGGTCGAAGAGGCCGATGCGGCATCCACCCTGCACCTGTACCGCCGGGCGCTCGGCCTGCGCCGGCGCCTGCAGGCCGACGAAAGCCTGGAGTGGGTCGAGACCGGGCGCGACGACGTGCTGCGCTTCCGCCGCCCGAACGGATGGGAAGTGGTCACCAACTTCGGCTCCGAGCCCTACGATCTGGGCGACGCGCGAGTGGTCCTGGCCTCCACGCCGGCGACGGCGGGATCCGTTCCCGCCGAGACGACCGTCTGGATCGACGGCGACCGTAGGCTGGGGGGATGACTTCCCCGCGCCGCATCCACTTGTCCCGTTCGGCTCGTTCCGTCTATGACGCCCTCGACGCGTTCTCGCGCACGGTGGGCGAGCACGCGGCGGCGGCGGGGGTCGATGACCGGCTGAAGGAACTCGCCCTTCTGCACACCTCGCAGCTCAACGGCTGCGCGTACTGCGCGCGGGTGCACGTCGATCGCGTGGTGGTGGCGGGCGTCGGCGCCGATGAGATCGGACAGCTGCCCGCGTGGCGCGAGTCGGGCGTGTTCACCGCTCGCGAGCGCGCGGCGCTCGAGCTGGCCGAGTGCTACGCCTACATTCATGACGACGGCATCCCCGACGAGGTCTACGATCGGGTCGTCGGCATCCTCACGGAGCAGGAATACGTCGCGCTGAGCTGGCTGCTCGTGTCGATCAACGCGTTCAACCGCGTCACGATCGCCGGGAAGTACCCGGTCGCGCCCCGACGCCGTGTCGTCGAGGGGGAGAGCGCGTGAGCACGGACGCTCTCCCCCTGGTGCCCGGCGCGATCAACTTCCGCGATGTCGGCGGGCTTCCCGCCACCGGTGGAACGACGCGCCCGGGCGTGCTGTTCCGCTCCGGCAGCCTCGCTCAGCTCGGCGACGAGGGACGCGCCGCGCTTGTCGCTCTGGGGCTGCGTCGCATCGTCGACCTGCGCGACGTGGACGAAGTCGCGCACGAACCGAGTCGCACCGACGGCCTCGACATCCTGACGGTGCATGCCCCGTTGTTCTTGGGGTCGACGGCATCGTTCCTCTCAGAGAACCTCTCGCTCGCGCAGCTGTACCGCGTGATGGTCGACACCTCGTCCGCCCGCATCGTCGAGGCGGTGCGCGCGGTGCTGGCCGATCAACCCGTGCTCGTGCACTGCGCGGCCGGCAAGGACCGCACCGGGATCACGGTCGCACTCATGCTGGCCGCCTCCGGAGTCGAGCGCGACGCCGTCGTCGCCGATTACGCGCGCACCGAGCGGCTGCTCTCGCCCGCGCGCAACGCGAGCATCATCGCCCATCTGCAGAGCCGGCACCCGGATGCGGCGAATCTCATCGAGCTCGCGACGCGCTCGCCCGCGCCGGTCATGCGCGCCCTGCTTGACGATGTCGACGAACGGTTCGGGTCGCCGGCCGACTACCTGCGCGCGAGCGGACTGAGCGAGGACGAAGTGGCGGGTCTGCGCGAGGTGCTCATCGCGCGCTGATACCTGCCAGCAGGCGGTATGAGGTTAGGCTCCCCTTAATCGGGGGTAGGATGAAGCCATCATGACCGCTCCGACCGCTCCGCTGCACAACGCGACCGCCTGCAAGGCGTCGCGTCATGAGCGGGTGCAGCACCTGATCACCGCCGACGAGACCGCGCTCGCCGAACTCGCGGCGCTGATCGCGACGCTGCCGATCTGCTCCACCGGGCGCGTGTTCATCGAGGTCCCCGACGAGAGCTGGATCTCACCCGTCGAGGTGCCCGCGCGCATGGTCGTGACCTGGCTCGCCCGATCGTGCCGCACCGGTGCACCGGGCTCGGGCCGCTCCTGCGCACCCGGCCAGGCGCTCGCGCGCGCCGTGACGGCGTGGGCCGACGAGATGCTGTGCGCCGTGGGGTCCGACGGGGCATCCGGCGGGCACGATGCGTCGTGCGCGGGAGGCACCCGCATCCACCTGCTGGGCGGTTACCTGGGCACGGCCGACATCTTCGATCACCTGGTCGGCGACCTTCACGTCGCGCCCGACACCGTCCACACCCCGGCGCGCTTCGGCCTGAGCGCGACCGCGTAGCCCCGCGCCCCGGTCCGCCCGCGCCCGCGCGGCTCGCGCGGCTGTCGCCGAGACGGCATCCGTGCACCGAGACAGCGGATGGCGGCTGCGGTTTGGGTGCACCGATGCGGTTTCGCGGGGTGTGGGGGCGGGGATGGGGCGTGCGGGTGGCGGACTCAGGCGCCGCGGGGGACGTAGTTGCCGTCTTCGAGGCCCGCGAGGATCTCGAACCGGTTGGTGAGCGGATTGCGCCCGGCCAGCAGGTAGAGCACCGGCATGAGGATGCCGTAGCGGCGCCACTGCCGGGCGTGCACGGCCTCGTGGCGCAGCACGGCGTCACTGACGGAGGCCGGGCCGGTGAGGTAGCACCCGCCGACGCACACGCCGCCGCGGCCGAAGGTCCACGACGGCATGCCGGTGAACACCCACAGGCCGCCCCGCCGCCCGATGCGGCCGGTCGACCACAGCAGCCCCCACGTCCAGCCCACCGCGGTGCCCCACCAGTATCCGACGAGGCTCACCGGCGAGTCGAGCAGGACGGGTGGGATGAAGCGGTCGATCCGCACGCCGCGCGCAACGGCCCGATCGGCCCGATCGCGCCAGCCCGCTGGGGGAGCGGCGATCACGCGAGCGCCCCGACGACCCGCAGGATCGTGCCGAGGTCATCGACGGCGGCATCCGCGCCGACCGGAGCGAACCCCGAGATCGACGCGCCCGCCAACGGCACGCGCGCGCGCACCGCGGCGATCGCCGCGGTCAGCTCATCCAGGGCGAGGCCGAACGGCACCGGCTCGGCGACGCCCGTGATGACGGCGGGGTCGAGCACATCCAGATCGACGTGCAGATAGACCGCCTCGGCACCCGTGGCCGCCACGGCGTCGACGAGCGCGGCGGGGTCGGCGAGCTCGTCGACGCCGAGCGTGCGCAGCCCGGTCGCCTCGATGAACTCCACCTCGGGATCGTCGAACTCGCGGGCGCCGGCCAGCACGATGCGCTCCACCGGTACCGTGCCGCTGACCGGCAACGGCTGCCCGTCGCACACGGCGCGCAGCGCCATTCCCGCGAAGGCGCCCGAGGGTGAGCTGTCGGGGGAGTTCAGGTCGGCGTGAGCGTCGAACCATACGACCGCAAGAGCGGGGTGGCGGGATGCGGCGTGAGCGATCGAGGCGACCGCGACGCCGCAGTCGCCGCCGACGACGATCGTGAGGCCGGTGGGAGCATCCGTCAGCGCCTGCTCGATGGAGGTTGCGACGCGGGCCAGAGTGCTGAAGCGGTGGATGCCGGAGCCCAGCGTCTCGCCGGCCTCCACGGGCACCTCCACGCGCGTCGTCGCCGACCGTGGGAGGTCACCGGCGATCGCCTCCGCGCCGTCGACGAGCAGCATCGCCCGCGCCGACGGCGAACCCTGCCACTGCGGCACGACCACGAAGTGCGTCATTGATGTCTCCTCGCGTGGCGACGCGGACGGCGCGCATAACTCAGGCAATTCGTGCCGATTGCCGCCCGTGCGGGGCGTCACAGGCACTTCTGCCTGAGTTATGCGCAGCGGCGCGCCAGGCTCCCTTACTGCTCGATCGCCGCGGCGGGGGCACCGGTCTTCAGCGCGGCCAGGCGCGCCTCGACCTCGGTGAGCTCGCCGACGTCCTCGAGCTGGTTGAACTGGGCATCGAGCGAGGATGCCGCGATCTCGGCCTTGCCGGCGGCAAGGGCCTCCTGGCGGCGGACCTTGTCCTCGAACCGGCCGAGCTCGCTGGTCGGGTCGAGCACGTCGATCGACTTGACGGCGTCGTGCACCTTGTTCTGCGCCTCGGCGGACTTCGCCCGCGCGAGCAGCTCGGCGCGCTTGCTCTTGAGCTGCTCGAGCTTCTGCTTCATGCCGTTCAGGCCGTCTTTGAGCTTGTCGACGACCTCGGTCTGGGCCTCGATCGAGGGCGCGAGGGCCTTCGCCTCGTTCTCCTCGCCGATCTGACGTTGCAGGGCGATCTTGGCGAGGTTGTCGAACTTGTCGGCGTCGACGGTGTTGCCGGCCGCGCGCAGCTCGTCGGCCTTGCGGCTGGCGGCGATGGCCTTGTTGCCCCACTCCTGAGCGTCCTGCACATCCTGCTGGTGGTCGCGCTCGAGCAGGCGCAGGTTGCCGATCGTCTCGGCGATGGCCGACTCGGCGTCGGCGATGTTGTTGGTGTAGTCGCGCACGAGCTGGTCGAGCATCTTCTGGGGGTCTTCGGCGGCGTCGATCATCGCGTTGATGTTCGCCTTCACGAGAGTGGAGATGCGGCCGAAGATGGACTGCTTTGCCATCGTCTTTCCTTTCCTAACGAGAAACTGGGGGGTCGAAGACGGCGGATGCCGTCTGGTCTGAGTGCCGGGAACGCCGGTGCGAGCGATTCAGAAGCGTCCTCCTCCGCGGCGCGAGCGTGTGCCGCCGCCGCCGAAGCTGCCGGGCCCCATGCCGCCGCCCCCGCCGGGCCGACCGCCGCCGCCACCGAACATGCCGCCGCCGAAGCCGC
>JASGEE010000047.1:0-8750 GCA_047606715.1 Microbacterium sp.
CCGCGGGGCTGGCGGGAACCCTCGGCGAGGCGCACTGGCGCGTGCTGTGGCCACGCGGCGCCACACCGGCCGGCAACGACGCGAGCGTCGTCGTGGAGGTGACGGGTGGTTCCGTGCCCGCCTCGCTGTTCCTCGGCGACCTGTCGGCGGAGGGACAGCGGGCGATGGCGGGGGCAGCGACCCTGCGCGCCGGATACGCCGTCGTCAAGGTGGCCCACCACGGCAGCGCGGATCAGGATGCCGCACTGTACCGACGGCTGCGTCCCGCCGCCGCGCTCGTCAGCGTCGGTGAGAACACCTACGGGCATCCGCGCGCCGAGACGCTCGACCTGCTCGCCGCCGTCGGGGCGCGCACCTTTCGCACGGATCTCGGCGGGCTGACCCTCGCGTGGAATGAGGAGGGTGCGCTGCGGGTGTGGCACGAGCGCACCACGGCCGCTGTCGCACCCGATGGGTAGGCTGGCAGCATGCCCGCCCCCCGCCGCCCCGCCGCCCGCACGGCGATCCCGCAGGTGTCGTGGCGCACGCCGCAGCCCGCGCCGATCGTGCTCGTGTCGGGGCCCGAAGACGTGTGCGCCGAGCGGGCGATCGCCGGTATCCGTGACTTCCTGCGCGCCGAGGATGCGAGCCTGGAGGTCTCCGATGTGCGCGCCGACGACTACACCTCGGGGAGCCTTCTGACCCTCACCTCGCCGTCGCTGTTCGGTGAGCCGCGCCTGGTGCGCGTGGGCGGTGTGGAGAAGTGCAGCGACGCGTTCCTCGTCGAGGCGCTGGCCTATCTCGACGCCCCGCAGGACGGTGCGACGGTCGTGCTGCGGCACACCGGCGCGAGCGTGCGCGGCAAGAGGCTGCTCGACGCGATTCGCGCGGGCACCGGCGGGGGAATCGAGATCGCCTGCCCCGCCGTCAAGCGCGACGGCGACCGGTTCGACTTCGCGGCGGGCGAGTTCCAAACCGCGCAGCGCCGCATCGCACCCGCCGCGCTGCGCGCGCTCGTCGGCGCGTTCTCCGACGACCTCACCGAGCTCGCCGCCGCCTGTCAGCAGCTCATCGGCGATGTGTCCGGCGACATCACCGAGCAGACCGTGGAGCGTTACTACGGCGGGCGCGTGGAGACCTCGGCATTCACCGTCGCCGACACGGCGATCGCGGGGCGTTACGGCGACGCCCTCGTCGCGCTGCGTCACGCTCTGGCCAGCGGCGCCGATCCGGTGCCGCTCGTGGCGGCGATCGCATCGAAGCTGCGCACGATGGCGCGCGTGGCCGGCATCCGGGAGTCGTCGGCGTCGCTCGCGGCGCGCCTCGGGATGAAGGATTGGCAGGTCGATCGCGCCCGCCGGGATCTGGCCGGGTGGAACGAGACGAGTCTCGGCCTCGCGATCCAGGCCGCTGCGCGGGCGGATGCCGAGGTCAAGGGCGCATCGCGCGATGCTGTGTTCGCCGTCGAGCGCCTCGTCACGATCATCGCGACCCGCGCGCCCTACGGCTCCTGAGCCCCGCGCGGCCCGGGGATCTTGGTGGCAGTTGTGGTGCTCTCGCCGGTCGGGAGGGGCCACGAGTGTCAGGGAGTTGCGCGTTGCGTGCTGGTCGGGGATGTTCTTGGCAGTTGTGGTGCTCTCGTCGGTCGGGAGGGGGCCACGAGTGTCAGGGAGTCGGGGGCGACGAATCGCCCTCCGCCGCGGCGCGGACATCGCGCAGCATCCGGCGCCGTCTGCGGCGACGCCCCACCGCTACCGCGTCGTAGACCCGCGGACCAGGTCGACGGGCAGTTCGACGGAACCGGCGCATGCACCCGCATCCAGCGCCTGGAACAGCACGTCGGCGGCACGTTCGGGGTGCAGGCGCACGTGGGTGATGCCCAGGCGCTCGTTGAGCGAGGCATCCGCCGTGCACAGCGAGAGCAGCTGCACATCGCGCGGTGAGAGGAGCCCGGTCTCCTCGAGGTGCAGGTAGATCTCGGGGCCGTCCTCGCAGTACGCGAAGATCGCGTCGGCGCCGGCATCGAGCAGCGTATGCACGGCGGGGATGAGCCGCCGCCTGCCCGCGTCGACGCGGGCAACCAGTGGCGGGCGGCCGCCGACCGCGCTCCAGGCCAAGTACGCGCTCTCGCCGACCTGGTCGCGGGGCACTTCGCTCTCGTCGACGAGGAACCCGATGCGCTCGGCGCCGGCGCCGGCCAGGTGCGCGCACCCCGTGCGCACGGCGGCGGCGTAGCCGGTGCGGATCGTGAGCCCGGCGACGGTGAGGTCGACGGCCGCGACCGGGATGCCGACGGCTGTCGCCTCGCGCAGGATCGTGCGATCGTCAGCGGGGTCGGGGAAGTACAGGGCGTCGATCTGGGCGCCGGCGAGCAGATCGGGTCGTGAGTCGGGGAGCACCGTCACGGTGAACCCGTGCACGGCTCCGCCGCTGACGAGCGCGTCGAGCTGGCGCGCCCGGTGGAGCGCACGGCGGCCGTCCTGCAGCGAGGAGGCGGCCATGACGAAGCCGATCGACATCGTGCGGCCCCGCCGCAGCGCCGTCGCGTACCGATTCGGCGCGTAGCCGAGCTCGGCGGCGATCGCTTTGATGCGCTCGCGCGTCTCGGGTCGCAGGCTCCCGCGGTCGTTGAGGGCCTGGCTCGTCGCCGCCGTCGACACGCCCGCCTGCAGGGCGACGTCTCTCAGCGTGACGCGGGACATCAGTCCTCCGGAAACACCGTGCGGACGGCGTCGGCCCACGCGGGCCCCGATCCCGCCGCCGCGAGGCGGTGGCCCTGCGCGATCAGGCCGTGCAGCAGCGCCCCCGAGAAGTGCCGCAGCGCCGCCTCGGTCTCCTCGCCCGCGCCGCGGTCACGGGCGCGCGCGATCTCGCGCTCGAGCACGGCGTGCACGTGATCGCGTATGTCGACGACGGCGGGGGCGACCTCGTGCACGCGTTGTGCGGCGGCGTGCCGTTGCGCGGCGGTCTGCACGATCAGTCGGGCCTCGTCGATCGTGGCGAACTCGTCGATGGGGGCGTGGATACGGATCGTCTCCAGATCGAGCAGTTCCACCCCGGGGAGCCCCCGCACGCCGGGGTCGACGTTGCGCGGCATGCCCAGGTCGATCACGAGCTGCGCCGGGGCGTGCGCCGTGCGCGCCGCGCCGTGTCCCTCCGCGGTGAGTGCGTACGCGCCGTCGGTCATGCTCGTGCAGGTGACGACGACGTCGGCCGTCGCCGCCTCCTGTGCGAACGCATCCGCCGTCACCGGCACGAGGTGCTCGCGCTGCGCGAACCGGCCCCGCCCCGACCGCGAGTGCACGCGCACGTCGCGGGCGCCGACGGCGCGCAGGGCCGCGAGGGATGCCGCCGCGTACCGCCCCGTGCCGACCAGCAGCACGCGCGCGTCCTCCCAGTCGCCGACGCGGGAGGAGGCCAGCTCGATCGCCAGACGCACGAGGGAGCGACCCGACTCGCCGAGGCGCGTGGAGTTCTTGACGGCGCGGGAGGTCTCGGTCGCGCGCTGGAACAGGTGCTCCAGGGGCGAGGTCGTCACTCCCTGGAGCCTGGCCGCCTCGAGGGCGCGGCGCACCTGACCGGCGATCTCGTCCTCGCCGACGGCGATCGAGTCCAGGCCCGCCGCGACGGAGAACAGGTGCTCGGCGACGCCGTTGCCGTGCGCGAAGTCGACCGTCTCGCGCACGCGGCGGAACGGGAGGTCGGCCAGGTCGGCCAGGCGCTGCATCGCGGCATCCATCGCCGGCACCGGGGACGGATCGACCTCGCCTGCGACGTCGAAGTAGGCCTCGAAGCGGTTGCAGGTCGACAGTACGACGGTGCCGCGGATCGCCTCGTGGGCGTCGGTCAGCTCGCCGGCGGCATCGCCGACGACCGACAGCCGCTCGAGGTCTTCGAGCGCGGTCGTGCGCTGATGTGCGGCGAGGCAGACGAGCACGAGGACTCCTTCGGATCGTGGGTAGTATAACGATTAACTCCCTTCGCCAGTGAAAGCCTGTCTTGACCACCCTGCATCCGCTCGCCCAGCACGACACCGCCTCCTCCCGTCTGATCCAGGCGCTGCGCGGGCACCGACCCGAGGTGACCCCCGTCTGGTTCATGCGCCAGGCCGGCCGCTCGCTGCCCGAGTACCGGGCGCTGCGGCGGAGCGGAACGATGATCGACGCGTGCCTGGACCCCGCCACGGCCAGCGAGATCACGCTGCAGCCGGTGCGGCGGCACGGCGTGGATGCCGCGGTCTTCTTCAGCGACATCGTGGTGCCGTTGCGCCTCGTCGGCATCGACGTGGAGATCGCCGCGGGTCGCGGTCCGGTCTTCGCCAGCCCCCTGCGCACCGCCGCCGACATCGCCCGCACCGTCGCGATCGACCCCGCCCTCGTGCGCGAGCGCGGCGCGCCGATCATGGATGCCGTCGCCCGCACGACCGCGATGCTCGCCGAGGAGTCTCAGCGCCGCGGCGAGCCGCTGCCGCTCATCGGGTTCGCCGGAGCGCCGTTCACCCTCGCGGCATACCTCGTCGAGGGCGGCCCGTCGAAGGACCACCTCGCGGCGCGCAGCCTCATCCACTCCGATCCCGCCGCGTGGGCCGAGCTGACCGCCTGGCTGGCCGAGGTCACCGGCACGTTCCTGGCCGTGCAGCTGGAGGCCGGTGCGAGCGCGGGGCAGCTGTTCGACTCGTGGGCCGGCTCGCTCTCACCCGAGGTGTACCGCGCGGCGGTGCTGCCGGCCTCGGCGGCCGCGCTCGCGGTGGCACGGCGGGCGCCGGGCGAGGCTCCGCTCATCCACTTCGGGGTCGGCACGGGGGAACTGCTCGCCGACATGGCGACGCTCGACGTCGAAGCCCTCGGCATCGACGACCGTGTGAGCCTCGACGAGGCCGTCCGCCGCATCGGGCGGGATGTCACGGTGCAGGGAAACCTCGACCCGGCGCTGCTGTTCGCCCCGGCGCCGGTGCGCGCCGCGGCCGTCGAGCGGGTGCTGACGGCGGGGCTCGCCGCCCGCGCGCACGTGTTCAACCTCGGTCATGGGGTGCCGAAGGATGCCGACCCCGCCGCGCTCGGCGACATCGTGCGCACCGTCCATGAGTGGCGGGCGCCGTGAACGCGACCGATGTCGTGATCGTCGGCGGCGGTGTCGCCGGCCTCGTGATCGCGCACGATCTTGCGCGCGCGGGCAGGGGCGTCGTGCTGTGTGAGGCATCCGATCGCCTCGGCGGGCTGTTGCGGCGCGGCGTCGTCGCGGGGCTCGACGTCGACCTCGGCGCGGAGTCGTTCGCCACGCGCACCGACGCGGTCGCCGTCCTCGCCGCAGAGCTGGGGCTTGGTACGGTGGCGCCGCGTCCGGGTGGCGCGTGGATCGCCGTCCAGACCGAGAGCGGGCCGCGCCGGGCACCCCTGTCGCGCCGGACGCTCCTCGGGATCCCCGCCGACCCTCTCGCCGCCGACGTCGCCTTGATCATCGGGGCGGATGCCGCCGCGCAGGCCGCGCACGAGAGCGCGCTGCCGGGGCTGGGAGCACCCGCGCTCGCCGAGCCGTCGCTGTACGACCTCGTCGCCGCGCGGCTCGGACCTCTCGTGGCCGCGCGGCTCGTCGACCCGCTGTGCCGCAGCGTCTACTCGCGCCCGGCGGCCGAGCTGCGCCTGTCGCAGGTGAATCCGGCGCTGTGGCGCGCGTTCGTCGAGCGCGGTTCGCTCCTCGCCGCCGTGGCGACGGTGCTGGGCGAACGGCCGGTCGTGCGCGCCGGTGCCGCCGTCGGGGGCATCGCGGGCGGGATGTGGCGGCTGCCCGAGGCGCTGGCCGCGTCGGCCCGGGCGCACGGCGCCGACCTGCGCACCTCCACAGCGGTGACCGCCGTGGACCCCACCGGCATCCTCGTGCACACGACCGCGGGCACCCTGCGGGCGCGGCGGGTCGTGGTGGCCACCGGGCCGGCCGCCGCGGCCTCCCTTCCCGGCTGCTCGGCCGACCGTTCGGGAGGAGATTTCACTTCGGGAGGATCGAATCCCGCCGATTCATCCTCCCGAGTGTCCATCTCCTCCCGAACTGCCCTGCCCTCCCGCCAGAACGGGGGCCGCATCCGCATCGCCGTCGCCGCGATCGCCCACCCGGGCCTGGACGCGTTCCCGGTCGGTTCGGGCGTCATCGTCGACCCGGCGCTTCAGACGGCGGCGAAGGCGCTGACGCACGTGAACGCGAAGTGGGAGTGGGCCGGTGCCGAAACCGGTGCCCGCGGCATCCATCTCGTGCGCCTCTCCGCGCGCGATGCCGACGCCGGTACCCTGGCGACCGCCGCCGACATCGCTCGCGAGACGAGCCTGCTCACGGGAGTTCCGATCGCGCCGGAGCAGGTGCGCGATCTTCTCGTGCACGAGTGGGCGGATGCCGTCGCCCGCGACGAGCAGAGCGCTCTTCCCGCAGAACCCGCACCCCCCGGGATCGAGCACGCCGGCGCCGCTGCCGCCGGAACGGGGCTGGCCTGCGTCGTCCCGCACGCCCGCACCCTCGCCACCCGCCTGATCGACGAACTCGCCCTGGAGACAAGGAGCATCGCATGACCGACCAGACCGCCCCCGAGACCGAGGACAACCCGGTCGGCTTCACGCTGTTCGCGATCCTCGCCGGCCCGCGGCCGCGGGGGGCAGCACCCGCGCCCGCGGAACTGTCCGCGTTGTCGGAGACGATTCACGCGCTCGCCGCGGACGGCGTCGTGCTGCGCGGGCTGTACGACGTGACCGGGATGCGCGCCGAGGCCGACCTCATGGTGTGGCTGCACCTGGCCCCGGGAGACGAGAACGCCCCGGCGCTGCAGAAGGCGCTGCGTGCTCTTCGCCGCACCGAAGTGCTGCGGGAGTTCTCCTGCGTGTGGAGTGCGATGGGCGTGCACCGCGAGGCCGAGTTCAACAAGCGGCACGTCCCCGGGTTCCTCCGTGGCGTGAGCGCGCGCGACTGG
Organism: Microbacterium sp.; assembly: GCA_047606715.1. GTDB lineage: Bacteria > Actinomycetota > Actinomycetes > Actinomycetales > Microbacteriaceae > Microbacterium. Next base: position 6,929 of record JASGEE010000047.1, read on the forward strand.
CTGTGCCTGTACCCGTTCGTGCGCAGCTACGAGTGGTACCTGCTGCCCGACGAGGAGCGCGGACAGATGCTCGCCGACCACGGCCGCAAGGGGGCGGCGTTCCGCGACGTCGTCGCGAACACCGTGTCGACGTTCGCCCTGAGCGATTATGAGTGGCTGCTGCCGTTGGAAAGCGACAACCTCACGAGCCTCGTCGACCTCATGCGCACTCTGCGCGCCACCGATGCCCGCCGTCACGTGCGCGAGGAGGTGCCGTTCTACACCGGGCGGCGCATCGAGGTCGCCGATCTTGCGGAGGTGCTCGCCTGATGAAGACCGACTTCCGCGCCAAGGTGGCGCCGGCCACGCGCACGCCGTTCCTCGCCGAGGGCGCCGTCGTGCCCTCGGGGACGGCGGCGACCCGCGACGGCGCGCCGTACGCGAGCGTGCCGGTGGACTACGACGCGATCATCCTGCTCGGCTTCGGCGGGCCGGAGGGGCAGGAGCACGTGCTGCCGTTCCTGCGCAACGTCACGGCGGGCCGCGGCATCCCCGACGAGCGCCTCGAAGAGGTCGCCCACCACTACCGGCACTTCGGCGGCATCTCGCCGATCAATGAGCAGAACCGGGTGCTGCGGGCGGGTCTGGATGCAGAGCTCGCCGCCCGCGGCCACGAGCTGCCGGTGTACTGGGGCAATCGCAACTGGATGCCGTATCTCGACGAGACCCTGCAGCAGGCCTACGACGACGGGCACCGCAGGTTTCTCGTGATCGCCACGAGCGCCTACAGCTCCTACTCGTCGTGCCGGCAATACCGCGAAGACCTCGCCGACGCGCTGGAGGCGACGGGGCTGGGCGGGCTCATCGAGATCGACAAGGTCCGTGACTTCTTCGACCACCCGGGGTTTGTGGCCCCCTTCCTGGAGGGTCTGCGCGACGGCATCGCGCAGCTGGCCGCCCGCGGCGTGACGAACCTCGCCGACGACGTCGAGATCCTGTTCTCGACGCACTCGATCCCGACGGTGGATGCCGACCGCTCCGGCGCGCCGGAAGACGGCTTCGGCCCCGGCGGCGCGTACCTCGCGCAGCATCTCGCCGTCGCGGAGCACATCATGGCCGAGCTCGGGCATCCGTGCGAATGGCAGCTCGTGTTCCAGAGCCGGTCCGGCCCCCCGCAGGTGCCGTGGCTCGAACCCGACGTCAACGACGTCATCGCGCAGGTGCCCGCGCGCGGGCGTCGCGCGGTGCTGATCGTGCCGCTGGGGTTCGTCAGCGACCACATGGAGGTGCTCTGGGACCTCGACACCGAGGCTGTGGCCACCGCCGAAGAGCACGGACTTCTCGCGGTGCGCACCGCGAGCCCCGGCACGCATCCGGCGTTCGTCGCGGGCCTGGCCGATCTCGTCGAGGAACGGCTCTTCGCGACGCCGCCGGGGGAGCGTCCGCATCTGACCGCCCTCGGCCCCGGCTACGACGTGTGCCGCCCGGGCTGCTGCGAGAACACCCGGCGGGGCTTCCGGCCCGCCCTGGCGGGGATCGCACCGTGACGGATGCCGCCGGGTCGCCGCTGGGCGAGCCGCCGCTGGGGCCGCTGCGGCTCGGCACGCGGGCGAGCCTGCTCGCGAGAACCCAGTCGGGCACCGTGGCGGATGCCGTGCGCTCCGCGACCGGTCGCGAGGTCGAGCTCGTGCCGATCACGACCGACGGCGATGTGCTCACCGGACCGCTCGCACAGTTGGGCGGGACGGGGGTCTTCGTCGCGGCACTGCGCGAGGCGCTGCTGCGCGGCGAGTGCGACCTCGTCGTGCACTCGATGAAAGACCTCCCGACGGGGGAGGTCGAG